>JAYNVZ010000001.1:46405-53557 GCA_038101125.1 Gammaproteobacteria bacterium | reverse complement strand
CACTGCCCCAGACCTGTATAAGACAAAACTGGAAGAGTCTATAGTTAATAACAAAGACATAAGAGTATACGAATTTAAGGGAAATAATCTCAAGGTGGTTAATAGTGGCTAACAGCAAATACGATTCATCAAATATTAAGGTATTAAAGGGCTTAGAAGCTGTCCAAAAGAGACCTGGAATGTATATTGGTGACACAGACGATGGAAGCGGACTGCATCAAATGATTTTTGAGGTCATGGACAACTCTATAGATGAGGCCTTAGCGGGGCACTGTGATACTATCGATGTGACCGTACATGAAGACCAATCTGTAACCGTAATAGATAATGGGCGCGGGATACCAGTTGATGAACACCCCGGAGAGAAAAAATCAGCTGCAGAGGTGATCCTAACTGTTCTTCACGCGGGCGGCAAGTTTGATGATAACTCATATAAAGTGTCAGGTGGATTACATGGTGTAGGTGTTTCTGTTGTTAATGCTTTATCAGAAACATTAGAGCTGACCATTTATAAGAATGGCTCAATACACACGCAAGAATATAAGGACAGCAAGCCTATTGCTCCACTGAAGATAGATGGGAAAACAGAACTAAACGGCACAAAAATATCATTTAAACCTAGCAAAAAATATTTCACCTTAACGAAATACAACACAGAACTCCTCAGGAGAAGGTTTAAAGAACTTGCTTTCTTAAATAGTGGAATAAGGATTAGATTTACAGACGAGACAAAGTCGGTGAAAGAAGAATATAAATACGAAGGCGGTATAAAAGAATACATAAAAGAGATAACAAAGAAAAAAACCCTCATTCAAGAAGAAATCATATATTTCAAATCTGAATCTAAAAGTATTTTCGTAGAGGTTGCCATGTTATGGAATTCTTCATATCAGGAAGATATTCTCTGTTTTACAAATAATATTCCGCAGAAAGACGGTGGTACTCATTTATCTGGTTTTAAAGCTTCACTGACTAAAACTGTTAATAATTTGATTACAAAACAATCATCAGGGTCAAAAGACAAGATTGATGTAACAGGTGACGATTCTAGAGAAGGTCTCTCAGCTATCATCTCTGTAAAAATGTCTGATCCTAAATTTTCATCTCAGACAAAAGATAAGTTGGTTTCATCAGAAGTAAAAGGCATAGTTGAATCTAGTCTTAATAGTAAGCTTTCAGAATTTTTCGAGGAGAACCCTAAAGAGCTAAAATCTATACTTGCAAAGATTTATCAAGCGGCTAAAGCTCGTGAAGAAGCTAGGAAAGCAAAAGAATTAATTAGAAGAAAAGATCCATTAAGCATAGGAAATCTTCCTGGTAAGTTGGCTGATTGTCAAGAAAAAGACCCTACAAAAACTGAGCTATTTATAGTCGAGGGTGATTCTGCTGGTGGTTCTGCAAAACAAGCTAGAGACCGTAAAACTCAAGCTATTCTCCCATTAAAAGGCAAGATCTTAAATACTCAACGTGCACAAGATCACAAAATCTTATCATCATCTGAAATAACAACTCTTATAACAGCCTTAGGATGTGGTTTTGGTGATGATCTAAAATTAGAAAATCTAAGGTATGGAAAAATCATCATCATGACTGATGCTGATGTTGATGGTGCGCACATAAGGACATTACTTTTAACATTGTTTGAGACTAAGATGAAGAAGCTTATAGATCATGGGCATGTATTTATTGCTCAGCCACCTTTGTATAAGATGAAAAAAGGTAAGTCTCAAAAATATCTCGTCGATGACAAAGCTTTGTCTAGTTTCATAAACGAAGATATTTCTTCTAACTTTTCTTTGCTTATTGACGATGTCAAAGTCAACAAAGAAGTCCTTTATTCATTGCTAAATTCATATTCTAGCCTGAGTTCTGTCATTGACCAGTTCTCATCTAGGAGAGACAAATTAATACTAGAGAACTTAGCTTTCTTTGAGATGCTTGTTGTTGATGACCTTAAGAATTTAAAAAAAATTAAATCTTGGTGTTCATCGTTTAAGAAATTTTTAAACACCAATACACCAATTAATATTAAATTTGATCTATCACCGTCTAAAGAACCTGTGGATGATAAAACTTATAATATAAATATTACTAAAACCATTAACGGTGTTTCGACACAATTAGATCCTTTAAATAAACATTTTTTTAGCTCTGACTCCTACTCAGACCTGGTAAAGTTAAACTTACAAGAATATGCTTCTTCTAGTTTTAAATACACTTCTTTGGATTCAGATGATGAATCATCTGCTTACAAATTTAAAGATTGTTTAAATTCTCTAATAGATTTAAGTAAGAGGTCAATGACTCTCCAAAGATACAAGGGTCTTGGTGAAATGAATCCATCACAGCTAGAAGAAACTACAATGAATGCTAAATCAAGATCTTTGCTTAAAGTTTTGCCATTAGAGGATCTTAACCAAGTAGTTGTTGAGCTTATGGGTGATGATGTAGAACCTAGGCGTGAGTTTATAAAACAAAAATACTCTTCTGTAAAAAACTTAGATATATGATAATTTCTACATGGAACGTTAATTCTATTAAAGTTCGTATACATGGCGTTCTTCAGTATCTCGAAGAATTTAACCCTGACGTTCTTGTTCTACAGGAAACTAAGTCAACTGACGATAACTTCCCTATTGATACTATTGTAGATGCCGGGTATCAAGTTACTTTCCATGGTCAAAAAACTTATAATGGTGTTGCTATAATTTCTAAACTCAAGCCAAGTAATGTTGAGCTAAATCCAGTTAAAACAGACAAAAACGAAGCCCGGTCATTGCTTGTTACTATTGATGGAATATCCATACTTAACCTTTATGTAGTAAATGGCCATGATATTGATACAGATAAGTATGCATACAAACTATCATGGTTAAAAAAACTTCACACATTTACAAAAAAATTACTTTCACATAATGATAAAGTAGTTCTTCTTGGTGACTTTAATATTGCGCCAACTAATAATGATGTTTTTGACGTCCAAAAAACCTCTGGCCAAATTCTCTGTTCTGATAAAGAAAGGTCTGCGCTACAGAAATTGTTAGATCTTGGTTTATATGATGTTTTTGATGATTTTAATTTTCCACCTAAGACTTTTACATGGTGGGATTATAGGTCAGGCGCCTTTCAGCGTAATATCGGCTATAGAATTGACCTAATCCTTGCGTCAGACAAGATTAGGAAAAAATGTTCTGGCTATTATATAGACAAAGAGACTCGTCATAAGTCTTGGTGTTTGGTAGAACCAAGGACATCAGACCATGCGCCAGTTAGGATTATATTGGAGTAATATTAATGGTAGTTTATCAGCCACTTTGATATCATAAATTATTACTTGGAGACAAACCATGAAATCTATTATGGTAATCAATTCTAAAGGTGGTTCTGGAAAGACCACTATAGCTGTAAACCTTGCGGCTTATTGTGCACAGAAACGATATGAAACTCACTTGGTTGACCTGGACCCTCAGGGCTCTAGCACACAATGGCTAAGAGAAAGACCTGTAAATAAACCTAAGATTAAAGGATCTACAAAATTTCAAAAACCACTCAAAAAAAATAAAAATACTGTAGTAATATATGATGTACCTGCTGCCATCTATGGGTCTAGACTAGATACATACATTAAAAAGGCAGATATGATTGTTGTTCCAGTAATGCCATCGCCTATCGACATGAAGGCGGCTGGTGATTTTCTTGTTTCTCTTCGTTCAATGGGCCCTGTGATTAGGAATAAAATTAAAGTAGGATTAGTTGCAAACAGGGCTCGAGCTAACACTAACATCTTCTTAGAGCTGGATACTTATTTAGTAAAAGAAAAAGGTCTAAAATATGTTACTGCTTTCAGGGATAACACTAATTATATTAAATCTGCCAGGACAGGTCTCGGTGTTTTTGAAATGGGAGAGTCTGCCACCGCGCAAGATCGTGAAGAATGGAAACCTCTGCTAAGATGGTTGGGCTTATAAGCTTTCTTTTATACCGTCTTCGAGTTTTTTATATTTAATACAACCTGGAAATAATTGTTTCATTTTAGTAACGTCTAAAACTCTAGATTCTTTCAAAAAGCTCGCTCTTTTCTCATCGTACATGCTTATAGCCTGCTCGTAACTTATATACTCCGGCAGCTTTATGTTTAATGCTTTATAAATAATTTCATAATACCTAGTAGTTTTTACTGCCTTTCCATCGCTCACATTTATTATTTCTGTTTTTTTGTTTGTAAGGTTCAATGCCTTGATTACAAGCCTTGTTAAATCACTAACATGTATTAAATTAGTCGTACGACTTTCCTCAATATTAATTAGTGGGTCACGCTCTTTTATTCTTTTTACGGGTAGCCTGTTGCGACCATAAATCCCAGGTACTCTAAAAATAATGCCACTAATATTTTTCCTCATGCAGAATTTTTGAATTTGAATTTCTGCGTCCGCTCTTCTCTTCGCTCTATCAGTCAAAGGATTTATCTTATTTTCTTCATTTACAATATTTCCATTACAATTTCCATAGACACCACTTGTACTAATATAAATTAATTTCTTTACTTTATAATTACTGATGTTGTTCAAAAACTTATTTAGCCTCGTATCTTTTAAACTCAAAGTATCTGGCGGTGCCATGTACACAATTACCGACCGTTCTACATAACTCATATCATCAGTGCTCTTGTCGAAATCTATTTGTATTGTTTTTACCTCTGGCCCTCTATTTTTTATGCTTCTACAAAGCTCTATAATATTAAATGTATTCTTAATAATATTATACTCGGCGATTATTGATTCACCTAAGTACCCACTCCCAGCCAATATTAAATTACTCTTATTCATTATGCTTTTGCATTGTTTCAACATATGTCTCTGCACTATTATTATTTGCAATAATCATTACATCATCAAAAGGATTATCTTTAATATCTTCAATTAATCGATTGTTTGGTATCACTAGTATCATTTTTTTGTAAGTTGGTGATTTGTTTATAATTTTAATAAAAGCTCTTAATGCAGTTTTGCTAGACACTAAAATATAGTTGTTTTCTATATCTGATAAATCATCTTCACTGATGAATTCATTTATTTCATTCCTCCTATATACATTTAGTTCATCAACCACTCTTCCTAGTTTAAGTAACTGTTCACTTATATAACTCCTACCACCTTCGCCTTTTATTACTATATATGACGCGTTGTCTTTTTTCTCTTTACTTATTAAGCGTATCAATTCTTCGCTGGAGTAGTTTTCTTTTGGATGGATAATCTCATTAATAAATAATCTGCTTAACTCTAATTTAGTATATTTGCCTAAACAATAGAGCTTTGCTTTGCTATTCTTTGCTATTTCTTCATGCACATCAACAGAATACTTAACAGCATTCTTGCTTTGAAATATAATATTCTGTACATCAGCCATAGGGTTTTTATAAATTTTATTTTCCAATGAAAGTTTTTCTATAGAAAGAGCTATTTTTTTTTCTATTGATATATTTTTATTACGGCATAATTTTACTAAGTCATTATATATAGTTAATTCTGAGGTTACTGTTATTTTCATACTATTTGCTTAAAAGTTTTCTTGCACCCTGCTTTATAAAGATGTCTGCAAGTTTTACTCCGGTATTAACATCTTTGTCAGAAGTGTTCTTATATTTAGTTCTAATATTATTTTTACCATCAATATCTGATACAAACGCACATACTTCAATTATACCTTTCTTAAATTTCGCATGGACCCCAATCGGTGACATGCAATCACCATCCAAAGCTTTTATAAAATTTCTTTCTATCTCAGCACATATTTGTACTTTTTCAATCGTATGTTTTGTTAATATTCTTTCAATTTCATAATTTGATTCTAAGTATTCAATGCATAGTATTCCTTGTCCTGCTGACGGTATAAAATCATCTAGAGGGAGGTATTGTTTGATTCTATCTTTTAGCCCCATTCTATGCAGTCCAGCTGCAGCTAGAATTATTGCATCAATTTTTTGATCTTTCATTTTTTTCAATCTAGTCTGAATATTCCCTCTAATTTCAACAATTTTAAAATTACTTGAATATTTTTTTAGCATCGAGATTCTTCTGGGACTAGATGTGCCTATGATCGCATTCTTTGGTAACTCATCTATACAATTAAAATTTTCTGAGATTAGAGCGTCTGCACTGTCTTCTCTTTCAGAAATTGATACAATTCTGAACTTGTTGTTTAACGTTGCTGGAACATCCTTTAATGAATGAACGGCAATGTCGCATTTTTTGCTTAACAATGACTCTTCTAACTCTTTTAGGAACAAGCCTTTGCCTCCATGTTGTTTAAAAACATTCTTCGAAACTGTATCACCGGATGATGTCATCGGTACAATTTTAATTTCACAGTTCTTAGACATAATCTGTTTTACCAGATCCGCCTGTTTCAATGCCAATGGGCTATTCCTTGTTGCAAGTTTAATTATTTTCTTCATATTTATAATTTTTTGTTTTTATTTATACTATACTTACTTATAAATAATGTAATTAAAAAATAACAAATATAATGAAAAATGTAACTTGGTCTAGTAGATTCACTAAACAAATGGATGCTGAGGTTCTTGAATTTAGCCAAAGCCTTAATATAGATATTGTACTATTCAGCTCAGACATTAAAGTAACAATAGCTCATGTGAACATGCTTAAGAGTTGTGAACATATTACATCTGCTGAAAAGAAGAAAATCGTCGCTGGTTTAAAAAAGGTCCTCGCACTAGCTGAAAATGGCAAACTTGAGTGGTCTATTGATTTTGAAGATGTACACATGAATATTGAAAATGCATTGGTATCAATTATTGGCGATGTAGGCAAAAAAATTCATCTTGGGAGGTCAAGAAATGACCTAGTTGCAACAGACCTGCGCTTATATTTAAGAGATTTTATTGACCTGTATATAGATCAACTTAGAGATATACAATTTGTTCTAGCTAACGTTGCTATCAAACACTCTGATTCATTGTTTCCAGGATTCACACATATGCAGGTGGCCCAGCCTGTCACATTTGGCCATCATTTGCTTGCGTGGTGCGAAATGATTCATAGAGATGAAATTCGGTTAATAAATAATAGAGAATCCATCAACATTATGCCATTAGGTTCTGCAGCTCTTTCTGGGACATCTCTGAAGCTAAAC
>JAYNVZ010000001.1:12840-46395 GCA_038101125.1 Gammaproteobacteria bacterium | reverse complement strand
AACAGAACCATGGTTGCGACAGCGCTAGGTTTTAAATCAATAAGTAAGAATTCTATGGATGCAGTTAGTGATAGAGATTTTGTATGCGACTTTGCTTATGCAAACTCCATGATCATGATGCATTTATCAAGAATATGTGAAGAGTTAGTATTGTGGATGAACCCACAATTTAGTTTAGTAGAATTAGATGAAGGTTTTTGTACAGGGTCATCTATAATGCCGCAAAAGAAAAACCCCGATGTGCCTGAACTAATTAGAGGCAAGACAGGTGGTGTATACGGCAGTCTTGTTGGCGTTCTAACACTAATGAAAGGCCTCCCTTTAACTTATAACAGAGATATGCAGGAAGATAAAAGTATATTGTTTGAATCAATTGACACCACAATGAGTTGTTTGAGCTTAATGCCAAGAATGTTATCGACGATGTCACTTAATAAAAACAATGCAGCTTCAATAGCATCAAGCTCCTTTTCTACTGCTACAGATTTAGCAGAATACTTATCAAAAAAAGGCATGCCTTTTAGAACATCACATCATGTTGTAGGAGACATTGTTAAGTTTTGTGAGAAGAAATCTATCCAGCTGAAAGATCTTTCAATAGAGGATTTAAGAAACTTTTCAGACTTAATAGAGCCTGATATACATAAAGTCCTTGATCCTATAACATCAGTTAAGTCTAGAAACGGAGTTGGTGAAACAGCCCCGAAATCTGTAAAAAGGGAATCAACAGCTATTTTAAAGCGTCTTAAAAAATTCGGTTTCAAGTAATGCATAAGTTTGTAATATTCTTTCTTGCAATGTCATATAGCATAGTAAGTCATAGTTCTGCCCCTACAGTCGATGATTACTTAGATAGAGCAACACCTGAGATGTATGACCAATATATTTATGGTCTAGAGGGTGGTCTAGATTGGGCACAAGAATACACATTTACTAAGCATTCCTTAGATTTTTTCTGCAAACCAAATGATCTAATATTGTCAGCTGCTAAAATTAGGAGTTTGATAGACATAGAGATTGAAGAAAATATTTCATTCTATTCGAGGTATGGTGATGCTCCTTTGCTTGGTTTAGCTCTTAGAAATGCTTATATATCTGAATTTCCTTGTAATTGAGCTATAAAGTCAAATTTCTCTTTAGCGGATTATATATTTTTGAGTATATTTTCACTATAATAAACAAGAACGACAAATAAGGAGGAGTAATCATGGCAGAACATCCAATACCTAATGGTGACGATATTATATTGCCCGATGGAACAGTGGTTGGTTCGTGGAATGGCGACGACGTGAAGGATCTTCAGGTTGAAGTTCAACGAATTATTGCTGAGCAAAAAGCAAGTGGTGCTGACCGTAATAATCTTTTAATAAGATTTGGTATCCCACATTTTGACCAAACACCTGACCATCTGAAACCTTTTATAGCATATGCTCTATGGGGCGTTGATAAAAAAGGAAACTGCTTAACTCATAGACGAGCTGATCATTTTGAAACAGTAGAAAAAATCAATGAGAAATACGGCAGTGAAACAGCTATGGCTGCAGCTCAAAGACATAGAGACTAGTGGCTTTAATATGAGCCCTAAAACAGGGCTCATATTAATTACTTAACCATTCTGAAACTTTCTGGCTTACTTCCTTAGTTACTGTATGGCCAAAATCTCCTGTATAACTTACAATCTCTTTAGTTTTCGAACTTAAGAAATTAAATGTTTTCTCATAATCATCAAAACTAATAGCTTGATCTGAAAAACCATGCGCTATAAATATTTTACTTCTCATAATATCTGAATCTTTATAAAATTCAGCACTTGGCATATAACCAGACAGCGCAATGCATCCGTGGAATTTATGCGAAGTATTGAACAACATGCTAAGTGACAATGCTGCGCCTTGAGAGAATCCACCAATTATAGAAAGCTGTTCTGCTTTTAAACTGAAGCTATTTATGAATCTGCTTATCTCTGCTTTACTCTCTTCTAGGCCTCTATGATCTTCTTCTATTGAACCATCTTCTGCTGTTGTAGGTAACGGATACCATGATCTCTTGTTATCTACTAAAGGAGCATTTGGCATTACTATGCAAATTTCATTGTTCATCTGCATATTAATCATTTTCATAATGGGCTCAAATGACCAATTATTAGATCCATAGCCATGAAACCAGAATATTACTTTTGATGCTATTTCTGTATCACCTATTATTATTACATCATCATTATTTAAATTCATCATGAGTCTAGTAGCCAATCAATATTATGATTATAATGTATCATATGATAAATAAAATTAAATATTCTTATATTAGCTCTCCTAGATTACTATTGTTTGTCATTGTATCGTTTCTTCTTGTGTCTTGTGGAAACAAAGGACCTTTAACTCTTCCAGATCAAAATATACCTGAAATTAATTCTGAACAATCGTCTGTTAGCGATACAGAGTATTAGATGACAATCGATTATAAAGACGACATTTTACACTTTGATAATAATAATATTTTAGAGATTGCTAAATCTCGTCAGACACCCTTTTATTTATATTCTGAAAATATCATCAAAAATAATTATAATTCTTATAGTGAAAGCTTTGGTGGCCACAGTCATAATATTTGTTACTCAGTTAAAGCAAACTCAAACCTTTCTATACTTTCACTCCTCGCTAAACTTGGGTCTGGTTTTGACATAGTTTCAGGTGGTGAGCTCACTAGAGCTTTAATGGCAGGCGGGGATCCAGCTAAGATTGTTTTTTCTGGTGTTGGGAAAACTGAAGAAGAAATTATACAAGCTCTCGATATTGGTATTATGTGCTTCAATGTAGAATCAAAAGATGAGTTACATACGATAAATAAAATTGCACAACAAAAAAATAAAAAAGCCAATATATCCTTTAGAGTAAATCCTGCTATTAATGTTAATACTCATCCCTATATAACAACTGGGATGAGTGATAATAAATTTGGAATTGATCAATCAGATATATTGGCGCTCTATAAAGATGCATCAGTTCTTGATGGAATTACAATTACTGGAATTGATTTTCATATAGGTTCACAAATAATGGAGCTTGAGCCTTATTTAGAATCTCTTGTAAAAATAATTGCAATCGTAGATGATCTTGATGCAAGTGGTATCCCGTTGAAGCATATTGATATAGGCGGAGGCTTGGGTATCTCTTACGAGGGAGAACCTATTATTGATAAAAACATATTTATTTCAGAAGTTATCAAAATAATAGGCGACAGAAAACTTTCGTTAGTGATCGAGCCTGGCAGATCTATCGTGGGAGAAGCTGGTTTATTGATTACTAAGATAATTAATATAAAGGAGTCATCTACAAAAAGCTTTGCCATTACAGATGCAGGCATGAATGATATGCTGCGCCCACCTTTATACGAAGCATTTCACTCTATTATAGAGGTCGTAAACAAAAGTACTGGCAAGACTTCCTATGACGTAGTTGGCCCTATTTGTGAAACTGCAGATTTTCTTGGTAAAGGCAGAAAGTTATCGATAGCACAAGGAGACTTTCTTGCAGTCGAAAGTGTCGGTGCATATGGATTTGTTCTTTCTTCAAATTATAATACAAGACCAAAGATCGACGAATACATAATTTCAAATAATGAAGTAAATAAAATTCGCAAGAGAGATACTATTGATCAGATCTTAGAAAATGAGATAGAATTTTTATAGAACTCGAATAGAAATGATATGAAATTAAATTTTGTCAAGATGAACAGCCAGGGCAATGATTTTATCGTTATTGACAACACTATCTCGCAATATAATCTTACAACTTCTCAGGTTAAGAAAATATCCTCAAGAGACAGTATAGGCTGTGATCAGTTATTACTATTGAATATAAAGAGTCCTGATAATGTTCTATGCCAGATTTATAATCAAGATGGGTCAGAGGCATATCAGTGCGGGAACGGTATGCGTGCGATCATGTCCTTTCTCAATAAATATTATAATTACAAAACATCATCTATAGCTGTCAAAGGCATAAAATACCATGCGTCATATCTAAGTGAGAATCATATAAAAATTACTATGGGCAAACCTACTTTCCTAAAACAAGATCTCATGCAAAAACCAACGACATTTACTCTTAAGGATGAAAAATTCTACTTTCATGTTAATTTGAATGAAAACACTGATGCATCATTTTCGTTTTCGCCTATTATGCTTGGAAATTTTCATTGTGTTGTTTTTACAAATGGTTGTTATGATCATAGAGATTATATTATAAAATCTTTATATCATCTTTATTCCACAGCACCTAATATTTCTTTTATATTAAATTTTGACAGATTTATTGGTGCTAAAGATAATTATATCAAGCTCAAGGTAAATGAACGAGGAGCTGGATGGACAAGTTCATGTGGTAGTGGAGCATCTGCAACAGCTGCTTTCGCTTTTAAGTATTGTAGTGTCTTTGCTAACAAGCTTGACCAAATTTATGTTGAGCAAGACGGCGGCGTTCTTGAAATTGATCGTGAAGATGAAACTTTGTATTTGTCAGGACCTACTTCTTTTGAATATGAAGGGGCCTGCGATGTCTGATTTAAATAGTTATATAAAGACTTTTTACTCTTATCTTAAATATGAAAAGAGATATAGTAACGACACTCTTAAAAACTATTCACTAGACCTAGATAAATTTTTTACTTATTTGTCCAGTAATAATATATCTAATGTTTTAGAAATCACTACCGATGTTATTCAAAAATATATTAACTCTCTCAACAGAACTGGATTTCTGGCAACTAGCATTTCTAGAAAAGCATCTTCTATCAGATCTTTTTTTTCTTTTTTATATAAAAAAAAATTAATCTCTATAAATCCTTCAAAGAAAATTATTGTCCCTAAACGATTACAAAAGTTGCCACTCATACTATCAATAAGCCAGATAGATGAGTTATGTGACATTCCTGAGACTAGTTTTGCTTCAATAAGAGATAAAGCAATGATTGAGTTGATGTATAGTTCTGGATTAAGATTAAGTGAAATCACATCGTTAAATGTCTCATCATTAAGCATAAAAGATGGAACCTTGTCTGTTATAGGTAAGGGTAAAAAACAAAGATACCTGCCAATTGGATCACAAGCTTTATCTGCTATAAAAAAATGGTTAGATAAAAGAAGGTCTACATGTGTGACCAATGATGCAGTATTCCTAAATAAGTTTGGCAAAAGACTGTCTAACAGATCAGTTCAAATAAGGCTGAATTATTGGGCCAAGTTCAAGGGCATCAATTGTAAAATTAGCCCTCACACACTTCGCCATTCCTGTGCAACACATCTACTAGAATCTTCTGGAGATTTAAGAGCTGTTCAGGAATTTCTTGGACATGAGGATATTAGCACCACCCAGATTTATACAAATGTAGATTTTGAGCATCTAAAAAAGGTCTACTCAAACTCACACCCAAGAGCAGTCAGCAAAAATAAGAATAGTCGGTGAAATCTCTCGAATATAAATATATACTTAGTTAATGATTAAGCCTACTGAGATTAGATATATTAAAAAAACTAATACACTTTCGCTAACATTTGAAGATGGCCTGAATGCTGACTTAACATCTGAGTATCTCAGATGCTTTTCTCCATCAGCTGAAGTAAAAGGTCATGGGCCAGGACAAGAAGTTTTGCAGAAAGGTAAAGAAAATGTTGGTATTGATCAAATTGAGCCCATAGGGAACTATGCTGTTAAAATTGTTTTTGATGATGGCCATAACACAGGGCTATATTCGTGGGAATATTTACATGAGCTTGCTAAGAACTATAAGGAATATTGGCATGATTATTTGGAGAAACTCAAAAACGCTGGATATGTGAGATCAAAACCATGACAAAATTAAAAGCTATTCATACAAAAAATGCTCCGTCAGCAATTGGCGCATATTCTCAGGCAGTTAAAGCTGGAGGGTTTATGTATGTGTCTGGCCAAATACCACTTGTTCCTGAATCTATGGAAATAGTCTCTGAAGACTTTAATGTACAAGTAAAGCAAGTTCTAAAAAACCTAAAGGCAATCATTGTTGATTCAGATAATAAACTTAGTGACGTTGTTAAATTAAATGTCTATTTAAAAGACTTAGCTGACTTTCAATCTGTTAATGATGCAATGTCCACAGTTTTTGACGAACCTTACCCAGCTAGGGCAGCTGTTGAAGTTAGTCGTCTTCCAAAAGATGTTTTAGTCGAAATTGATGCGATTGTTTATATCGGTGACTAGTACATATGACGATAAAAAATACTTTGGATGATAATAGCCTCGAGGATTTGCCGTCTGTAGGACCTTCGACAAAACTAAAACTTCACTCTATAGGTATAAAAAGAATCAGTGATTTAATTCTTTTTTTGCCATCTTTCTTAATAGATAAAACTAAACTAACGAATATTTCTGACATAGAGAATTCTTCCTCATGTTTATTAATAGGTGACATACAAAAAGCCTTTAAGACCAAAGGATCAAAGCCGAATCTAATACTAAGTGTTGACGTTGAAGGCACAAGCATCCAAATTCGTTTTATTCATAAAATAATGATCTATACGAATCTAAAACCAGGTCTTAAAATACGATTTTCAGGAATAGCTAGACTTAGGGGCAGACTTATTGAATTCATACATCCTGACATAGAAATCATAACTGGCAAAGATGTAATTGAGAAAGTTATTCCTTACTACAAAACAAAGAAAATGATTTCTCAGAATAAAATAAGAAAGCTCATTAGATTCATATATGAATATTTACAGAGGAAGAACAATGCTGATATATTTAGTGTCAGTCTTTTAAAAAAGTTTAAATTACCACACTACTTGGATGCATTAAAATACTTTCATTTTCAAGAATCTTATGATTTTGATAAATCAAACTTACAGTTTGAGTTAGGTAGACAGAGATTTATTTTAGAAGAACTATTAGCATATAAACTTATGTTAATAAATGCAAAAAAGAAATATCAGACTAATAGGAGCCACAAGTTTCTTATAAATGATAGTGCGTCAAATGCTTTTATAGAATCACTGCCATTTAAGTTAACACAATCACAACAAAATGCTATAGGCGATATAAGAAATAGCTTAAACAATACATATCCTACCAAAAGACTCATTCAGGGTGATGTTGGTTCAGGCAAGACAATTATAGCAGCTGTAGCAGCTCATTATGCCACAATGTCTGACTTACAAGTTGCTATCCTTGTTCCAACTGAAATACTAGCAGACCAACATTACAAAACATTTAAACAAATATTTTTAGATTTATCAGTAAAAATATTATGTATCAAAAGTAAAATAAAAGGTAAAGCTAAAGCCTCTTTATTAGATTCAATTTCACATGGTGATTCTAATATAGTTATAGGCACACATGCATTAATTGAAGACAATGTTGTTTTTAAAAATTTAGGACTTGTCATAATAGATGAGCAGCATAAGTTTGGTATAAAACAAAGGGTAAAATTAACATCAAATAACACTAAGGGTGTTTATCCACATGAAATATATTTATCTGCTACGCCAATTCCTAGGTCTCTGTCGCTTGTCTTATATGAAGGCTTGGATTATACAGTAGTTTCCCAGATGCCTCAGGGTCGTAAAACTATAATCACTAAAATTTTACCCTCATCTAATAAGGGTAAACTATATGAACATATTTCAAATACGCTATTATCCAATGAGCAAATTTATTGGGTATGCTCATGCATAGATTTTACTGAATCACTAGAGTTAGAATATGTTTCGGGAATCTTTGATGCTCTTACTGAGAAATACCCTTCACATAATATAGCTGTGCTACATGGTCGAAATGATACAAGAGAAAACAATAAAACTATGTCTGAATTTATAAATGGCAAAATTGATATACTTGTTTGTACAACTATGATTGAGGTTGGAATAGATGTGCCTAATGCAACATGCATTGTTATTGAGGATGCAAACAGGTTTGGGTTATCCCAATTACACCAACTTAGGGGTCGTGTTGGAAGAAGTAGCAAACAAAGTTATTGTTATTTGATATACAAAGAGGAAGTTAATGATAATGCTATGAGAAGACTTATTGCATTAGAAAAACATAGTAACGGATTCAATATTGCAGAAGAAGATCTACGTTTGAGGGGTCAAGGTGATTATCTTGGTATAAAACAATCAGGTTCTCATCATAACTTTAAATTAGCAACGCCTGATGATGCAATTATGAATTATGATATAGTTAAGGACACCATGATAATCCTTGATGATCTTAATAATGAAAATAAGAACAAGTTAATTAAAAGATGGGGGAAAGGTCGTTCAGAAAGCATAGAGCTATGAGTTATAAATATCTGAAAAACTGGAAAAATGAGAGAATCCTTAATACTCTGAAAGAGAAATCTAGGCTAAGTATTATAGATAATAATCCATTAACTAACAGATTAACGCGTAAGCTAGGCCATAATTTTAGGGTAGAAGTATTAAAGCAAGCATCCATATACCATAAATCTTTATCAGAAATTGGCATACTTAACATAAATGAGATAGGCACTTATAGAAGCGTCATACTTTCCACAGATCACTACCCTAGTATACATGCACATACCTTCATGCCTAATAGATACATTACTGGGAAAGAAAGATTTCTAAAAATACTTGGGTCAAGATCTTTAGGCACTTATATATTGAGACCTAAAAGATTTAAAAAAAAACAAGTAATATACAAATTAATAAATAATAGCATTCATAGAATAGCCATATATAAGAATAGAAGAAAAACTATTTATGTGAATGAAATATTCCCTAGAAATTTTTGCTTAAAGAAGATATCAATTCTACATGCTAGAAGCTAATTCCGATAGGGATCCAAGTGTCAGTGGTTTTATTTTGCCTAAATCTTTTTTTTCATTATTAATATATACAAAATTACTAACACCGGCATGATGGGCAGATTTTATATTATCAAATGTATCTTCTATTAGAACTGAATCATTATAATCAATTTGTAATTTGTTTCTGAGTAAATGCCAAAACTGTATATCTTCTTTTACATATCCGAGTTCATGAGAACAAATTAATTCATCAAAATATTTGGACAGGTTGAATTTAGATAGTTTAATCTCTAGTGTTTTTCTATGAGCATTTGTCACCAAAAAAAGTTTTTTATTTAAATTGTTTAGTCTTTCCAGTACATTGAGAGATCCTTCATGTAATTTTATTAAAGACATATTCTCACTTTTCTTTTTTTCATGAATAATATCTATATCTAGTAAATTAGACCAATAGACTATGTCATACCAGTCTTTTGTTTTTTTCTTATAATTAAATAATGTGTGTGTAACACTTATAGCATCTTTCTCATCAATACCTTTCTTTTGTGCATAAACTCGTGGAATATGTTTCTGCCAAAAGTAGTTATCATAGCTGGTGTCCAATATCACTCCATCTAGATCTATTAAATAGTATTTGTTATCTATTATTCTCATATAATATGTTATTATTTCATCTATAAAATTTAATCATACAATGCCTATCATAAAAAATAAAACTCTCATTTCACTCACTAAGTTATTTAAAATATCAAAGTTTGATATTGAGTTTAAGGAAAATGTTACAAGAGAATATGAAGTTATTAGTGGTACTGGTAATGGCGCAGTTATGATCATTCCTGTTACTCAAAATAACATGTTCTTTATCAAGGAATATGCAGCTGCAATAGATGCTTATGCTTTATCTTTTCCAAAAGGTGGGATAGATAAGGGCGAATCAATCCTAGAGGCTGCGAATAGGGAACTGCAGGAAGAAATTGGTTATAGATCTTCTTCACTAGAACATATACATACGATTAACTTAGCGCCAGGATATATAGATCATAAAACACATATTGTGTTAGCCAAAAACCTATCACCATCTAAATTATATGGCGATGAACCAGAAGATCTTGAGATAATTGAGGTTCCTTTTGATGATATTGATAATTTTCTGTCAAACAACGCGCATATAGATTCTAGAGTACTGGCATCTTTATATGTTTATGGTAACTTAGCCAAATGATAAGTAATTCTAAATTTGTAGAGATATTGCCATCACTTCAAGAAGCTTGTATTAAGGCAGGTGCACTGCAAAAGAAATATCATAAAACTGATATTGATATTGCCACTAAGTCAAACAAAACCCCTGTGACTAAAATAGATATTGACTCTAATATAATTATTTCAGATGCGCTAAAAAAATTAACGCCGGAAATACCTATTATTTCTGAAGAAGACTACGAGGGGCAGGATAAACATGACTCTTTTTGGATTGTTGACCCATTGGATGGAACACGTAATTATATAGACAAAGGAAATAATTTCTGTATTTGTATATCGCTGATCAAAGACTCGTATCCTATACTTGGTATAATATACTCTCCAATGCAAGATTATTTTTACTATGCTTATCAGGGCCGCGGTGCATTTTTAGCCAAAGGTTCTCAAAGCCCTACTAGAATCACAACCAGTAAAATGTCCAGTGAAAGTAACAACGTTTATACAAGTATATCAATAAACAAAAGCATATTAGATCAAATCTCCATTCATATTGGAAATGTATTATTTGTAAAACTAGCAAGCGCTCTTAAGTTTGGTGCCATTGCATCTGGAGAAGGTTGTTTTTATCCAAGGCTAGGTCCAACACATGAATGGGACACAGCGGCTGGGCAATGTTTAATAGAAGAAGCAGGTGGCTCAGTTGTTGATAAAAACATGGAAAGGTTGAAATATAATAAGAATTCTAAATTTCTTAATAACGAATTTTTTGTCATTGCAGACCCAACATTTGATTGGAAATCAGTGATTGATAATATTATTTTCGAGAGGAAATTGACAAATTAAATGCCTTTTTATTTCTCTTCTTTAGAATTTTATATTTTCCGTGACGCCCTTTATTCCAAGTAATAAGGGAACATTCGTATTCTTTTAATAGTTTTTTATCTGGTGTGTCTTTCATTAGTTTTAAGTTATACTTATGGTATCATAAATCACTATAGATGAGCTATGTTTAGAAAACTATTTGAAAATATATCCCCTAGAAACTTTTATTATTTTTCATCAAAAATAATACCCTGGGCTTTTTTTGCTTCAGTCATTTTCATTACATATGGATTATATTTAGGTCTATTCGTTGCTCCTCAGGATTATCAGCAGGGTGATGCATTTAGGATTATATATGTTCATGTTCCTAGTGCTTGGCTATCCCTTTTTGCATATTCAGCTGTCTTTTTTTGTTCTATTATCACTTTGGTCTATAAAATTAAAGTTTTTGAAATACTTACAATCGCGTCAGCTAAGAATGGAGCTTTATTTACATTCTTGGCACTAGTTACTGGTGCAATCTGGGGTAAACCAATGTGGGGAACATGGTGGGTATGGGATGCACGGTTAACATCAGAGTTAATTTTATTGTTTATTTATTTGTCTATTATTTTTCTATACTATTCATTTGATGATTACAGAAAGGGTGCCAAGGCAGCAAACATACTTGCTATTGTGGGTTTTATTAATATACCAATAATACATTTTTCCGTTGAATGGTGGAATACCTTACATCAAGGTCCAAGTGTAATGAAATTCAGCACACCATCAATAGCAAGTGAAATGTTATATCCG
Source organism: Gammaproteobacteria bacterium (assembly GCA_038101125.1). GTDB lineage: Bacteria > Pseudomonadota > Gammaproteobacteria. The sequence continues at coordinate 34,773 of JAYNVZ010000001.1, read as the reverse complement.
CTTATTTACACAACCATCGGCTTCACTTCATATTTACTTGCGGCAGTATTGTCCTCATCTAGAAACGAGCTGATGGAAAGAGAAAAATCAACAAAGTGGATAAAATCAATCTAGGCTTATTTTCAAAGCCTTGCTACATGCAATAGGTGATACTAATAAAAATATTAAAAATATTATTATCATCATCAGTATTTCTGATTCATAACCAATTTCAAAATATGAGTTATTCACAGCACTTGTCCCAAATATTAATATAGGTATATACATTGGTAAAACAATTATAGAGATTAAAATCTTATTTTTTTTTAAACTCAATGTTAATGCTGCAGCTATAGAACCAATTAAACTCATTGTAGGCGTTCCAATTAAAAGAGTTATAAATAGAATATATGTGGTTTTTATATCAAGACCAAGAATTAAAGACAGCACGGGTGCAATAATTACTACAGGTAAATTTGATAGTGTCCAGTGGGAGATCACTTTAGCCATAATATCTCTCTCAATATATCTATCATTTATGACAAACATATCAAGGGTGCCATCATCATAATCATCCTTAAATATTGTTTCTAAATTTAAAACACATATTAAAAGACAAGATATCCAAACCATCAATGGTATAAGCTCAACAACGATATCTTTTTCTACATAGCTAATAGATATATTAAAAAATACCATTATGATAAAAAGATATATTATCGGCATCAATACTTCTAACCCAGCCCTGCTAGCTATTAAAAATTCTTTTTTAATATTTTTTAAAAAACTATTCATTAGTTAATTTCTATATTATTGATATTAAATGGCTTATTCTTAATCAATTCATGATTAGACATAATAACAGCTCCTTCGCTTTTTACATGGTCACAAATACTTTGATCGACTATACATACTGAATCTTTGTCTAGTGCACTGTAAGGCTCATCTATAACCCAGATTCGTGAAGAGGAAATATTTGCTTTCATTAGTGAAATCTTTTTTTGTTGACCATGTGATAGATTTTTAACCAAGTAGTTTTTATATTTGCCCATATTGTATGTATCAATCACTTTATCTATCATGTTCTGATCATAAGAATATTCGATACCCCCATATAACAAATTTTCATTCAATGTTAAATTATTCTTGATACCATGCTTATGCCCTATATAGGCAAAAGAACCATATTGATCAATGTTATTAATAATCTTTCCACTCGTTGGCTCTGTAATTCCTGTAATTATTTTTAATAGTGTTGTCTTCCCGCTCCCATTATGACCATATATATTTAAAACAGTGGACGAATTAATATCTAATGACATATCTCTTATAATAGATTTATTATTTCTTGATAGGCTTATATTTTTTAATTGTATTAGTAGATTATTCATGACTCATTTTTTTGACATATGTTACATGAATGTAAGGCAAGTTGTTATCTGAAGGGGCGTCTGTCTCATTAATTAATTGACTCTTTGATATTATAATTCCATCTGGATCTGAATAAACATAATCTCCATCAGTAAATATGACATCTGCAAAATTTAATGGCTTACCATATTCACCTACATCTTTTTTTTCACTTTTTATAGGCATGGTACTGATTGCTTTGATACCTATACTGATTCTATTAATTATTTCTGAATCTCTAATACATCCATTGATAATAAATCCTGACCATCCGTTGCTACAAGCAATTCTAGCTAAGTTATCACCTAGAAGGGCGCATTTTGTTGAACCTTTGCCATCTACTACCATAACATCTCCATTAACTTTTTCTTCGACTAATTTTTTTACATAAGAGTTATCATCTAAAACTGATACAGTCCTTATTCTTCCGTAAAAATTTTTATTTTCGCCAAATAGTTTAAAAATTGGTTTTGCTATTTGTATACTTGTATTATCATCACAAAGGTCAGCAGTAGTAAAACTTATCATATCTTTAAGCTCCTTCTTAATTTCATTAGTATTATTAAAGCAGGAAATGCAATAAGTGAACAGAAAATAAAATATATCTCCCAATCTAATAATTCAACCAAGAACCCAGAAGAGCCAGAAAAAAGTGTTCTAGGCAATGACATAAGTGCCGTCATAAGCGCAAATTGTGTTGCGGTAAACCTTTTATTGGTCATATTTGCTATAAAAGCTAAATATGCAGTATATCCCATGCCTGCAGCTAAATTTTCTAGAGATATTACAGTCATGAGTAGATATATATTAGAGCCTATATACGCAAGTATAGAAAATCCTAGAGTCGCTATAGCTTGGAATATTCCAAATATTATCAATGATTTGTATAAACCTATTCTTAATGATATTAATCCGCCTACAAAAGCTCCAACTAGGGTTGCCACCAACCCAAAGAATTTTACAACAGTGCCTATTTCAGTTTTTGTGAAGCCAATATCTAAATAAAAATTAGTACTTAAGGAATGGGCCATAGTATCTCCAATTTTATATAAAAGAATGAATAACAAAATCAATACAGGCACTGACAAGGAAACATGTCTATTAAAAAACTCTATAAATGGATTATAAACTGCGGCGAAAAAACTAGAAGGTTGATTATTATGTTTTGGTTCTTCAGCGATGATAGTAATGAACAAACCATAAAACATCACTAATGACATAAACATATATACCATTTGATATGATAAATAGTCAGCTAAAATTAAACCACCTGCGCCCGCAGCTAATGCCCCAATCCTATAGCCAAGCACATAAGATGATGCGCCTATTGTTTGTTCTTTGTCGGTCAAAGATTCTCTCCTATAAGCGTCTATTACTATATCTTGTGATGCAGACGAAAAAGCAACTAGAGTGGCCAATATAGCTACATTCATTGCATTCATTGATGGATTAGTCATACCTAACGAAACAATAGTTATGATTAACAAAATCTGTGTCACTATTAACCAGCTTCTCCTTCTGCCTAATTTTGATAATGTAATATGATCAAAAATTGGTGCCCATAAAAATTTTAGTGAATATGGAAGTCCAACTAATGCAAATAAGCCTATAGTAGACTTAGAAACACCTTCATCGGTCAACCAAGCTTGTAACAGAGTAATAGTTAGTAATAAGGGAACTCCAGAAACAAAACCCATCGAAAGAGTAATGAGCATTTTCTTTTCGAGATATGGATTAACGGAAGAGATTATGTCCTTTATCATTTTACAGTTTATACTCCATGATCAATGGAGAATGATCAGAGAATCTTTTCTTTTTATATATTTTTGCATTTATTGGTTTTACAGTATCATGTGGTGAAATAACTTGATAATCTATGCGCCATCCTACATTATTATCCCATGCTCTTCCACGATTAGACCACCATGTGTAATTATCAGGTTCATTATTTATAACTCTAAATGCATCAATAAAGCCATAACTATCAAAAACTTTATCAAGCCACTCCCTTTCTTTAGGAAGACAGCCAGAATTTTTTTGATTAGATTTCCAATTTTTTATATCAATCTCTTTATGAACAATATTCCAATCACCAGAGATTATCGTCGGCTTTTTACTTTTTTTTATTTTTTTCATATATTTTTCAAATTTTTCCATAAATTGATATTTGAGATTTTGTCTTTTTTCACCAGATGAACCTGAAGGAAAATATACAGATATCATTCTTATCTTTGATAATTCAATTTCTATAAATCTACCCTCGTCAGAAAAGATTCTAGACCCAAAGCTTTTGCTCACTTTCGTACTCTTTTCTTTGCTATATATACATACTCCACTATATCCTTTCTTTACTGCTTCGGACTGATATTTTGTATACCCTGGTAATACAAATTCTTGAAAGTCAATCTGTTCTTTTGTAGCCCTAACCTCTTGTAAACAGATAACGTCTGCTTTTATTGTCTTGAGCCATTTAAATAGACCTTTTTTTTGGCTAGCTCTTATGCCACAGACATTTAACGTTAAAACTACCATATTTTTTTATACTCTATGTTAATATATCTATATTACTAGAAATTGAGATGAACAACCTTAAAAAACAATTTATAGAATTCACATTAAATCATGAAATACTACGTTTTGGCAGTTTTACATTAAATTCCGGCAGAGAAAGTCCATATTTTTTTAACACAGGATTATGTAATGATGGCCACTTGCTCAGTTCCCTTGCTGGTTTTTACTCAGAATCAATAATTACAAATTCGCTTAATTATGATTTTTTATTCGGCCCTGCGTATAAAGGGATTACATTAGCAACATCAATAAGCCAGACACTGTATACTAAACATAATATTAACAAGCCATATTGTCATAACCGTAAAGAAGCAAAAACTCATGGAGAGTCTGGCATCTTTGTAGGTACAAAACCCAATGGGAAAGCATTAATTGTGGATGATGTTATTTCTTCGGGTAAATCGATAAGTGACAGTATAAACCTTCTTAAAAAAAATGATGCACAACCATCATCAGTATTAGTAGCATTTGATAGGATGGAAGTTGGCAATGAGGAACGAGCATCAAAAGAACTTAATGACGATCACTCAGTAAATGTATATTCCATCATAACGTTAGAGGACATAATCGATTATATTAAAACTGATAATTCTTTGTCTCCTCATTTATCAGAGATGGAGAAGTATATCTCTCAGTATAAGAGATAATTAATATATTAGACTTATTCCAACTGATATTGTCACAATCTGATAGATAATCTTTATTGTTTGATTACTCTTGGACAGGGATAGTCTAGCCCCTACGTAGCCACCTATCAACGATCCTATGAATAGAACTGGCAATATATTCCAGTTAATTTCAGTTAACATTCCAAGTGTTATAGCGCCAACGGAATTATAAAAGAAACCTACTACAATAAGTGTATATGCAATAGCATTTTTATAATCCATCTTATAAATAGAGATTAATATTATTGTAAATAATAACCCTGTGCCTGCAGAAAGCGACCCATTAAGTACTCCTGATATAAATACTAGCGTTAGACCAAATACTTTATAGTTACCATTATTGTTATATCTGTTTTCTTCTCCATATTCTTTTTTAAATATTGTATATATCCCAATCGATGATATTAATATTCCTAATAATATTCTAGCTAGTGTTTCATTGGTTAACGCTATTATATTCGCGCCTATTATCACTCCTGGAATACCTACTAATAAAAACTGAATGATCAAAGTTTTATCAAAACCAATTTTTGTTGCAAATTTAGCAGTGGCACCTATGCCAAGTGCTACAGTTGCAATTTTATGAACTGTTAATGCATTTATAAATGCAATATCGAAGAGTAGCAGGATTGCGGGAAGTTGAATAACGCCGGCGCCTCCACCGGAAAAGGCTGAAAAAATATTTGAAACTATAGAAACTAAGAATAGAAATATATACTCTAGCAATCTATGACCTACGAATCATCGTTCCTATACCAGAATCTGTGAATAATTCTAATAAGACTGCATGATCTACGGTTCCATCTATGATTTGAACGTGTTCGACACCAGATGATACTGCCTCTAGAGCAGACTCTATCTTTGGTAGCATGCCTTTAGATATAACTCCTTTATGTATCAGCGTCCTGACTTGATCTGCGTTAATTGATTTAATTAGATTATTCTTTTCATCTAATAAGCCACTAGTATTTGTTAGAATAAGATACTTACCAGCTTCAAGAATATGCGCCATTTTACCAGCAACTAAGTCTGCATTAATATTATATGTTTTACCATCATCTCCAATTCCGATCGGAGCAATAACTGGAATAAATGGCGAACCATCTAATAGGCTTACTACCTCTGGATCAATACTTTGGACTGTTCCAGTATTTTTAAAATCTATATTCTTAAATTCACCTTCCCCTATAACTTTCTTAGCTCTAATTAAACCACCATCTTTACCAGAAAGGCCTACAGCTTTGCCGCCATGCGACGTAATAGAATTGACTATATCTTTATTAACAAGACCACCTAAAACCATTTCTATTATATGTACAGATTCAGGATCAGTGATTCTTAGTCCATTTGCAAATTCAGATACAATTCCTAGCTTTTTAAGATAAGATGTTATTTGCGGCCCGCCACCATGGACAATCACAGGATGTAGTCCTACTTGTTTGAGAAGAACCATATCTCTTGCAAAATTATTTCTTAATGTATCATCCGTCATTGCATTTCCACCAAATTTAACAACTATAACTTTATTAGATAGTTGTTGGATATATGGCAAAGCCTCAATGAGTACCTTAGCAGTACTAGGTTTAACATTATCATTATCTCTATATGTAACTTTTTCTTTTGTCATTTTATTTAAAACGGTAGTTCAAGTTTATTATCTATCTTTAACATCTCATCTTTCACTAAAGATTGAATTTTTGACATTGCATCTATGTCATCAGCTTCAAACCTTAACACAAGATTTGATGTTGTATTCGAGCATCTAATGAGCCCCCAGCTGTCAGGATAAATAATTTTTATCCCATCAATATCAATAATACTAGCATTATTGAATTTTGCTAGTTTTGCAAATAAATCCATGAATGTAAAATGATTATTCCCCTTAAATGGTATATTTATTTCTGGAGTTGTAATCGACTTTGGTAAAGTATTCAATATTTTTAGGTTATCACCTTCTTCATATAGTATCTCTAACAGTCTAAGAGATGCATATATCCCATCATCAAATCCACCCCACCTATCTGCAAAAAAAATATGGCCACTCATCTCTCCACCAATAGATGCACTCTCTTCTATGATAGCTTTCTTTATAAATGAGTGCCCTGTTTTTGATAGTATAGGAACACCTGAGTTTTTGACTATTTCTTTTTCTACATGTTTTGAGCATTTAATATCATAAACTATCTTTTTTCCAGGAGAATTCTTTAGAATACTTCTACTGTATAATATCAATAGTTGGTCAGGCCATATCATTTTACCATCCTTTGTAACGACACATATTCTATCGCCATCACCATCATATGCAAAACCGATATCAGATTTATTTTTTATAATATTATTTTTTAGCTCTAGTAGATTTCTTTCGTCAGTTGGGTCAGGAGGATGATTTGGGAAGCTCCCATCTACATTTTCATAAATAATATCAAAGTTGATATTCAGTGCATCAAAAACTTTTCTTGTTATGGCTCCGGTTATACCATTACCACAGTCTATAGACACTTTTAACTTAGATTTGATATTTATATCGAATTTAATATCTTTAATATAATTATCTAGCACTGCATCATCTTTAATTAATTTACCTTCAACCTTATTTTTTTCAAATTCATCAGAAATAATCGATTTATATATCTCAATGATATGGTTATCAAATAATGTTTTATTATTTATAACCATTTTGATGCCATTATAACTAGAAGGATTATGGCTACCCGTAATCATTAGACCATTATTAATATTTAACTTTTTCAATGAATAATATAATAATGGTGTTGGAAGAGACCCAATATCTATAACGTTCACGCCCATAAAAGTAAGACCAGAAATTAGACTTTGTTTGAGTGATGGCCCTGATATTCTGCCGTCCATGCATATGCTGACTTTAGGATCATCTGACTGTTCTGCTATCTGTTTACCTAATGCTTTGCCAATTAATAAGAAAGTCTCCTCATTAAGATCATCAGGATATATTCCTCTTATATCATAGGCTCTAAAGATATCTTTATTAATATTCAATATTATTTATTCCCTGATGAGCCAAAGCCATCGGAGCCTCGTATCGACTTTTCAAATGTATCAACAACTTTTAGTTTAGGCTGATCTATGGTTATGAAGATTAGTTGAGCTATTCTATCATATGGTTCAATTTTATAGTCAACATCACTCCTATTCCAGCAAGACACGAATAACTGGCCTTGGTAGTCAGAATCAATTAAGCCTACAAGGTTCCCTAAGACAATACCATGGTTATGTCCTAGCCCTGACCTTGGAAGTATTAAACCAGCATATGATTGATTTTCTATATAGATAGATATTCCGGTTGGTATCAATTCAGTTTCATTACTTTTTAAGATAAGTTCAGATTTTAATGAAGCCCTTAAGTCTAAGCCAGCAGAACCCTTTGTCGAAAAAGTTGGTTTGTCTTTTAATTTTTTGTCTAGTAATTTTATTTTAACTTCATTTAACATTTTTATTTACTAAGCCTATCTTTGAGGAAAATTCTTCTGCTACAATATTCAGGATCTTTATAGCAATTTCTGATTTTTTAGCCTCTGGGATCTCAATAACTTGCTCTTTAGTAAATATCATAACTTTGTTAAAATCAGATTCAAAACCTAGTTTTAACTCATGATTGGCAATATTCCCAACAATCATATCTAAATTCTTTTTTATCAATTTATCTTCAGCATTCTTTTTGAGAGAATCAGTTTCAGCTGCAAAGCCAACTGTAAATAGATCTCTATATTTCTCTGAGACAGAACTGATTATATCAGTCCCTCTGGTGAACTCTATGGAAATATTATTTTCATATTTTTTATATTTAGTTTTAGAGTAATTGGCAGGCTTATAGTCAGCAATTGCTGCAGTAGATATTAGAATGTCAAAATCTTTTGCATTAGACATAACTGATTTATACATCTCTTCAGAAGTCTCGACATACTCTGTCTTTATATCTTTGATAGGATCCAATGATACAGGTCCTGATATTAACTTAACTGAAGCCCCCATAACTTTAGCAGCAAGTGCAACCTCATAACCCATTTTACCCGAGCTATAGTTACTCATAAACCTAACAGGATCTATTGGTTCTCTTGTTGGCCCTGCCGTTACTAGTACTCTTTTACCTGAAAGTAAAGATGACTTATTTTGACCTTTAATATCCTCTATAATCTGCTCAGGACTTGTCATCCTTCCATAACCTATATCACCACATGCATGTGTCCCATAGTTAGGACCGATAATATTAATATCTGCTTCTTTTAATTTTCTAACGCTTGACTGGCTTACTTTATTATTCCACATGTCTGGGTTCATAGCAGGAGCAATAAATATTTTTTTAGTGAACGCTAAGCATATAGTAGAGAGGAGATCATCACCATGGCCATTTGCAAGCTTGTTCATAAAGTTAGCTGTACATGGTGAAATTAGAATAATATCTGCCCACTTGGCAATATCTAAGTGTTCAAAATTACTGAGTGCGTTTGAACCTTCATCCTCACTAATAACTTTATTGCCTGACAAAGATTCTAAGGTTGTTTCTGTTATAAATAGCTCTGAACTCTTTGTCATTACGACCCTAACATTACATCCTTCTTTTTTAAGCCGGCTTGATATATCAGCAGCTTTATATGCTGCTATACTACCTGTGATTCCAAGTAAAACATTTTTATTCGTAAGTATATCCATTATTCATCATTGTACTTGTTTTAAAAATTCTATTAAAGATTGTATTTGTTTTTTGCTATGATCGCTAGTTATATTGATCCTTATAAGGTCCTTATTCAATGGCACAGTAGGATATCTTATTGCTTGAATATAAATATTTTTAGTCTGAGCTTTTTTGTATATGCTCATAACTCTTTTTGGATCGCCTATGTGTATAGTCTGAATTGGTGAATTTGAAAAACCAACTTTGATATTATTTTGACCAGCTAGATCTTTAAAGAGGTTTATATTACTTTCAAGCCTCTTTGTGATTGATTTATTTTTCATTATATAATTAATACTATCCAAAGTAGTGCTTGCTAATGCCGGTGGTAATGCTGTTGAGTAAACATAGGGCTTAGATTGTTGAATCAATAAATCAATTAAATTTTTAGACCCTGATATGAAAGCACCAAAGGTCCCTATGGCTTTTCCAAAAGTTCCAATATATGCATCTATATTTAATTTTCTTTTATCTAAACCATTTATCGAACTTGGGAAAATCCTGTTATCATATGCGCTTACCCCAAAGCCATGAGCATCATCTATAAATAGTAAACATTTATATTTTTTAGCAATCGATGAAAGTTTTATAAGATCAGATTTTTCACCTGTCATGCTAAAAACACTATCTGCAAAAATAATTTTATCTCTAGAATCACTAGATAAAATCTTTTCTTCTAGATCTTTATAATTTAGATGCGTATACCTTATTAACTTCGTGTTTGACAATCTAGAGCTTTCAATAATAGAATTATGATTTTCCCTATCTTGGAAAACATCAATCTTATTTTTTGATACTGCATTTAATAATCCAACATTTGAAAGATAACCAGAGTTTGTTACTAGTGTTGATTCAAACCCTAGTAGTCTTGATATTCTTTTCTCTAAATTTGAATGAGCTATACTATATCCACTGATAAGTGGTGATGAACCTGAGCCTATACCATATTTTGATATATTGATTTTAAATTGATTTTTTAAATATGATGAGTTTGCAAGATTCAGATAATTGTTGCTAGAAAAATTACTAAGAGTTCTATTATTAACTTTTAAATATACATCTTGGGGTGATCTAGTTGATATTCTTTTTCTGTAGCGACCTTCTTTTTTGAGTTGCTGGATTGTTTTTTTATAATCTGTCACTTCAGCGTTATACTACGTTAGATATTCTTGACAGCTATACTAATGTCTTCAAGTTTCTTCTGTTCAACTTCTATTATTTCAGAATCATCAACAGGCATTGTTTTTATTTTAAGATTTTTCAATAGTTTCTGATCATGCTCAATAGTCGAATTTTTTGTAGTTAATAATTCTTCTCCATAAAAAATGGAATTAGCTCCTGCCAAAAAACACATAGCTTGCATATGATCATTCATTGTATCTCTTCCAGCTGATAACCTTACAAATGATCTAGGCATAGCTATCCTTGCTAACGCTATAACTCTTATAAAATCAAATTCGTCTACATCATTATTATCGAAATATGGTGTTCCTTCCACTCTAACCAGTCTGTTTATGGGAACTGATTCTGGATGCATATCTAGATTTGCCAGCACTCTCACTAATTCAATTCTATCTATATTCTCTTCGCCTAAACCTAAGATTCCGCCGCTACATACTTTTATTCCCGCATCTCTAACATGTTGTAACGTGTCCAATCTATCTTGATATGTTCTAGTTGTGACTACTTTTTTATAGTATTCTTCTGATGTATCTAGATTATGATTATAGTAATCTAGTCCAACCTTTTTCAATTCATCAGCTTGTGTGTCAGTTAGCATACCCAACGTAACGCAAGTCTCAAGACCCAGGGCTTTAACTTCTTTGACCATCTCTTTTACTTTAGCAAGATTACTCTGAGTTAGATTTCTCCATGCTGCGCCCATGCAGAATCTTGACGCACCATTATCTTTAGCATTTTTTGCTTGTTTAATAATATCTGAGAGAGGTAAAGTTTTTTCAAGATTTATGTCAGTGTCATATCTTATACTTTGAGAGCAGTACTTACAGTCTTCAGGGCAACCTCCGGTTTTTATAGACATTAGTGTGGATATTTGTATTTCATTTGGATTATGATATTTACGATGTACCGATTGTGCTTTCCATAGTAGATCATTAAACGGGAGATCATAAATATCTTGCAATTCTTTTGTGGTCCAATTATTTTTTATATCAGTATTTTTCATTTTCATCAAATATAAGTAAATAGTAGACCAAAAGTAATTATTAATCCAAATATATTATTATTTTCAAAAGCAGATACGCATTGGTAAGGTTTTCTTGATACAACCAATAAGTGTTGATAAATGATAGATAATAGTGAAATTAGTAAAAATACATAATATATCAAGTTGAAACTGTTTATTATTCCTAAGGCAACAAAACACATCAGAACAAAATAATGAATATTTAATGCATATCGTATATCATTTTCGCCAAAAAAAATGGCTGATGATTTAATGCCTATCTTTTTATCATCTTTCTTATCAGCCATCGCATAATATGTATCATAGACTATCGCCCATGCGATCGTTAGAATATATAAAAGTATACAGTCAAAATCTATCTGGCCTTTTTCTAAAATAAAGACCATTGGTATACTTGATCCAAATGCCATACCTAGAATTAACTGAGGTATTTTAAAGTATCTTTTGCTTAACGGATAAATTATTAGCAAAAAAAATGAGAAGATAGCAAACATAATGATCTTCATTTCTAACATGAGTAGCAATATAAATGATAGAATAACCATTAATCCAAATAATATTAATGCTTCTTGGTTAGAGACTTCTTTGGTTGCTAGTACTCTATTTTTTGTTCTTTCTACTTTTGAGTCAAAATCTTGATCGAAATAATCATTAATTATGCATCCAGCGGACCGTGTGAAGATAATACCAAAAGCAAAAATAATCATATAAAATATATTTGGCGAGCCATCTGAAGAGATTAAGAAAGCCCATAATACAGGCCACATTAATAACAAAAAACCTATTGGTTTATCTATGCGCATCAACTGCATATATAATTTATATTTTGGTGTCATCAACTAAATCTTGCCATCTAAACCCATCTGAAAGTATTTATGGGTTATTGATTCTTGATTATCAAGTAACCACTCTATGCTTGGCTCATTATTCATTGCCTTGTGTATTGCTTGGGATGTAGCCTTTCTATGAATATCAAATAATATTTTATGGTCAAGTTTATCATCAGTGGCAACTGATGGATTAAGCCATACTGACACAATGATGCCAAGCTCATTTGCTTTCTCTTTAGGAATATCACCATTCCTTACAGAATCAAGAACACCATTTGCTATGGCTGCTTGAACTGTGCCCATCAAGATATTTGTATATCTATTATTGTTAACCGTTACTTTACTAACCATTAAAGTAGCTGGCTTTACCATTATATCTGTATTCATAATAGCTAATACTTTAGAGTGTCCTTTTGCCTGATCACCAATTAAATTAGCAAATGCAGTTCCAAATGGACCATCTAATTCACCAATAACTACCTCAGGTTCTGCAGCGGTTCCTGCTGGACCTCCAGCTACTAATGATTCTCCAACTCTCATAATAATTTTTTCTGACATAAATATATCCCTAGTAATTAATTTTATGACTATAATATATGGTAACTTTATGAAAAGGAATAGATAAGATGATAAGAAGCTTTAATAATATTAATCCTGAAATTCACGAGACGGCATATATTGATGAACAATCAACAGTTATAGGTAACGTCAAAATTGGTAAAGATAGCGCGATATGGCCTCAAGTTGTTGTTAGAGGTGATATAAATTCTATTACAATAGGTGATAGGACAAATATACAAGATGGTTCAATATTACATGTTACGCATGCTAGTGACTTTTGCCCTTCTGGGTATTCCTTGTCCATCGGCAATGATGTCACCGTTGGTCATTCTGCAGTTATACATGCATGTTCCATTAAAGATACGGTATTGATAGGCATGGGAAGTATTATCTTGGATGGTGCTGTTATAAACTCCAATTGCATGCTTGCTGCTGGGGCATTAGTTGGCCCTGGAAAAGAATTAGAAAGTGGATTTTTATATGTTGGCAGTCCTGCAAAAAAATTAAGAGAATTGTCTGAGCGAGAAATGAAATTTTTATCATACTCTGCAAAAGGATATGTTGATTTAAAAAATCAATATATGAATTTAGAAACCTAGTTTTTTACTTATTCCTTCTGTGACGGGCTTAAAATCATTCCATATGTTAAATGACAAAGCAGCTTGTTCAATCAACATACCAAGACCATTATAAGATTTTTTAGCACCATTATTGTCAGACCAATCTTGAAAAATTGTATTATTTTTAGAATAAAAAAGATCATAACTAAGACTGTCAGTTTTAAAGATTGAGCTTGGAAAATCGATTTCTTTTTTTATCAAGCTTACCGGTGTTGTGTTAACAATAATGTCATATTTGGAATTATCTTTATACATTCTAATATCAGATGATTTTTTATATTTATCTATCAACTGAATTGCCTTATCAGGAGATCTGGTAAGAATATTGATACTTCCAATATCTTCTTTTACGAGTGAATTAATTATACTTTTAGCTGAGCCGCCAGCACCTAGAATCAAGATATCTTTTTTTGATAAGGATATATCTTTATTATAAAAATCATTTATAAAACCTTTACCATCAGTATTGAAAGCCCTTATTTCACTTTCTTTTAACATTAATGTATTAGCACAATCACATTCTATCGCAGACTCATCATAACTATTTGCAAATTTATAAGCTTGCTCTTTAAATGGGACAGTGATATTTGCACCAAATCCTTTTTTTGAAAAAAAACTTTGAGCATGGGTTTCAAAATGTTCCTCTGTATCTGGTTCTATCATCTTATATTGAATATTAATACCTTGTTGTTTAGCAAATTCTTTATGTATCATTGGTGATAAGCTATGACTAACTGGCAAACCTATGACACAAAACTTTTTTACTTCATCCATTTTAAAACATCCTTAGCATAGTAAGTAATAATTGCATTAGCGCCAGATCTTTTCATACATTGTAAGCTTTCTATGACTACTTTCTTTTCATCCAACCAGTTGTTCTTTGCAGCTGCTTTTATCATTGCATACTCACCACTGACCTGATAAATAAATATAGGCACATGATATTTTTCACTTATCTTGCTTACTATATCCAGATAAGGCATTCCAGGTTTTACCATTACTATATCAGCACCCTCATTTATATCCATTTCGACTTCATGCATTGAATCTTTTGAGTTAGCATAATCCATTTGATAAGTATCTTTGTTAGACTTACCAAGATTTTTAACAGACCCCACTGCATCTCTAAATGGCCCATAATAATTGGATGAATATTTCGCTGAGTAAGACAAGATTTTTGTATCTGCAAATTTATTTTTTTCTAACTCTTTCCTTATGCTTTTAATTCTTCCATCCATCATATCTGATGGTGCAATTATATCTGCTCCGCAATTAGCATGGCTTAATGCTTGTTTCACTAAAACCTCTACAGTTTCATCATTTAATATTTCACCATTCTTACTAAGAATTCCGTCTTGACCATGTGTAGTATATGGGTCGAGCGCGACATCACTTATTATTGCAACATCTTTCACAGAACTTTTAATCTTTTCTATGGCTCTTTGCATTAAACCATCTGGGTTAAAAGACTCGCTGCCAGTCTTGTCTTTAATTTTATTTTGTATACATGGGAATAGCGCTACACCTTGTAAACCAAGTTTTTTTAAAATCCTTATCTCCTTAACAGCAAGGTCAATTGACATTCTAGTTATTTCAGGCATGGATTTAATTTTCTGTGATTTATTATTACCATCTATAAGAAATATTGGTTGAATTAGGTCATTCTGTGATAGTGTGCTTTCTCTAATTAAGTTCCTTATCGGACTATTAGTTCTAAGCCTGCGTAATCGTGTATTTGGGAATTTTCTTTTCATTTTATTATTCTAACACTTTTTATTTTAAGAGAAGATGTTATATTAATCTATCTAGAATTAACACTAAGGAGTCTAAATGTCTATCTGGCACGAAAAATTTACACTTAATCATGTTATCTCTCTAAGAAATAACAACTTGAATAAACACCTGGGTATTGAATTTATAGAATTAGGTTCTGATTATATCGTTGCTAGGATGCCGGTAGAGGATCATACAAGACAATCCAGGGGAATTTTACATGGTGGCGCATCATGTGTGTTGGCAGAAGCGCTTGGAAGTATTGCTTCTAATATGTGCATAGATATGAGAAAACAAAAAGCAGTAGGTTTAGAAATTAATGCAAATCATGTTAGGCCAGTTTCTAGTGGTTTTGTTACTGGGACAACAACTGTTGCAAGCCTTGGAAGGTCAGTTCATGTATGGAATATTGATATTAAGAATGATCAGGGTAAGTTAAATTGTGTTTCAAGACTTACAACAGCAATTGTAGATTTGAAAGGCGACGAAATTGATAAAAACAATAAGTTGCTCGATGAGCTTTTGTCATCTTAAAAATTTCTTAAGTTTATTTTCAAATTCTTGAGTTTTACTATCAAGATGAGTTTTCCATATAACATTTGGCGGCATAGACATTAAGATGGATTCTGGTCTACCACCAGATTGAAGACCAAATATTGTTCCTCTATCGTATAGTAAATTAAATTCTACATATCTACCGCGTCTTATCTGCTGAAATTCTTTATGGGATTTGCTATATTTTTTTTTGTTCCTTCTCTTTATTATAGTTAAATAGGAGTCCAAGTATGTTGACGCTACATCCTGTGAAAAACTCTTATAAAAATCTTTATCTTTCTCATTTAAATTATCATAAAATATTCCACCAACACCTCTTTTTTCATTTCTATGTTTAATATAAAAATATTCATCACACTGTTTACTGAAATCACTATAAAACTTTTTATCATACTTGTTGCATGTTTTTTTAGTATTATCATGCCATAGTTTTATATCATCCTTGAATACAAAATATGGGGTTAGATCATAGCCTCCGCCAAACCACCATTTATCTTTCTTATCTGTTTCAAAGTACCTTACATTCAAATGTGAACATGGCACATAAGGATTGCATGGATGAATAACTACTGAAACACCAGTTGCAAAAAAATTCTTAATGGAGCTTTTATTCTTTTTTGCTAATGCGCTATTTGGCAAAACTTTTCCTTCAATTGAAGAGTAATTCACCATGCCTTTCTCTATTATATGTCCATTAGATATCTCACAACTTTTTCCTCCGCCTCCATGTTTATATTTCCATTGAGTTTGATTGAGGTGGGATTTCTGATCTATGAGTGAAAAAGCTTGAATAATTTCTTTTTGAAGATTCTTAAATATTTTTTCAATCACTAAAAACTCTTTTGATTTTTGTATCATCGTATTTTTTGCTCTGACTCCATATCTACTATTATACTAGTTTTCTGGTAATTACCTAGACGACCATCCACCAGATATTTTATTTCTGTCTTAAAAGTCTTTTTAAATAGTAATGGATCTTTTATTTCTGATTTTCCACTTATATTTGCGCTTGTGGATATTAGAGGTTTCTTGAATAAATTACATAGATCAACAACAACCGGATGCTGAGACATTCTTATCCCAACTTTGCCAGTTTGTTTATCTTTCATCCATGATGGGACAGAATCTTTAGCTTTAATTAGCCATGTCGTATGCCCTGGCCATGACTTCCATACTTTATCTGTTAATGAACTCACATCAACAAGATCTTCTAGTTGATCTTTTGATGATATAACCATCAGAAAAGGTTTATCAGGACTCCTCCCTTTAAGTTTAGAGATTTTATTGACACTTTCCTTATTCCATGGGTCGCACCCTAGCCCATAAACTGCTTCGGTTGGATAACCAATTAATTCACCCTTGTTGAGAAATTTAACTGCTTCGTCAACGCCGCCAATTATCATGTTGTTTTCTTGGCTCTAAATTTACGCCTGAATTTTCTTTTTGGTGCATTTTTGATTAATTCTATACAGGTATTTTCATCTAAACTCTTTGGGTCAACATCTTTAGGTATTTTAGCATTAACTTTACCATTGGTTATATATGGTCCAAACCTTCCATTTAGAACTTTTATTCCAGATTCTTCAAATATTTTAATATCTCTATTAGCATCGATTTCTAATTTTTCTTTTATTAATTCAATTGCCTCATCTTCCTCGATAGTGAAAATATCTTGCCCGCGAACTGATACATTTGTTTTACCCCATTTCAAGTAAGGCCCAAAAGGACCTATATTTATAAAGATATCTTCCTTGTTGTGAACACCAATCTTTTCAGGAAGAGCAAATAATCTGATAGCATCATCCATAGTAATACCATCAATATTTTTCTTCTGTTCATAAGTTAAAGCAGCCCATTTAGGTTTTTCTTCATCTTCTTTTGTGCCCATTTGAATCGTTGGGCCATATTTTGTTAATCTAACTGTAACAGGTCGCCCAGTATCTGGATGGATGCCTAGATTTTTTAATTCACGAGTTTCAGAAATGTCTACGGAGGTTAATTTCTCTTCTAGATTGACTCTAAATGGTTCGTATGTGTCTTTGATACAAGACATAGAGTCTTTTTCACCGTTAGCTATAAGGTCTAAGTTTTCTTCTAGTCGAGCTGTAAAATCATAGTCAACCAAATCATTACTAAAATGTTTTGTCAAAGTCTCACAAACTACCTTCGCAAGTGCTGTAGGTTGGAAGTTACTAGCTTCTGGATCTACATAATTACTTTCTAAGATTTTAGATATAATTGTTACATATGTTGAAGGTCTGCCAATACCAAGTTCTTCAAGTGCTTGTATCAAGCTAGCTTGATTATATCTAGCTGGTGGTTGCGTAAATTTTTGATCCATTTTTATTTCTTTAATAGATAGTTCATCACCCTTTTTTAAGTTTTGTAAAATTCTTTTGTTTACCTTCTCTTTTTCATCATTCTCAGATAAATCATATATTTCTTTGAAACCATTATCCTTTAGAAATGAGCCACTATATTTAAACTTATATTTATCTGATAACAAAAAATCTATCCCGACTTGTTTGTATGTTGCATCGATCATTTGTGAAGCTATAGTTCTTTTCCAGATAAGGTTATAGAGTTTATACTCTGCTTCATCTAGATATTTTTTTATTTTATCTGGTGTATTAAAGACTGATGTTGGTCTTATGGCCTCATGGGCTTCTTGAGCATTTTTTACTTTCTTTGAGTATCTCCTAACTTCTTTTGATTGAAACTTAGAATGGTTTTTACTTAAATAGTCATTGATATCATTTAAACAATCTTGAGATAAATTAGTTGAGTCCGTCCTCATGTATGAAATTAAGCCAACTGTTTCATCATCTCCCAAAGTCATACCTTGATACAATCTTTGCGCAATACTAGATGTCATCTTTACAGAGAAACCAAGGCTTGAATATGCTGCTTGCTGAAGAGAAGCAGTCGTAAATGGTGGCCTTGGCTTTAGTTTTCTTTCTGAGGTTTTTATATCATTGATATTTATTTTTTTATGTTTATCTAAATCTGTCTTAATTTTGGATGCATCTTTCTCAGTCAATATGGTTGTTATGTTTCCGTTTTTTACCTTAGTGCCATTGATTGATATCAAGTCCAAGTCTATACAATCATCTTTACTACAAGCAACAAGGGAGCCTATCCAGTATTCTACCGGTTGAAATTCAGTGATCTCATTCTCTTTTTCCACTATCAGTCTCAAAGCTGGGCTTTGCACTCTTCCACCTCTAGCTAGTCTACTAACTTTCTTCCATAGAAATTCTGATATATCGTAACCCATTAAATAATCTAGAGTTCTTCTTGTTAGATAGGCATTCCAAAGGTCCGTTGATATTTCTCTTGGGTTTTTGAGTGCTGTTAATACAGCATTTTCTGTAATCTCATTAAAAGCAACCCTATAAGTATTTTTGCCTTTTAATAATTTCGCTTTATCCAAGATATCATATATATGTTTAGAGATTGCTTCTCCTTCCCTGTCAGGATCTGTAGCGAAGTAAACAGTTTTTGCATCTTTAGAATACTTCTTGATCTCACTGATTATATCTTTCTTGTCTTTGGAGACTCTCCATACAGGTGCATAGTCATTTTCTACATCTATGCCTTTTCTTGAACTAGACATCAAATCTCTAACATGACCAACAGAAGCAAGAACTTTGTAATCTTTGCCTAAGAATTTTTCTATAGATTTGACTTTAGTAGGAGATTCTACAATTAACAGATTCTTCATTATTTCATCTTACTCTTATTAATATATATTTTTTTACTTTATACTATTAAAATAGATATATTGACAAGACTTTTTATTAACTTTAAACATGACATTATTAAATATACTGCATTATCCAGATAACAGATTGAGGCAAAAGGGTCATAATATTGATACTTTTGATGAAAAACTTGAAAAAATAGCGACTGATATGCTCGAAACCATGTATCAATCTAAAGGCATTGGATTAGCAGCTGTTCAGGTTAACTTGCCTATTAGATTGATTGTTATAGATATAAGCGAGTCTAGGAATGAACCATTATTTTTAGTGAACCCATTAATTATAGATAAACAAGAATTGATAACCTTTGAAGAAGGCTGTTTATCTGTGCCAGGTTTTTACGAAAAGATTAAGAGATATAATTCAATCAATTTTATATATCAAGATTTAACTGGCAGCGAACATACCATGAATGCAGAAGGTTTATTGAGTATTTGTGTTCAACATGAAATAGATCATTTAGATGGAAAACTATTTGTCGACTATATATCTCAACTAAAAAGAGATAGAATTGCAAAAAAAATTAAAAAAGCAGAGTCAAGCAATACCGTGCCTTCAAGAAAAAACGTGCCATATAATATTTAACAACTAGGGAAATAAATTGAACATCGTTTTTTTTGGTAGCCCGATATATTCATCAAGGGTTTTAAGTTATCTAATTTCAAGCAAACATTCTGTCAAAGCTGTTGTAACACAGGATGTTAAGAAAGATAAAAAGAGGAAAGAACTTAAAACCCCTGTGGGCTTGTTTGCCGAAGAAAATAATTTACATACTTTATACCCAACAAATTTATGTAGTCCAGATTTCATTGCAGAGTTGGCATCTTTAGATGCTGATATTTTTCTAATATATGCATATGGAAAGATTCTGCCAACAGAGATTATAAATATACCAAAATTTGGTGTAATAAACCTTCACTGCTCTCTATTACCAAGATGGAGGGGTGCCGCCCCTATTCAGAGAGCACTACTTAATAGAGATAGCCTAACGGGTATAACATTTTTCAAGATCGATGAAAACCTTGATACCGGTAATATAATAGCATCTTATGAATACTCAATTGAAGATGATGATGATTCACTTTCACTTCAGGAAAAATTAACAGATTTAGCAATAGCAAATATAGAAAATATTCTAGACTATAATCTAAACAATAAGTTACTAACTCCTCAAAAAAATAGTCTAGCGACTTATGCCACAAAACTTTCCAAGGATGAATCAATTATTAACTGGAACGAGGATGCTGAGTCAATCATAGCAAAAATCAAAGCTTTTGCAGGTTGGCCTGGAGTACAGGCAGAACTTTTTGGCATTAAGTTTAAGATACATCAAGCCACATGTTTTAATGATTCTGATACATATTTGCCTGGAACCGTAACAAAATTTGATCATCATACGTTTGAAATTAAAGCTAAAAAAGGTACTATTCAAATAAATAAGTTACAATTGCCTGGTAAAAATATTATAACCCACAAGGATCTTTATAACTCTAATAGTCAATTCTCAACTAAAATAAAGAGTTATACTGGTAAATAAATATAATAATATGATTAATTTGGTGTAAAATAATATCTTGAAAATAACCCATATAAAGAAATGAAAAAAATCATAGTCTTTGGCGGTGGTCAAGTTGGCTCTTCCGTAGCTAAAATTCTCTCTGATGATGGAAACGATATAACCTTGGTTGATTATGACAAGGATGTGTTGACTGCGCTTAAAGAAAAAATTGATATAAAAACTATTCATGGACTAGCGTCTTATCCTTCTGTCCAAAAACTAGCTGATGCAGAGAATTCAGACATGGTAATAGCTGTAACTGGAAGTGATGAAGTTAATATGGCGGCATGTCACATTGCAAAATCTTTATTTAATGTACCTAAAAGAATTGCAAGGTTAAGAGCAAATGAATATTTACGTGACGAAGATAACTTTGACAAATCATTTTTTTCAATAAGTGAGGTAATAAGTCCAAATATTTTATTAACAGATTATGTTAAGAATATATTGGATCATCCTGGAGCTTTCCAAGCTTTTGAATTTGCGTCTGGGTTAGTTCAGGTCCTTGCAGCTACTGTACTATCTGATGGCCCGCTCTCAGGTAAGAAATTATCTGAATTTAAGAATCATATGCCTAACGTTGATGTCAAGGTAGTTGCTATATATAGACAGAATAAACATATAATTCCTAATGGAGATACTGTAATTTTGCCAGATGATGATGTTTTCTTTTTGGCTACTGAGGAAAATATGCGCTTCATGAGTGAGCTGAGAAAGTCGACAGAAAAAC
>JAYNVZ010000001.1:8888-12830 GCA_038101125.1 Gammaproteobacteria bacterium | reverse complement strand
TCATGATTGCTGGTGGCGGCAGAGTAGGGTCAGCTTTAGCAAAAAAACTTGAGACTATATATAATCTTAAATTAATAGAAAAAGATAAACACATAGCAAAGAGAGCTTCTCTTGAATTAACATCAACAGTTGTCTTAAACAATGATATAGCTGATGAATCATTATTAACAAATGAAAATATTTCGGATGTTGATTATTTTTGTGCTGTTACCAATAACGATCAAATGAACATATTATCAGCAAAACTAGCTAAAGATATGGGTGCAAAGAAAACTATAGCTATTGTTAATAAGTCATCTTATAGAAATCTTGTTTCAAAGGAGATTGATATAGTTGTGTCACCCGAAGATGTAACTATTGGATCATTGTTAGCTTCTGTTAGAACAAGTGATATAGTTAATGTACATCAACTTATGGCCGGGGATGCTGAGGCTATGGAGATAATTGTTCATGGTGATTCTAAAACTTCTAAGCTAGTTGGAAAAAAAATATCACAACTTGATTTGCCTAGTTCAATAGTGATTGGAGCCTTAGTTAGAGGCGATCAAGTATTGCTAGCCAATGATGATTTGACTATTGAGACTGATGATCATGCTATTATTTTTGTACTCGAAAAAAAAGAGATTTCAAGAATTGAAAAAATGTTTCAGGTCAGTGTAGGTTTTTTTTAATATAATGAACGATTCAATAATGCAAAAAATCGTTGGAATAATGCTACTCTTATTTAGCGTTACACTTGTTATTCCCTTGATCACATCCTTTATTTATTCCGATGGCAATCATTACACTTTTATTTATTCATTCTTAATAATTTTAGGACTAGGTTCAATTTTATACTTGCCCAATATTTCTGCTAAAAATGATATCAGGATAAAAGAAGGGTTTCTGATTGTAGTACTTTTCTGGGTTATTTTGAGTATAGCAAGCTCCATACCTTTCATGCTAGATAAACAACTATCACTTAGTTTTGCCGATGCCCTTTTTGAGTCAGTATCTGGATGGACAACAACTGGAGCAACTGTAATAAATAATTTAGATATCCTTTCCCCGTCTATACTTATCTATCGTCAGGAATTACAATGGTTGGGCGGCATGGGTATAGTTATATTGGCTTTAGCTATTCTGCCAATGCTTGGTGTTGGTGGCATGCAGTTATATAAAGCAGAATCTACTGGCCCTATCAAGGATAATAAGATATCTCCTAGAATTGCAGAAACTGCAAAAAGTCTTTGGTCAATATACCTTGGGCTAACAGTTTCATGTGCTTTATTATATTATGTTGCTGGGATGAACCTGTTTGACTCAATTGCCCATAGCTTTTCAACTATTGCTATAGGTGGTTTCTCAACTCATAACTTAAGTATTGGTTACTTTAATAACTCTATGATTGAGATCATATGTGTATTTTTCATGCTGATTTCAGCAATTAACTTTGTTTTGCATTATATGGCTTTATCATCGAAGAGTTTGTCATGCTATTTGAAAGATTCGGAGTTTATTACATATCTATTAATTATTCTTAGTTTGTTGTCAGTGTTTATTTTATATGTCACATTCAGCGCTAATATTAATATCCCACTCCATGACATAATATTTCAAACAATATCCTTCATAACAACATCAGGATTTACAACTACCCAATATGGTAACTGGCCAGATTTCATTATAACTGCTTTAATACTTGGAAGTTTTATAGGCGCTTGTGCTGGTTCAACCGGAGGAGGACTTAAAGTTGTAAGAGTTTTGTTATTATTTAAGTTACTCAAAAAAGAACTATTAAAAATATTGCATCCAACCGCTGAAATACCTATAAGGATTAATCGAACACCTATAAATGATGATCTTTCGGGGACTTTGTATAACTTTTTTCTGTTCTATGTAATATCTTATTTATTATTATCACTTTTAGTATTGCTATCTGGCCATGATATTGCAACATCGTTTTCAACAGTAGCCTCATGCATTAACAACTTAGGCCCTGCCCTTGGAGAGGCCGTTAATGATTATAGTAATTTAAATTTGTTTTCTAAATATATTCTAACCTTCGCAATGATATTGGGCAGGTTAGAAATCTTTACGTTATTGATAGTAATGACGCCATACTTTTGGAAATACTAAAGATCTAATGGATACAAAAGCCAAACCTTTTCTTTCAAAAAATAACCCTCTTAAAGTTGAATTAGAGAGTAGAGAGAGTTTTTCATTTAGATATTTACTGCCATATTATTGGTTTTCTTGGATAATAATTTTTCTATCTTTCTTCCTAATCTATTTACCTAAACCATTAAGGCAACTCATAGGATCATCAATTGGTTCGTTTATTAAGTTCTCTAACACTAAGAGGAGCCACATAGTTATGATTAATCTCTCGCTTTGTTTTAAATCAAAGACCGAAGCAGAACTTAAAAAAATCCATAACGAGTATTTTAAAAATCTCGGTAATACTATTATCGATATGCCTTCACTTTGGTGGCGATCAGATAAATCTCTACAGAATAACTGCGAGATCATAAATGAACACTTCATTGACAATGAGCTCTCAAAAGGTAAGGGAGTGATTTTATTAACACCTCATACTGTTTCTCTTGATTTTGGAGGTCGTTCAATATCAAGATATCCTATTATTAGCATATATAAACCTTTTAGAAATAAATTACTAAATTGGTTTGTTGGCAGATCAAGAAGTAAAGATACAGATAATAGTATAGTGTATCCAAGAGATAATCTCTCATTCAAAAAAATTATCAAAGCCCTTAAAACACCAATCGTTTTCTATTATATTGGTGATGAGGATCTTGGCGAAAAAAATTCTGAGTTTGCTAATTTCTTTGATGAACCAAAATCTACTTTAATTTCAATCACTAAAATAGCAAGTCTGTCAAAAGCTACAGTGATACCATGTATTAATCATTATTGTTTTTTGAAAAATAAGTACATAACATACATTGATCAACCCCTTACAAAATTCCCTACTGGACATCCTAGTGATGATGCTGAAATTATAAACAGAGCTTTTGAAAAATTAATTAACAGAAATCTTGAACAGTATATGTGGAGTTTAAGGTTATTCCAGACGCGACCCAATGGAAAAAAGTATCCTTACAGTAAGTAGTTCTAAGATTTAGCCTTTTAATGATATATATTTAAATATTCATTATAATGTCTAGATGAATATATTTTCTAAGATAGAGCCATATAAATTAGACTACTTGTCAGTTGATAATGATCATAAATTATATATTGAGCAATCAGGAAATCCGTCTGGAATACCTGTCTTATTTTTACATGGTGGCCCAGGTGCTGGAACAAGTTCAATCTATCGTAGATTTTTTGATCCAACTAAATATAGAATAATACTTTTTGATCAAAGGGGATCGGGCAAATCATCACCCTATGGATCTATCAATAACAACACTTCGCAAAAACTAATTGAAGACATAAAAAACATTTTAGATTTTTTAGATATAAAAAAAACAATCATATATGGTGGGTCATGGGGTTCCACGCTGGCTTTATTATTTAGTCAGAAATACCCATCATATGTTTACTCTATGGTTCTAAGAGGAGTATTCTTATGTAGGAAGTCTGATATCATGTGGTTTTATCAAAGCGGCGCTCATGAAGTTTTTCCAGATTATTGGTCTGATTTTATAAGTTTAATTCCTACTGAAGAAAGATCTGATATCTTATCAGCTTATCATAAAAGGATACATGGAGATGATCTTGAGCTTAGTAAAGAATTATGTAAAAGGTGGGCAATATGGGAAGGCCGATGTTCAACTTTATACCCTTCTGATGATGTAGTAAATCAATTTGACGAGTGCGCTATATCTCTATCAAAGATAGAAACACATTTTTTTCAAAATGACTGCTTTATAGAAGAAAATCAAATTATTAAAAATATTGATGTATTGAAAAATATAAAGTGTGAAATTATTCATG
>JAYNVZ010000001.1:765-8878 GCA_038101125.1 Gammaproteobacteria bacterium | reverse complement strand
ATGATATAGTTTGTCCTTTTATACAAGCATATGACCTACACAAAGCTTACATAAATTCTAAACTACATATAATTGAAGATGCAGGACATTCACTCCTAGAGCCTGGAATTACCAAAAAACTTTTAGAAATATTTAACAGTCATGATGAACTTATTTCATAAAAAAAGCTATTTCTTAGCTATATTTTTTTTGTTTGCATCAAATATTTTGGCTGACTCCCTTCCTGATTACTCTAGGGAAAATAATATAAATGAACAGATAACGAGTTTTGTTTTTGACTCGGATATTATAGAGTTGGGTAGCCAGCTAGAGGATAAATTTAATTTAGTGTCACATATTAACTCTTCTGATACATCTATTTTACTTTTGCATGGGCGAGGTCTACATCCTACAGAGCCAAACGTAATCAATCCTCTTAGAACTCATTTAATTGATAAAAAATATAATGTTTATTCATTACAATTACCTGTCCTGTCTAAAGGTAAAACATATAATGACTATTTTAAAATATTCAGTTATTCAGATGCAAGAATACAGTCATCAATAGATTATATCGCCACTAAGAAAATATTTATTATTGCTCATAGTTGTGGTGCTCATATGCTTCTATCATTTATGAAAAACAATTCCTCTAAAAATATCTTAGGGATAATACTCATTGGCGCTGGTGCTGTAGATAAAGATCAATTTATGCTTGATGATATTGACTTGTCGCATTATGAAGGTTCGCTGTTAAATATTTATGGTGGTAATGATCATAATTCTGTGAAATCTTTTGCAGACAGACTAAAATCTGAACATCCTGTAGTTGAATCTTTAGAAGTTAAGGGCGCTGATCATAATTATGTGAATGAGCCTGATATTTTAATTGAATTAGTAAACCAATGGCTTAAATCATCATAATATGTTATAGATAGCTTATGAAAAATCGTATATCAAAAATAGAAAGAAATACAAAGGAAACTCAAATCAAAGCAGAGTTAAATCTAGATGGGAATGGCATCTCTGACTTGTCGGCCTCTTTACCCTTTCTTGAGCATATGCTAGAACAGGTATCAAGACACGGGATGTTTGACTTATCAATCAAAGCCATAGGAGACTTGGATATTGATGCGCATCATACAGTGGAAGACATAGGTATTGTTTTAGGGCAAGCATTTGATAAAGCTCTCGGTGACAAAATTGGCATCACAAGGTTTGGATTTTTCTATGTCCCTTTAGATGAATCATTATCTAGAGTTGTTTTGGATTTTTCTGGAAGACCGGGGGTACAATATAATGTAACTTATCCGAGATCTCGAGTAGGTGACTTTGATATAGATCTGCTCCAAGAATTTTTTCATGGTTTTGCCAATCATGCAAAAGCTACAATTCATATAGACAATATACGAGGATGTAACGCTCACCATATTGCAGAAACTATTTTTAAAGCTTTTGGGAAAGCACTAAAAATGGCAGTGTCAATTGATCCAAGACAGGCTCACAAACTACCATCTACTAAAGAAATGATCTAATGGCCGAAGTTGTTATTATTGACTATGGAATGGGCAACATACATAGTGTTTATAAATCTCTTTTGAAAGTTGTTGACAAGAACTCAAAAATTAAGATTTCTAATTCTATTAATGATATCAAAAATAGTTCTCATATAATTTTCCCAGGGCAAGGAGCTGCGTCTGAATGTATGAGTAGTATCAAAAAACACTATGACGTTGTTGAGCTTAAAAACTTAATCTCGCAAAAACCTTTCCTAGGGATATGTATGGGGTTGCAGGTTTTGATGTCGAATAGTGATGAAAATAATGGGGTCAACTGTCTTGATGTTATTGACGGTAGTGTGTTGAGTTTCAAAAAAAAGATTGGAAAATCACTAAAAATACCTCATATGGGTTGGAATAAAGTACAGCAAAACAAAACTCATCCAATATGGAGTGGTATCCCTAACAATTCATTTTTTTATTTTGTGCATAGCTACTATGTTGAACCTGCTGACATCAATGACTCCATATCTATGACAGAGTATGGCATAAATTTTACATCTTCTATTGCAAGGGACAATCTAACTGCTGTGCAATTCCACCCTGAAAAAAGTTCAGAGCCTGGTCTGAGTCTACTTAGAAATTTCATTAGCTGGGATGGAGTCTTATGATGAGAATTTTGCCAGCAATTGATATTAAAGATGGGAAATGCGTTAGACTTGCTAAAGGCGATTATTCTAAAGTCACTCATTATTTCGACAACCCATTATCTGTAGCTAAAAATTGGGTAGCTCAAGGAGCTTCAAGTATTCATATTGTTGATTTAGATGGCGCTAAAGATGGTGAAACTATTAATTATGACATTATTCAAAAAATTAGATCTACATACCCCGATATTTACATACAAATAGGGGGAGGAATTAGGAGCATTGCGACTATTACTAAATACCTTGATATAGGCATCAATAAATTGATAATAGGCACAAAGGCATTGTCTGACCCATTGTTTCTAGAATCAATTCCAAATGAAATAAAAGATAGAATAATTATAGACTTGGCAGTAAAGAACATGAAATTAGCTGTACATGGCTGGGAAACGGAATCAGAACATACTATTGAAGATTATCTATATATTTTAGAAAAAAATAATATATCTGAATTAGTTTATACAGACGTAGATAAAGATGGAATGTTGAGCGGAATGAACTTTCATGAAATGAAAAAAATTCTTAATATAACGTCGATACCTTTAATTGCTTCGGGAGGTGTTACCTCAATTAGTGATATCAGAGAGTTAAGTAAAATTAGTGATCAAGGTGTTTCAGGAGTTATAATTGGCAAGGCCCTTTATGAAAAAAAAGTTAACTTGATAGATGTATTTAAAATTGTTGGTAACTAAATGTCATTATATAAAAGAATAATACCATGTTTAGATGTTGATAATGGCAGGGTTGTTAAAGGCACTAATTTTATTAATATCATCGATGCCGGGGATCCTGTTGAGGTTGCCAAGAAATATGATAAAGCAGGCGCTGATGAAATTGCCTTTCTTGATATAACTGCTACTCATGAAAAAAGGAAGACGATAATAGATATAGTTGAAAAAGTTGCTTCAGAGGTTTTTATCCCTTTAACAGTTGGTGGAGGAGTCTCAAGATATGAAGATGTCCTAACCTTGCTACAAGCAGGCGCTGATAAGGTTGCCATTAATAGTGCGGCGGTTGAAAACCCTGATTTAATTAATAAGGTCACTGATAAGATTGGTAGACAATGTATTGTTGCAGCTATCGATGCCAAAAAAACTAATGATCAATCATGGGAAGTATTTACACATGGTGGAAGGAATTCTACAGGCATAGATGTTGGTGAGTGGTCAAAAGATTTACAAAAAAGAGGAGCTGGTGAAATTTTGCTAACGAGCATGGATAAAGATGGCACAAAGAGTGGGTTTGATATTGAGTTGTTGCATACTATTTCTGATAGTATTTCTATACCTGTTATTGCTTCTGGCGGTGCTGGAACACTAGAACATCTAAAAGATGCTATTATCAATGGGTTTGCTGATGCAGTTCTGGCCGCAAGTATATTTCACTACTCAATATATACAGTATCAGACGTAAAAGATTATTTGAAAAAGAATGGAGTTTTAGTGCGAGATTAGTCTTTTGTGTTACTCTATATTAATGAATGACAGTAAATTAAATGTATTAGATGAATTAGACTTGGTTTTGAAAGATAGAAAAAATGCTAGCTCAAAAGAATCATATGTATCAGATCTTTATAGTAGAGGTAATGCATACATAAATAGTAAAATTCAGGAAGAATGCACTGAGTACATAGAATCGACAGAAAATTCTGATCGCAGCCATATGATCCATGAGGCTGCAGATCTATGGTTTCATACATTAGTCTCTTTATCTTTGAATGAAATATCATCAAGTGATATTCTAAAAGAACTCGAAAGTAGATTTGGGCTGTCTGGCATAGACGAGAAAAGATTAAGAAAAAAATGAGGTATTAACATGTTAAGCGGTATATCACCTTGGTCAATATTATTAATATTAATCATAGTAGTTGTTTTATTTGGAACAAAAAAACTGAGAAATGTTGGAGCTGATTTAGGCTCAGCAATTAAAAGTTTCAAAAAGTCTTCAAGGGAAGACAGTTCATCTAGTAAAACTGTTTCAAGCAAAACTTCTGCTAAAGAAGAAAATAAATAATAGTTTATGTTTGATATAGGTTTCTGGGAACTTTTTTTAATATTTATGTTACTACTATTTGTTGTAGGGCCAGACAGGTTGCCTACAATAGCAGGACATTTGGGTAGATGGTTTGGAAAATTTCAGAGATACTTTTTTGAATTAAAAGATTCTATTCAACAAGAAGCAGAAGAACCAACAAATCAAATCAATAAACTTTTAGACGATCAAAAATCATCCATGGATTTCTTACAAAAAGAGATTAATGATAAGAAAACGGATAACCAGAAATAATGGATTCTAAAGAAGACATTGCCACTGGCTATAAATCTCTCGTCCCCCACTTTAAGGAGCTTAAGACAAGAATATCAAAATCACTAATATGTGTCCTTATTTTCTTTTTAATACTTTTTCCATTTTCAGATATAATTTACAACCAACTCGCTGAACCTCTAATATCAAAGTTGCCAACTGGTAGTAGCATGATAGCGATTGATGTTGCATCTCCATTTTTTATTCCTTTCAAGTTAGTAATGATACTAGCAGTGTTTATTTCTATACCATACTTGTTATATCATCTGTGGATGTTCACAGCGCCAGGTTTATACGAAAAAGAAAAAAAATTAGTTCTGCCGATCTTAATCTCAAGTAGTATACTCTTTTATCTTGGGGCAGCCTTTGCATACTTTGTTGTATTTCCTTTGATATTCGCTTTTTTTATTAGTATAGCGCCAGAGGGTATTTCAGTAATGACTGATATTAGTAGATATTTAGATTTTGTTATTACATTATTTTTTGCTTTCGGTTTTGCATTCGAGGTTCCCGTAGTAACTGTAATATTAGTATTAACTAATGTCAGTACTCCGAAAAGTTTGTCCGCCAAAAGACCATATGTTATTGTTGGAGCATTTATTGTTGGAATGTTATTAACTCCGCCAGATGTTATATCTCAAACTTTATTAGCTATTCCAATATGGTTACTATTTGAAGTAGGAATAATCTTTTCAAAAATTCTAATAAAAAATAAATTTAATAGTAATGAAGTTTTGCATGATGTTGTAGAGCCAAATAACAAAAATGAGGATGATAAATAACATGGATAGAAAAATCTGGTTTGTTAGACATGCACAGTCTGAGTATAACAAAAAAAAATTATTTACTGGTTGGCATGATCCAGAACTTACAGAACATGGAATCCATATTGCTCATGAGCTAAAAGAAGAGTTATATGGCATCAAGTTTGATATGGTTTATTCATCTCCTCTTAAAAGAGCTTTAAGCACTGCTAAAATATTAATTGATGATCAGGAAATAATTGTTGACGATAGATTAAAAGAACGTAGTTATGGTGACTGGTCAGCTAAAAACAAAGAAGATGTAAAACTCTCAGAAGGCGAAGCAAGTTATTATGCAGCAAGAAGAGGATGGGAAACTAGCCCACCAAATGGTGAAAGTTTAAAAGATGTAAGCATTAGAGTAGATCCTTTTATAAAACAGTTGCCTGATCACGGTAATATTCTTGTTGTTTCGCATGGCAATACAATAAGAGCGATATCCGTGCTATTTGGTGTAAATACACAAGACAATGTAAAAGATTTTGAAATTAAAGTTGGGACTGTTTTCAAAGTATAGAAAGCCAGATTAAAATCTGGCTTCACTACGAAGGAGGTATATAAGAATATTATTATATAGTTATATGTATGTCAAGGAGTATATTCTTATATAATTAATGTGGTGATATCAAAATTACCAAAACAAGTATGAAAGCAATTTTTATAACAGTTAGAGCAGGATCAAAAAGGCTGGCAAATAAATGCCTCTTGAAGATTAATGGTATTCCAACAATTGAGCATCTAATTAGGAGAGTTAAAAAATCAAAAAAAACTGATCTAATAATTTTATGCACAAGTAATAACAAGGAAGATGATATCCTTTGTGACATAGCTGTAGCGAATAATATTAATTACTACAGAGGGTCATCAAAAGATAAACTAGAAAGATGGAATGGTGCATGTAATAAATATCAAGTTAACTTTTTTGTAACTGCTGATGGTGATGATTTATTTTGTGATCCAGATTTAATTGACCTAGCTTTCAACCAATATGATCAGAGCAATGGCGAGATAGATTTCATTAAATCTAATGATGTCATATGTGGATCATTCACATATGCAGTAAAATCAGATGCACTTAAAAAAGTATGTTCATTAAAAGCTACTGATGATACTGAAATGATGTGGGTTTATTTTACAGAAACAGGATTGTTCAGAGTAGAAGATCTCAAAGATGTTGATAATATTTATTGCAGAGATGACATAAGAATGACTTTAGATTATGAAGATGATTTTAAATTCTTTAAAAAAATTATTGAGCATTTTGGGGAACATGAATTTTCACTTAAAGAGGTTCTTGAGTACATAGACCTCAACCCTGATATCAAAAAAATTAATTATCATTGTCATCAGGAATGGAAAAATAATCAGAAAATGAAAACCAAATTACTATTAAAATCTTGAATCTTCACAAATACAAGGTTAGTATAAATCATTATCACCAAAAGGCCCAGCTAGAAAAATGAGTTCAAAAAAAAATCCTACTAAATATAGAGGAAAAGAATTAGAGTATATTGAAGCTGTATTGAACTCAGAGAATTGGTCTTCAGTCGCAGGAAGTTGGAATCAAGTGATGGAACAATATCTTGCGGATAAGTTTGGTGTAAAACATGCAGTTGCTTTTAATTCTGGTACATCAACTTTACATGCAGCTTTGGAAGCATGTGGAGTTAAAGAGGGTGACGAGGTAATATCACCTGCTTTAACTGTTATAATGGATACTACTGCAACCATTCATGCTAATGCGATTCCAGTTTATGTTGATATAGATCCAAGAACTTTCACCATAGATCCCAATGATCTTCAAAAAAAAATCACTGATAGGACTAAAGCTATAATAGTAGTCTCTCTATATGGCCTTCCATGTGATATGGATCCAATTATGAAAATAGCCAACGATAATAGTATTCCTGTTATTGAGGATAATGCTCAATGTTTTATGAGTCGTTATAAAGGCAAATTGACTGGGACATTTGGTGATGTAGCAAGTTATAGTTTTGAAAATACAAAGCATATATCTTGTGGAGAAGGCGGTGCAATAATAACTAATAATTCTGAGATTGCTACAATGGCTAGAAAAGTAGGCGGGCATGGTTTCAAAAATTTACAAGCATCTGAAGGCAGAGTAAGACTAAGACAGGATACATTTCAAAATCCTAATTATAAGCGTCATGATGTATTAGGATGGAATTATAGATTATCCGAGTTGAGCGCAGCTGTTGCTTTAGCTCAGCTAGAAAAAAGTGATGAGTTGATAAATATGCGTATTGAAACTGCTCAGAAATTTATAAAAGTGATGGAAACTTGTGAGTATTTAGTCCCACAGTATACACCAGAGGGGTATGAAAACTCTTATTATACTTTGGCTGTCGTTTACAATGGAGATGAAATTATTAATGTCTCCTGGGAAAACTTTAGAAAAAAGTATGTTGAATTAGGTGGTGATGGCATCTATGGTGCCTGGGCAGTACCATATTTAGAACCTGTAATAGCAGAAAAGCAGTTTGCTTATAGGAACCCAAAGATCTACAATGAACTTAATTACAAGGCTGGATTGTGCCCTGTTGCAGAGACTATCCAACCCAAAATTATGCAGTTTAAGACTAATTATAGAGACCCTAAATTAGCTGCTTATAAGGCCGAAGTGCTGAGAAAAACTATAGAATATTTTAACTGATAGAGATAAAAGTGTACGATATTAATTTTTATATGAAAGCGCATGATTTAGTTAAGCAAATTAACTCAGGTGCTGATATTTCGAAAGAAGAAGCCATGGAACTATTCGAAAGTTATCGTTCCAAGGATCCGATTATTTATAATATAG
>JAYNVZ010000001.1:0-755 GCA_038101125.1 Gammaproteobacteria bacterium | reverse complement strand
CGACTAATGCATGTAACATGCGTTGTAAAATGTGTCCAAGAACAACTCGTATGACACGAAAGATTACTTTTCTCAAAGAGGATTATTATGAAAATCTTATCACACAAATCAAGCCTCATTCAAAAGCGCTTTGGTCTAAATGGGAAAAATTTTGCACCGAGTCATATGGTATAGCGCCTAATGATCCTGCCAGTGAAAATCATTTCTTCTTATACATAATCCCTAGAGTCATCCAGTTGCATGGGTATGGCGATCCACTTCTTGATAAGAATTTAGGCAAAGCCATACAGACGTTAACAAAACATGGACTAGAGTCATACTTTAGTTGTAATCCAGCAAACATAGATATACCAAGAACTGTTGAAATGATGTCATCAGGGCTAACATATCTTAAGTATTCTTTTGAAAGCACTGATGATATGAAGTTCAAAGATATACGTGGGAATGCAGCAAACTTTACTGAGGCTTTTGATAAAACACTTGAAGTCTTGAGACTAAAAGAAGAAATGGGGGCTAAAACTAAAATTATAATTACAATGATTGATGTTGGGCATGATGAAGAACAACAAGAAGAATTTAGAAGACTTACTAAAAAATTCCAAGATCTTGATGTATATATATACCTTAAGAGCGAGGATCAACAGTGGTATAGAAAAGATGAAACCTTAAAGCTGTACCTTGAAAAAAGAGATCGCGATGTTCCTGAACAAGAACAAGATTTCTATGGAACTAATTCCATTCATTGGATGGAGTAC
>JAYNVZ010000021.1:0-19584 GCA_038101125.1 Gammaproteobacteria bacterium | reverse complement strand
TTTTAACTCTTACTAAAACAAGCGAAGAACTATCTGCATCAAATTTTTTTGTATACTCTTTTAAAATATTAAACCCAATGAACTGTATTCTTTTGTCAATCGATAAGTATACATCTTCTCCAGGGGATGGCTTTTTTATAAAATCAATTAGTTCTATTGACCTCCCTAAATTATCTTTTCTTATTTTTTTGATACCACTTATCGAACTCAATTCAGTATTTTTTGAGTACTCAATACCAGATTGACCATTATTGTCAATATCTGTGAATCCAATGATATTAGAAAAGTATGATCCACCCAAATATACACGTTGATATTCATCAATAAAATAAACATTTGGTAATTTAAGCTTAGATATATCTTTTGCTAAATCGTCGCTAATTTTTCTTTTTAAATAGTACTCTTTTTTGTTTTTATGTTTTTTAAGTATCTTCTTGAAGTTTTTTTCTGGAAGTTTTATTAATTTTAATAGTTCTTTATAATTTATTTCTTTATCATCAGAATTAATTCTATAAACATTTATACATAGAGTTTTTTTAGGTAAACTCATTGCAAGTATTTCATTATTTCTATCGTAAATAATACCTCTGAATGTTTTTATAACCTTTAAGTTGATTTGTCTATTATCAGCTACATTACTAAGATTTTTTTTGCAAGAGCTTTCATTTACATAAAAACAATCTGTATTAAAACCTTGTAATAATATAATTCTTGTTACAATGAATATAAAAAGTATGGAGACAATACTAACTATAAAGTACTGTCTCCAATTATGGTTGTTTGAGTTTTTACTTTTCTTAGTCAGCTTGTTGCCTTAGAAAAGCAGGGATATCGATATTATCAACATTTGTTTTATCTACAATCGCCTCTTTTGTTGCTATATTAT
Organism: Gammaproteobacteria bacterium; assembly: GCA_038101125.1. GTDB lineage: Bacteria > Pseudomonadota > Gammaproteobacteria. The sequence continues at coordinate 18,698 of JAYNVZ010000021.1, read as the reverse complement.
TATAATTAGGAGAACTAGGTATATGATTAACACCGCCAACTACTGCATTAGGGGCTGGGGTACTAGCATCATCACTTGAACTTATAATCTCTTCTGCATCAGCTTTTTGGTTTTCAAAGCCAGTGGCAATTAAAGTTACTCTCAACTCACCTAGGTTATCCTCTTCTTTAATGCAACCAATAATTACTGTTGCATTTTCATTAGCAATACCTTTTACTCTCTCGCCAATAGTCGAAAACTCTTTAGACGTTAGGTCAGCTCCAGCCGTAATATTTACTAAAACACCACTTGCTCCATGTAGATCAATATTATCCAACAAAGGGCTATCAATAGCTGCTTGAACAGCATCGTCTGCTCTATTTTCTCCAGTTGCAAAACCTGAACCCATCATAGCTTTACCTCGTCCAGACATAACAGTTTTTACATCAGCGAAATCAACATTTATAAACCCTCTGATAGTGATGATCTCTGCTATTCCTTTTACAGCTCCTCTAAGAACATCATTTGCATTTTCAAATGACGAGAATATAGAATTATCATCGCCATATACTTCTGCTAATTTCTCATTTGGAATTACAATTAAAGAATCAACCCATTCACTTAGAGCCTCTATTCCTTGTTCTGCATGAAGCCATCTCTTGCTATTTGTGCTATGACTGATGCTGCTCCAGTTCCAGTTCCGCCTCCCATGCCAGCTGCAATAAAAAGCATATCTGCACCTTCAATTGCTGAAGACAATTCCTCTTTTGCCTCTAATGCTGCTTCTCTTCCCTTTTCTGGGTCAGCTCCAGCACCAAGGCCTTTTGTGATTTCAGAACCTATTTGTATCATAGTAGCTCCTTTAATATCCCTCAAAGCTTGAGAGTCTGTATTTGCTAATATGAATTCCGCGCCATGAATACTTGATTCAAGCATAGACATCACGGCATTACCGCCGCCACCGCCTACACCTATCACTTTGATCACAGCATTTTGATTATACTCATTTACTAACTCAAACATACTACACCTCCGGTTTATTCAACCAAATCTATATAAATAACTTTATTTTTGTTAGGAATTTTCATTCCTAAAATTCTTTTAATATCAGTATCTGTTAATTTCTCATCAATTAGTTTTGCTTTTGTGTCTAAAAGCTTTTTATGCTGATTAAGTTGTAAAGAAAGTTCTTTTTCAGATTTTTCAATTTGTATGTTCATAAGTCTATTTTTATGCTTTACATATATCACTGTGAAAGCAGAAATAGTTATAATAAATAAAATTAATAAATTAACCATGATCCTCATTTACTTTTTCCAAAATGTTTAATTTAGCTGATCTCGATCTTGGATTTATCCTAATTTCATCACTGGATGGCTTTATAGATTTTGCTACAACATTGAACATTTTTTTTAAAAACTCGCTTTTGATAGGGAGCCCTCTCGGTGTAGATAAATTTTCATCTGTTACTGATAAAAAATCTTTTATTACTCTATCTTCAAGAGAATGATATGTTATTAATACTAAACGTCCTTTAGGGGCAAGTATATTATAACTATTATGAAGAGCATCTTTGAGTACTTCTAATTCTTTGTTAATAAATATTCTTATAGCTTGAAACGTTCTCGTAGCATTGTGTTTATGCTTTTCATTTCGAGGTACTGCTTTATCAATTATTTTTGATAATTGGTCTGTGTCAGTAATTGTTGTCTGATCTCTTTGATAAATTATGGACTTTGCTATTCTTCTGGAATATCTTTCTTCACCAAATTTCCAAATAATATTTGATAAAGTTTGTTCATCGACACCCTTGATCCAATCGCATGCAGAAATACCTGATGTTTGATCAAATCGCATATCAACTATTCCTTTTTTATTAAAACTAAAACCTCTATCTGGTTCATCCAAATGATGAGATGAGACACCTAAATCAAATAGAATTCCATTAACAGAACCATAAACACCCCACTCTTTAGAAAATTTGCTTAAATCTGAGAAACATCCATGTTTCAGGGAAAACCTTTCATCAGTAAAGATTTCAGGATTGAGGAGGTCTATAGCATCCTGATCTTTGTCAATTGCATTTAATTTTCCATCCTTATCCAAATTTTTGAGAATTTGTTCTGAATGACCACCAAACCCGAACGTGGCATCGATATATGATCCATTTGATACAATATTCATGGCATCAATAGATTCATTTAGCATCACAGGTATATGTCTTTGGAGTTGACTCATGATATATCCTTTCTGAATTTTATAATGTTCTCATAAGCATCTTTCGCATCGATGAATTTTTCTATGGAATCTGTGCTATTTTGATTCTTATCTGGATGGTATTTCTGAGCAACCTTCATAAAGATTTTTTTTATTACTCTAATATCTTCATTGCCGGTAATACCTAAAGCTCGATAATATTTATCTATTTTCATCATATTATTAAATCTGACAAGACAGATTGTTCAGACTCATCAGTCTCTTCAGATCTCCAATTATTTACTTTGGTATTCCAAGTATCTTCATTCCAAATTTCAAATTTCTGGCCTTGCCCTATCAATGTGATCTTTTTAGTCATATCAGCTGCCAATCTCAGTGGTTTTGATAGCAAAATTCTACCAGCAGAGTCTATATCTAAGTCTTCTGCATGACCTATTAGTATTCTTTGTATACGTCTATGATTTTTAGAAAAACTTGGCAAATCATTGATTTTTTTCTCGATTGTAGCCCAGATTGTTGATGGGTATAACAATAGACATTTCTCTTCAGTATCCATGGTGACGACCATACTGCCATTTGATTGGTCAGTAATTGTGTTTCTATACTTAGTAGGTATGGTTAATCTACCTTTACCATCTAAATTTATGTTGTGTATGCCTTTAAACATATCTACCATTTTCTCCCACAATTTAACAAAAATTGCCATATATCAACACTATATGTCTTTTTTATATGTCATGCAAGGTTTTATGGTTATAAACCATAGATTTTATGTAAAAATATTGTTATTTATCAAATAGATATAATTTACAATAACTTATAAGGTTATTATAAAATTTAATAAAGAAAAAGTGGTAAGAGTCAACCGATAAGCCGGGTTCTGTCATGTATGATCATTAATCTGGGGTATCTGTCACCAAATACCTCTAGCAGCCTACCATATAGCGTGCCTTAGGCTGACAAAATGCTATAAATTTGCTTTGCTCCTAGTGGGGTTTGCCTCAACCATACTTGTTACCTTATATGTGGTGAGCTCTTACCTCACCTTTTCACCCTTACTAGCTATTATGCTAGCGGTTATTTTCTGCAGCACTTTCCGTAAACTTACGTTTCCCAGGTATTACCTGGCACTATTGCCTATGGAGCCCGGACTTTCCTCTGTTTACACAGCGATCATATAGTTGACTCTCATTTGCGATTATAAAGAATTATTTTGAATATAGAAACAGATAAACAGATTATTTGGAGGCAATAATATATGCTATCCAGCCTGGATCAGCATCACAAGATGTCATTTTGCTAAATTCTTCAGTTTCTTCCTCTTTTTCATCATCCCATCCCTGCATGTATATATCAGTCGATTTAAAACCAGCTTCCAATAGACATTCCCTGATTTCTGGTAATGACCATAATCTCCAGTTATATTCAAAAGCTTTTTTGATTGACGAACCATCCTTGAATTCAAAGTGAATGTAACAAGTCAACTCATTAGTAATTGGATTAAAACTACTTTGATCCCAACAATATGTAAAATTTTTATACTGTGTTTTTTCTTCTAGCTCCTGATGCGCTTCATAACCACCAAACGCATCCAGCATCAATAAACCCTTGTTATTAAGATTATTATAAGCATTTTTAAAGTATTTTATGAGTTCTGATCTTTCTTTAAAAACCCAATAACTAAAATTGAATGCTGAAACACAGTCAACTTTTGCAGTTTGTTTTGTTAAAGAATCGCCTTTGATTAATTTAAGCCTATCTAGTTCATCCTTAGACATGTTCTTTGAAAAACTAGTTTTTGCAAAATCTAATATTTTTTGATCAAAATCAACAGCATATGCAATATTGTTTTTGTTATCTTTAACCCATGCAGAGGATATTTTAGCTGAGGCACAAAAGTCCTCTCTAATAGATTTACACTTAACTTTATTTTTCCTTTTATATATCTTAGAAATGAACTCAACTTCAAAATCAACATTTTGAACTGATTCTTCATAAAGATCATACTTATTGGCTGTTGTAGCTGTAAGATGAGATTTTTTCTTCATAGGTAGATTCTTCAAAGTCATTAATTAGCATAATATCCTTATCATGTTGTATGATGTCATGTAAGAATTTTTTCCATTTTTTAGCTGAACCAGTATTATAATATAAACTAAATAGATGTCTAAGCAACATATAATTGCTCACACCTTTTTTAGATAATGGCAGAGCATATTTTAGATACTCAAAAATAATATAATCTCTAGTAATAATATCTTTATTGTCATATATTTCACTCTCAATGACTCTTAAAAACATAGGATCATCATAAATTTTTCTTCCGATCATCACTCCATCAAAGAAAGAGAGGTTGTTATGTATTTCTGAAATATCCTCTAAGCCGCCATTTAAATAAAACTCGATATCTTTATACCTACGTTTGACGATTATTGCATCTTGATATCTCAGTTTAGGTATCGTCCTATTCTTCTTCGGGCTTAGACCATTTAATATTGCATTCCTTGCATGAATAAAATATTTCTTACAGCCAGCCACTGATGTTTCATCTATAAGGCCATACAATAAATCAAGGTCTTCCTCATATCCTAGCCCAAGTCTAGTTTTGATTGAGACAGGTAAATCACATGACATTTTAATTTCTGATACACATTCAGCCACGAGTTTTGGAGAGTTCATCAAACATGCGCCGAACTCACCTCTTACTACCTTATCACTTGGACATCCAATATTAAGGTTAATCTCATCATAACCATTATCTTTAATCATTTTTGCGCAATAACCATATTTTTTTGGATCTGATCCAGCCAACTGGATAGTTAGGTTCTTTTCTTTTGCTTTTACCTGATATGACTTACGATCTGTATGGATAAATGAGTCACAAGTGATCATTTCTGTATATAAATTTATATTATTTGACAAGATACGTATAAACATCCTGTAATGCTCATCAGTTCTGCCCACCATTGGAGCTAAATATATACGTTTATTCTTCATGCTGAGTTATTCTATAATACAAGACAATAAATTTCTAATAATATGAATTTACCAATATGATTATAAAAAATACAGATGTAACGATTATTATACTAGCTGGAGGAAAATCTGAGAGAATGAAGGGTCTGGATAAAGGATTAATGCAAATAAATAATGATTATATTATAAAAAAGTTACATGCGCTTTCAACAAAATATTCTACTAAGGTATATGTGAATGCTAACAGAAATATAGATATATATAAACAAATGGGCTTTAAAGTATGGGAAGACCTGATATCTGATTATCAAGGACCCCTAGCTGGTATGTATACAGCTCTAAAAAACTGTAATACTAAATACTTATTGACGCTACCTTGTGATGGGCCATTAATAAGCGACGTATATTTTATGAGAATGTTAGATAATAATAAAAAGATTGAACTGAGGACTGCTCATAATGGAGATCGATTACAGCCAGTATATTCACTCATATCGAGAGATCTATTGGAAAGCTTAAAAAATTATATTGATACTGGACAGAGGAAGATAGATAAGTGGTTTGAATCGTGTAATTTGGAAGTGATAGACTTTTCAGATAATAAAGATATATTCATTAATATAAACAAAGAAACAGACTTGTTAGAATATAAAGAATTAATAGACAAAAATTTTAAGAGTTATGAATGATAATAAAAGAATAGCTTGGTGTATTACTGGCTCAGGTCATTATCTAAAGGAATCTATAGATTTAATGATTGAGATTGAAAATGTAGATTTATTTCTAAGCAAAGCTGGCGAAGAAGTATTAAAATGGTATAACTATGATCTTAAAGATTTTAGATCAAAAGGAATTAAAATCTTTAAAGATAATACGGCCAGTGGAGCCCCAGTGAGCTTACTTTATGAAGGTGTCTACAAATTAGTAATCATTAGTCCAGCAACTTCTAATACAGTCGCTCAAATGGCATATGGCTTATCAGCAGGGTTAGTTACTAATATGTTCGCGCAGGCTGGTAAATGTAGAATTAAATCTATTGTATTTGCTTGTGATACTGAGCCAACTGTCATAACACAGGCACCAAAAAAAACTGTAACTCTTTATCCAAGAGAAATTGAACTAGAGAATTATGAAAAGTTAAAAAAATTCAAAGACGTAGATGTCGTGGATAGTATAGACAAACTCAAACATTCTATAAAATTATCATTATGAAAAATAATATTTTATTCATTACAGGTAAATTAGCAGAAAATAACTTGAAAAAGATTTTGGAGCGCATTGATAATAAAGAATTTGATTATGAAATAAGAAACCTAAATGTTAATGTGGCTGCACTGTTAACAACAGATATGATTGCTAGAAGAATAGGTGATGTTAAACAATTCAATAAAATAATTCTACCTGGAAAAGTTAGAGGAGATATTGATAAGCTATCCAATCAATTAAATATAGAAATTCAGAGAGGTCCTGAAGAACTGAAAGATCTACCTATAATGTTTGGTGGTAAGGCTTTAAAATATGACTTATCAAAATATGAAGTCCATATATTTGCAGAGATAACTGATGCTCCAAATATGTCAGTCGAAGAAATTATTAAACAGTCGAATTACTATAGAGAGAATGGTGCGGATGTAATAGATATAGGATGTCTCCCGAATCAAAAGTTTGCACATCTATCGGAATCAATTAAGGAATTAAAAAATCAGGGATTCTATGTAAGCATAGATTCACATAATGATGATGAACTTATATTGGGCGCGAAGTCAGGAGCTGATTATATGTTAAGTATTAAGTCAGATAATTTTCATATTCTAGATAAAGTTGACTCTTACCCTATACTGATCCCACAAAATGGTGATATGAAAAGTCTATATGAATGCATAGATAAATGTTTAGAAATGAAAAGAGTTTTCATTGCAGATCCAATTCTTGATCCAATTAATTATGGTTTCACTGACTCGATCTTAAGGTACAAAGAACTTAGGAGCGCATATCCGGATATTCATATAATGATGGGGACAGGCAATGTGACAGAGCTTACTCATGCGGACACCACGGGTATTACAATGACGTTAATGGGGATTATTTCTGAACTAAAAATTAACCATATTTTGACAACGGAAGTAAGTAATCACTGTAGATCGGTTATTAAAGAAAATGATATTGCTAGACGCATCATACTAGCTGCTAGCGAAAATAATACGACACCAAAGCATATAGACTCTGCTCTTTTAACCACACATAGCTCAGAATCTTTTAAGTATTCTTACAAAGAAATTAAAGATATAGCTAATAATGTTAAAGATAAAAATTATAGGATTATGTTGTCTGAAGATGGGATTCATCTATTTAATAAAAATGGAATTGAAATTGCTAAAGACCCATATGATTTATATGAATTCATTGATGTTGAAGGTGATATAGGCCATGCATTTTATCTTGGCTTAGAGTTAGCTAGGGCGCAGATTGCTTATCAATTAGGCAAAGAATATGAGCAAGATGAGGAGTTAAAATGGGGGTGTTTAGTAGATCATGAAATTGATGATAAACTAACTTTCAAACAAACAGGTTCAACATATAAGAAGAAAAGATGATACATGAAGTAATAGTTACAACCATTTCTAATAAAGGCATAGTCCATATAGCTCCAATGGGTATAAGATTTATTGGCAAGCAAGTTATCATATCACCATTCAAGCCTTCTACAACCTTAAATAATATTATAGAAAATAATATAGCAACAATAAATTTTATAGATGATGTTAGAGTGTTTGCAGGCATAGTATCCCGATATAAGAAAGATTGGGGGTTATCCGCAAGGACTAATTTAGAAATAGTACCGAATTTAACTCTAACAAATACATTTTATAATGTAGCTGTGAATGAATATCAGGAAGATGATAAGCGCCCAAATATCATATGTGATATAAAAAATTCCGAGATAATTAAACCTTTCTTAGGTTTCAAGAGAGCTCAATTCTCTGTTATCGAAGCTGCGGTGCTTTTGAGTAGACTAGGAATGATATCTATGGAAAAAATTGATAGAGAAATTGAATATCTTAAAATTGGTATTGAAAAAACTGCAGGACCGAATGAATTAGAAGCTTGGAGATGGATACAGGATAAGATACTTAGCTATAAAAAAGACTCGAAGATCTCACATGACTAATTTTCTCGCAAGTATTAAAAATATCGAAGAAGCAAGAAAAGTTTTATTTTCAAATATTGATATAATCGATTTTAAAAATGTTAATGATGGTGCACTAGGTTTTGTTGGCATTGAAATCGTTAACCAGGGAAGGAAATTACTAAAAGATCATGTAATCAGTGTGACAATGGGTAATGATCTTAATCCTAATAATGAAAGTCTGATTAATAATATAAAGTATGTTGTAAAAAATAAAATAGAGTATATTAAAATCGGTATGTTTGATATTTCAATGTTACATGAGCATAAAAATCTTTTCAAGAAGATTAATTTTTCTAACACCAAACCTATTTGTGTTGTGTTTGCAGATCAAGACTTTGACTTATCATTAATACAGAAAATTATTGATATTGGTTATAAAGGGGTTATGATTGATACATGTCACAAGAATGGTAAATCAATACTAGACTTAATTAATAAAGACATTATTACTAAGTTTATAAAAATAGTAAAAGACAATAATGTGATATGTGGTTTATCTGGATCTTTAAAATTTCATCATATTAAAGAATTAAAAGATTTAGATATTAATTTCTTAGGTTTTAGGGGTGAGTTATGCTCCAAGCCAACAGGTAGAGATTTTATTAACATTAGTCAAGTTGAAAAAGTATCTTATGAAATTAAAAATTAATTCTCAAAGATTTTTAAAAGGGGTTTGATTTTGTCAAACGTCTCTTTATATTCAGACTCTACTTCTGAATCATAAACAATCCCTCCTCCACCCCAGAAAAAAAGTTTATCATTAGTAGCCGCTACAGTCCTAATTGCAATATTTAAATCTGTATTACCATTAGAGATAATATAACCAATTGATCCACAGTAAATTCCTCTGTTATCTGGTTCTAGTTCATTAATAATCTGCATTGCTCTAATCTTAGGTGCACCTGTAATAGAACCACCTGGGAAACAGCCTTTAATTAATTTAAAAATGTCACTAGTGTATAGTATTTTTCCTTGAACAGTGCTGACCAAATGATGCACATTTGCAAATGTTTCAATATCAAACAATTTTGTAACCTTTACCGAACCAAATTCACAATTCTTACCAAGATCATTGCGTAATAGATCTACTATCATAAGATTTTCAGCTTTTTCTTTATATGATGACGCTAACTCTTCTAATGCCTTATTATTTATCTCTTTATCTTGTGAAACCGGTCTTGTTCCTTTAATTGGTTTCGTCTCAACAATTTCATTATCATAAGACAAAAATCTTTCCGGAGAAAAACTCATGAGATCAATAAAAGGCATTTTGATATAGGCCGAGTATGGAGCTGAATATGTTGGTGATATTTTATTATAAATATCCCAAGTATCACCAGAATAATTTAATGAGAACCTTTGTGAAAAATTTATTTGATAACAATCTCCATTCTTAATATATGACTGGATCTTGTTAAATTTTTTTTCATATTCATTGTATGTTAAATTAGAAATACAATTCGAATCTATAGAATAACTATTAGGCTCGTATCTTTTAAAATTTTTATTTTCAAATAATTCTTTAATTGTACTAATAAGTTTGTTCTCTTGCTTGTATACTAAATTTATTTCTTTATCTAAATGATCAACTATAATAGCCCAATCATATATGCCAAATGCCATCAGCGGCATATCAAGATCTGTATTTTTTATGTTAATACCTTCATAAGTGTTCCCTAAATCATATGACATATAGCCTATTGCGCCACCAGTGAAGGGTAAATCAAGAATATCGGAATCATAATCTTTCATTATCTTCGCTAAAATATCAATAGGGTCATCATGATATTCTAATTTATTATCATTAGACTCAACAATAGTTTTATTTATATAAGAATAGATTTTTTGTACGGGCGAGCATGTGATAATGTCATATCTCTGATTTTTGAATGTTTTATGATTACTACATAAATAAACTGCCCATTCATAATCTTTTATAAAAGAAAATATATCTTTTGAGTCATTATGATAGTTGTAAGTTATCTTATTCATAGGATTTTTTAAGTAATAGAGACAATAAGAAAGATGGTGCGGTATTTGATAAACCATCTATATTATTCGCAAATGAATTATTTAATGTTTTTTCTAAATCTGTATAACACCACTTGTTCTTGTTACATATTTTTTTTATTATTTTCTTTCCTATTCCCATCCCTACAAAATGCAGGTCTTTTATATCTTTAAAATTTTTATTTATATGGTAATTGATAGTATAACTTATTTGATTGAAATGTTCTGTCATGATTTTCTTCGATAGACTTATAATTAATTTCTTTTGTTTATTGGTATAATCTATACCAAATATACGTGATATCCTTTTTAGACTATTAATTTCTGATTTAGACCTACCATCTGCTGTCTCGCTATAGTCATCTTTAGGGGATATGACACCAAGGACTCTATAGATATCTCCCATAGTTGCATAATATTCTGGTATCAAAGGGTAAGTCTGGGTATTCAATCTAATTTGCTTCGTAACTGAAAAAATAGGAGTCCTCAATACCCCGGAGTATAAAAGTTCTGAACTTAGTAACCCTGTATAATCATCAACTCTTTTGTTTATACACCTAGAGTTTTTTAATAGAATAAAATCTGTAGTAGTAGATCCAAGATCTATAGCAATTGCATTTTTTTTTATAGGGCTTAGATACTTAGCTATTATGTGCCAATTCATAGAAGCAATATGTTTATAACTCTTGTATTTACTAATTGGTAAAATATCATCCTTCGAGGAATAAATAGAATTATTCATCTTTTTTCTATCGAATAAAGATAATATTTTTTCAACCCCATGTTTTCTATCAATAAATATATCGCACATTTCTCCAGACATGCTGATAGCATTATTGATAATATATTTTTTACTATAGGTATTATATATATCATCTATCACTTTTTTTAAAGGGGATAAACTTTTCCATAGTCTCAAAGGTAAAATCTTAGAGGATAATACCAAGGAGTTCTCTTTTATAATTGTATATTTAGTATGAGCACCTCCTATATCCCATCCAATATATAAGTTTTTTTTATTCATTATTTGATAAATAATACTCTCTACTTGTGATTACATTTTTAATATATTTATGATTGACCAATAAATCAATTATATTACAACCTATTGTTTTATATGCGCCAACATAAGAAGTTGTTAATCTAGTATTTACCTCAACAATATATATGTCATTTTTTTTCAACAAAATATCTATACCAATAAACCCGAATAACCCTGGTAAAGAATTATGCACCTCAGAGATAATTGATAAAATCTTTGAATATAGTATTTTATTTACATTAATGGACAAATGTTTGAGTTTAATCATGTTTTTTTCAATGACAGTATGTTGTCGATTAATTGTTAGCAATCTATAATTAGATTTACCAAAAAAGATTGATAAACTGTAGCTGTCTCCTTTTATTAAAGGCTGAATAACCCTGTCTTTGGCATAGTGCTCGCTCAAATCAGACTTATCAGTAACTCTAACATATGAACAACCTGCACCATATCTGTCTTTTATAATACATTTATTAGGTAAAATTTCAGAATTAATATTATCACATGTTGGAATAGCTGGAATTGAGTATTTACGTAAGTATTTATAAAATAATAATTTATCAGAACATATTTTTATAGTTTCAGAATTAGAGATGATTTTTTTAATACTATTTTTTTCTAAAAATTTAACATAACTTAACAAATTAGAATTAGTTTCTGGAAGAATTGGAAGGATATAATCATATTTTTTAATTAAACTAAGGTCATACAAATCTTTATCTGCATGTGTGACTATAGCTTTACCTGAGTATAGATCTTTGAGTCTATGATCTAGAAAATAGTTACAGTCAAAGTTTTTTGACCTCTCACAACTCTCAATGAGTGTTGATAACATCATTCTGGCTTCTAACATAAGATCAGAACTTAGATCTTCATTTAGAAGACCTCCTCCTGTAAAATATTCATATATTAATATCTTTTTCATATTATGGACATAATTCCTGTTTTAGACATATTAAATAATCAAGTAGTTAAAGCCATTAAGGGTGATAGAGATAAGTATAAGTCTATCGACTCTAGGCTATATAATAGCACAGAGCCAATAGAGATAATAAAGCAGTTATCGAAAAGATATGTTCCGCATATATTATATATAGCTGATTTAGATGCAATTTCTAATAATAAGGTTAATCATGAATTATTTAATAAAATATTACATATATTTCCTAAAATAGATTTTTGGATAGATACGGGAATGAACAAAATAAACCTTATGAGAAAATATAAAAACTATACTCCTGTATTCTGTAGTGAAAATTCTAAAGGGTTTGATTTAGTCTCATCCAAAAATAATAAATATATATGTTCTTTGGACTTTAAAAATTCTTTTCTAGGAACAAAACCTATATACAAACATAAAAGATATTTACCCAATAAGATTATTATTATGGATTTATTACAAGTTGGCTCAGTAAATAACTTGAATTATAAACTTGCAAAAAAAATTATCAAGAATGATAAGAAAGATTATTACATAGCTGGAGGAGTTAAAAAAGTTTTGGATATTAAGAAAGCCAGGCAAATTGGAGCAAAAGGGGTGCTTGTATCATCAATACTTCATAGGAGTAAATTGACAAGGTTGTTCATACAAAAAGAAAAAACCAGCCTATAAATAGACTGGTTTGATCAAAAGTTAAATAACTACTTGCTTACGCCTGTCCTGAGAAAGGATGTTGTTTGGCATCTGCACTAGCAACCACTTCATCAGCTGTTGGCGAACCAGTCACTGCTCTTGAAATAGCTTCTTTAACTGCTTTGTAGTTATACTCATAGATTCTTCCATCATCATTAGCATCCCAATGAATGAAAACGCCTACGCAAATAAATACATCATTAGCCTCAGCTGCTGGGATTGTTCCATCTTTCACACTATCAGCAACTGCCATAGATACGGCTGCTTGTGCTGGACCGAACATTTGCACAGCTTGTTTAGCTCCTTTAATTGTAACTTTGTTGAACATTACAGTTGCTGGTTTTACCATTAGGTTTGGTTGAGAAACCGCTAAAAGTGACGTGAAACCATCTTTGTTATTACATAATGTATTACAAAATGCATCTTCTACAGCTGAACCACGAGGACCCATAATTAAGTCAATATGAGCAATCTCGTTATCGCCGCCTTCTGTTACAACTAGGCTTTCACCAGTTAGTACTTTATCAATTACTGCCATTTGTTATCTCCTGTTTAATTAAATGAGAAATACTTTTTACCATCTTTAAAACAAAGATAGGTGATTATTAGTTGTTACCTGAAATCTTATAAATCATCAAGCTAGCTACTAATAAATCTGCGGTAGTTCCCGGGTTAATTCCTTTTTTCTTATATTCATAATCCAAATTATTAAGCGCTTTTGCGAGATAATCAGGATCATATTCCCTGTCTAGTATTTTTAGCAAATCATAGGCATTATTACTAGTCTTTTTTGCTATTTTATCACCAAATTTACGAGAAATATGAGAATCCGGTATTTTAGCAAGAATTTCTATAAATAATAACGACAATGCTGCATCCAATGACTCGTACCTTTGATTGAGAAATTCCAACTTAGGTATAATAAAATCAAAGATGTCGCTAAAGTTATGAGAATATTGGTATGAAATCCTATCATATTCTTGAGAATAATCCATTATTTCTTTAATACTAGCATTTGGATATGATGCAGTATCATACATTTCCCTATCTCCTAGCCCTCCTGGCGACGAGATATTGATGGCAGCACATAAATCATGAGTATCCTTGATCGATGTCTTAGCTAGAGTTTTTTTGATACCCTCTCTAAGGTCTAAAAGATTAAAATCAATATATGATTGAATAACTGGAGCACAAAGAAGAATTATGCCTAGATTTGTGTTCACATTTATCTGCGCCCGAGTAACCTTTACAGATTCAAGAATTCTTTTTCCAAAAGAATGATTTTGATTAAATAACTCCTTGGAACTAAGGATGGCGCTATCCAAATAATCTTGTGCTTTTGTGTCTTTATGAGATGAAAGCAAGTTCACGTTTCCAGGTTTGATTAGTTCAATATCTTTCTTGCATGAAAAGAGGTATGCGGACTTTAGATCATCAAGAGAATGTTTATCTTTATCTATGAAAAAGTTTGCTTGATGGGTCATGTATTATTTTTGAATAGAAATATTAGTTTCTTTGACATTATGATTGAGGAAAGAATTGACAATTTGATCAGAAATATTTTCATTAATTATTGACTGCATTCCTCTCCAAGCTGGAATGCTGTTTACCTCAATAATATAATTTTTATCATTAGATTTAATTATATCAACTCCGCAAAAAGGTATGTTTATAGTTTCAGCAGCCTTAATGGCAACATCGATTAGATCTTTATCAAATTTTACAGATTCACACTTACCACCTCTAGAATAATTATTAATATATGAATTACCATACCTCGCCATTGTATATGTTTTATAACTACTTCCAGATTTTATCACCAATACTCTGTAATCATGGGATGGTTCAGTCTCAAGAAATTCTTGAATATAATAAATACTAGAATCATTAGAAATTTTGTTAAAATCATCAATATTACTAATTTTAACTATATTTTCTCCTTGTGATCCAAAAAGAGGTTTATAAATAAGACTATGTTTTTTTAATAAATTTTTTGTATTCTCTATTGAACTATCAATATCTCTAAAGATCCATGTCTTAGGAGTTAGTAAATTTGCCTCTTTAAGTCTAATACTTGTAAGCGACTTATCTACGGTAGTCTCAATACTCTCAGAAGTATTCATGACATTAATATTAATTGACTCAAAAATTTTAAGAATGTTAAGGTTAATAATTACTTGCTCTAATGTACCGCCAGGTACATGTCTAACAAAAACATCTGTGAAATCACTTAACTCTTTATTATTTAAAAATACCTTGCTTGCGCTATCTTCAATTCTTATAGAGAGATCTTCTAGACATGCAGATTCTACAGTTGCATTATTCTTTTGAAAAGATCTATACAGCTGAGAATAATGCCAGCCTTTTAGGTCGGTAAGAATGAGTACTTTTCTCATTTATTAAATGATGCATCTATTAATTCTAGATTCGTATTGCCTTCAATAAAGGTTTTTCCTGTCTTTAGTGTTGAAACTATAACTTTAGCTGGACTAAATAAGAGTTTATCGATCTTATAAAAATCATACTTATATTCTTTAAATATATCTGCGAATGGCTTTCCATAATCTGAAGATGTAGAGCTTGGTAGTCTTTTTGCTAACTCAAAAGCTTCGTCGTCTGGAACATCAACAAATAAATGAACAGTTCCTCCATACAATATTGCATCATTTGTCCTTCCCATACCTATCAAGAAATCTGGGGCCGGCGGAGGCACTGGGGCAGAACCAAAACCATCAACAACCTTACCCAAAGGGAATCCTATTTCATGGAGCTTATGCATGCCAACCTCTAAAACTCTCCCAACAACTTGAACACTGCCTGATAAAGACTTAGTCGGAGTCAGGATTATCGTCAAGTTCTTCTCGCTTACCCCACAGTCTGTTGAAATTTTATCAATTATTTCTTGTGGTGGATTTCTATCTACCTCTAACACCACAACTGTAGAATAGAATTTATCCGAATAGTCTAAATCTTTAAACAAATCCTCTTTAAGCGCTAAGGCTCTACATGGACCAGATCCTAGTGCATTAAAATTATCTTCCTCTTTAACGAATGATAGATTCCAGCCTGCATACTGACTAGCTAAACAACTCAAAACTGGATTAGTGCTACTGACATTAATGGTTAATGGCCAATTATCTGTATTTGATGTCATCGTTAAATCAACTTTACCTAAACCACCCATACAGATCTCTGTTATGAGTCTTCCTGACTCTAAACAACCACTATAATTAATACCTGCGTCAACTATTTTGGCTCCACCCTCTGAAGTATGTACACCAATGTTTAGCTGATCAGCTTTTTCAAGTAGTTTTTCAACCAATGGTTTTACGGTCTTATTTATGCTTATTTTGTCATTCATGATTTAAATAACTATATCATAAAAGCTATAGTAATCTCCTAATTTTGATATATTTTCTTTAAGTTTAGATATTAATTCTGGTTTTGAAGGCGCACTGAGATATATAGAAAATATTGGGTCACCTGCATTAATATGTTCCCCTTCTTTTGGTATATTAGTAATCCAGTTTTCATTTAAATATTTCTTGAAAAAAAAATTCTCTTTTGCAAACAAATGAACTAAACCATATGATGTTTGTTTGATACATGATAACTGACTAAGTGAAACATTATCTTCATTTATATGTAATCTCAAAAGTCTATTATCATTGATATCATTATATATTTTAAATGTTGACGTTATTCTTGGGTTTATATCTAAAATACATACATCGTCTTTAATTATTTTAAAGTCAATATTATTATATCCTCTCAGAGACAGATCCAAAGCCAAGCTATTAAAAGCCGGAATAGTCTTTTGAAGAGTTTCGGTTGGCTTAATCGTCATCGCCCCCGCATGGATAAAAGGATGATCTGGGAATCCTTTGAGTAATAAGAGATTATTAAACCCTAAAAATTTAAATCCATCTTCATTACAAAAAAAAGAAATAGAAAAAGTAGTGCCTGGAAAATATTTCTGCTTATAATGAGTCAATTTAGGTTTAGCTTTGAAGCTAATTCCATAACCGCCAGAACTATATAGAGGTTTCCAAATAAACTTATTTTCGACTGATCTACCCTCTTCGAAGTCTTCAGGTGTTTTGATATTATGAGCTTTAAAAACATTTTTTAATGAACTTAAATTATGTGTCTTGGTTAAGATGCTTAAATTATTACCTTTAACTATAAGTTTTTTCATAAGTAAATCATAAATACTCTTTTTATTTTCAAGGCCAGATCCGTAAACAAGATAAGATGAATCATGATTTGACAATACTTTATTAATAAAATTGTTGATGAATTCTAGATCTTGTAGTTTTCGAATATTTCTATGATTAAACTCATCGATAGCATATGTAGTATAGTTTAATTCTGATAGCTTATGTTCTAAATAAGACGTATCAGAATTTACCAATACTATTGCTTTAGACATTAGACATTTTTTTGAGCAAACTCAAAGGCATGTTCAAAATGTAAATATACGGGCTCGTCTGAATTACGCATTAGTTTCAAACATTCATGCTGTGACTTGTATTTTACATTTCCAATCGCTAGAGCGCCAATACCATAACATCCTGAATTTGAATTTTTCATTTCTACTACATTATCCATAGCGTCTACTCCTGCAATACCTGCAGGTGGAACAGCATTTACATCTGCACATATTTTTAAATTACTAGCATTTGCAATCAAAGTATCATCCATTAATTGAATGCCTGCTGCACCTGTATTAAAAACTACATCAGCATCAGACAAAAAATCCGCTTTTTCAGCATCTACGGCTCCAGTAACTGACTTAGAGCCATATTTATCATTACATATTCCAGCAATGGTCTCAGCCTTTTCTAAACTTCTTCCAACCAGCAATACATCATTTCCAGCTTTCGCACTGATAACAGCGGATGCAACTCCAACGGGTCCAGTACCACCCAGAATCACAACTTTTTTTCCTGAAAAGTTTTCAGAAAACTTATCCTTCAAAGCCTTCTCAGTTATAGCAACCATTCCTGCAGCAGTAGTAAATGCACCACTTGGATCAGCAAATACTGGAACCTCAAAAGGCGGAACCATGTGCTTCTTAGCCTCAACAATCATATCCATTGCTAAGTGACTGTCTCTGCCTCCTATAAAAATGCCAGTTTTTTTTAGCGCTGAGGGAGATCTGGAAAATATTGTATCTTGAACAAGAGCCTGAATCTCATCCATACCAACACCAGTATATGGAATTATAGAGTCCCAGCCTGCATCGAAAGCCATATTAGCATCGAAAGGGCTCGTATTTTTTTCTGACGTTATCATATGTAATAAAAAAGGTTTTTCCATCTTAAGTCTCCATTTATGCTTTATTTATGTGCTATCTTAAAACCCGAATTCCATGGGCTAACGATATTTAATTGTACATTATTATACACGTTAAATTTATTTTGGATAATACTTAAGAGCTCTTTAGCATGTAAATTTGATTCAACAAAGATATAGGACATGGGACCCCAAGAGCTCTGCCCCACACCAATATTGTCATAATTTTTAATATACTTCATAATATTTGATATTGCAGGGCTTAAATACATCCCATTTTGTTTATCCGAATAAAAACCAGCAGTAATTCTCTGAAATTCAGTCAAATTTTTAGAAAAGTTTTGAAAATCCTT
>JAYNVZ010000020.1:5560-20310 GCA_038101125.1 Gammaproteobacteria bacterium | reverse complement strand
ATTTCGCATAACCGGTCCAGGTGTTATTATTTTTTTGGTCTTGATCAGGAGTTATCTTGAAATTTTTAACTTGGGTTTGTAATTGAAAAAACGGACCTATTTTCTTTAAGGAGATTTTGACACTTGGAATTTCTTGTCTAACAACTTCAATTTTTGGGTGATAATAATTTTTCCAGTATTTAATCCTTTCATCTTGTCCATCATGAGCTACTAGTGCAAATGGAGTTATCAATGAAAGCCAAAGTAGATATTTAAAAAAATTATCAAACAATCTCATTTCTTTATTATAGTATCAAAATGAATATTAATCTTACCTTTTTCAATATCATCATAATATGCCTTGATTGTCTTTTCTATAACTGTGAAGGCTAGTTCACTCCATGGTATTTCATCTTTTGAAAATAGTTTAACTTCCTCACTTTCTGGTCCTGCTTTATACTTACCATTTAAGAGGTCTCCCTGATACATCATGTACACTTGGCTTATATGTGGCAAATTACACATCATAAATAATTTTATGTTATCAGATTCAGCACCAGCCTCCTCCATCGTTTCTCTTAATGCTCCCTCTTCTACTGTTTCATAGTTTTCCATAAATCCAGCTGGTAATGTCCAATACCCAGATCTAGGCTCAGTAGCTCTTTTACAAAGTAAAATCTTTTGATCCCATACCAATAAACATCCAGCCACAACTTTAGGATTCTCATAAAATATAGTTCCACATTTATTACATATAGCTCTATCCCTATTGTCATCCTCAGGAACCTTAATCGTCACAGGAGAAGAACACAAAGAACAGAATTTTTGTTTTATTGATCTATTATTCAAGGTTTTTTATTTCACAGGATGTTATGCATGATATGCATCCCCAAGGGGAGTCGAACCCCTGTTGCCGAGATGAAAACCCGGTGTCCTAGGCCTCTAGACGATGGGGACATATATCATTAACTCTATTGGTTTTATATCGACTTATTATACATATATATTTCATAAATTGATAATAAATGTGCTGAAATCCTCCAATCGTTTTAATGTCTTAGTTTTTCCCAAAGTAAAACAAAGTTCGTCTATTGAGGGTGCTTTCAGCTTAGCTGTCAGAGCAAATCTGACCACAGGACCTATATCCTTGAATTTAAGAGACATATCTGTACAAACTTGCTTAATATCCATGCTGATTTGCTCTTTATCTAAAAATTTATTTGCTTTAATTTTATTTGATACATTACTTAATATTTTTTTTGAGATATCAATATTAATTTTAGGGAAATTAGTTAAATCATATGTTAACTCATCCTTGAAATAATGAGTCATTCCATTAGCAATATCTTTCAAATTATAATCCCTATCTATTCCAAGGCTTAATATTTTTTCCAAGTATACCCGATCTTTAACATCCACTCTTAAATCTTCAAGATATGGTAAAATCATATCAGCTACATCTTCGATATTTTTATTTTTTATATAATGTTGATTAAGCCAGTTTAACTTATCATAATCAAAGATCGCTGAAGACTTTGTTACTTTGTCAATGGTAAACAAATCAAGTAACTGATTTCTAGTAAAGAATTCATCATCACCATGAGACCATCCTGTCTTGACTAGATAATTTATTAGCGCTTCGACAAGGTATCCATCATCTAAAAAACTATTTATATCAACTGCTCCGTGTCTTTTTGATAATCTCTTTCCATCAACACCGTGTATCATTGGCAGATGTCCAAATATAGGGACTTCATAATCAAGAGAGTTAAATAAATTAATTTGAACAGCGGTATTACTGAGATGATCATCTCCTCTGATAATATGGGTTATGCCCATGTCGGCATCATCTACAACTGATGTAAGATTGTAAGTTGGAATACCATTGGATCTTAAAATAACTACATCATGAAAGGTTTTTGGATCAAAGGTTATATCATTATGCACCATATCTTTTAAAACTATTTTTTTATCTCTTGGGTTTTTAAATCTTATTACATTCCCAGGTTTGTTTAATCTATTATCATATTGTATTTCAAGATTAGTGTCTTTTGTCTTATCAGTGATTTCTACTTTATCATAGTATGCAAGTCCTTTTTCTAGAAGAGACTCTATTCTATCAATATAAATATCAAACCTTTTTGATTGATATATAAGATCTTGATCTGAATTTAAACCTAGAGAATTTAATGCACTTATTATTGCATCGCAGTATTGTTGAGTACTACGAGTAGTATCTGTATCATCAATTCTAACGAGGAACTCTCCATTTTGACTCTTAGCAAAAAGCCAAGAAAAGAGTGCGGTTCTAACTCCTCCAATATGTAACCATCCTGTTGGGCTTGGGGCAAATCTTGTTTTTATCATAATTTTATAGAGTCATTTTAAAATCTTCTACTATTGCTCCTGGAATAGTAGAGCTATGTGTTGACCTTTCCTCATAAGTGCTTGAGTCTATTAGCAACTGCTTATTATTTGTCAATCCTATAAGTTTGTCACCAAAAATATTATATACGGTTTCATCGAATCTCATAGTATTAATTGGACCTTGATACTCACCATTAGATACCTTAAAACAACCAAATCTAGTCAAACCAGTTATTCTTCCATTATTTAGATCAGAGAAGTTTAAGTACCATAAATTACTTATATAGATTCCATCTTTTAAAGTTGCAAGAATATTATCATTGGATATTGCTCCCTCTTTTAGATTTATAGAAACGGGAGACTCATAATACTCAGCGGCATTATGATTTACTGAATATTCTAATGCTGAACGAGGAGAGATCAATGATGATTTATATTCTCCATTTATGATTAATTCTGTTGTATCAGGTTTTATAAAACCGTCTGAATGAAATTTTGGGGATATGCCATTTGTGAGGTCTTCAGTAAAAGAAACTATTTTGTTTAATTTTTTCTCACCTTTCATCATTAAATGTAAAGGACTAGAACCTATCTTATTAGCTTTATAACTAAAACCCCCCCAAGACAACATATCAACAATCTCATTTAATGCAGACGGTGACAAGTAAACTCTATATTCTCCTGGTTGAATAGTATGTTCTTTATTGTCTATCACCTGAAGTTTTTGTTTACTTTCCTCTAACAGCGATGAGAATATATTTTGATCCCAAACCTGATCTGAATAATTTTGTTTTATGGCTTTTCCAGTATCTGTATACATTGACCAATCAAAATTGAATGATTGACTCTCATGCCAATTAAACTGTCCTAGAGAATTAGAAAAACCCTTCATGATTGCACCAGTAGATAATATCCCAACCATATCAAGAGAATGACACCCTTGAAGGATTGAGTCTGTTATATTAAAGCTATCCAAAGTTTTATTTTTAGTTTCTATATCAAAAGAATTTAAATTTCTCTCATACATAAGGTAAGGATCTTGAGGTAATTCTGGAATCTCTCTCCTCAAGTAGTAAAGTGTTCTGAGCAACAAAACAGAATCTTTTTGGTAGTCCAAACTGAGTCTAATGACAGAATTCAAACTTTTCCTTTTATAGACTAGACTAAGTGTTAAAGTAGCTTGATCAACATTTCCGGCTTGTCTAATTTTTGCATGATTGAACCTAACAAAATCTGTTTGTTCAGCATCAAAATTTAATATTAAAATTTCATTAGACTCAAGACTGTTAAAAAGATATTCAGATACCTTTTTGAAATATGACTTCATTATACGCCACCGAATACATCTATATTGTTAAAGAGACAGACTGGTGTAGAGTGGCCAACAAAAATTGTTTGATTTGGTTCTCCTTTGCCGCAATTTGATGTCCCAAGTATACGATTTGTGTCGTGATTACCTACTTTTGATAAATTGTTCCAGAACGATTCTGTTACTCCCCTATAACTCGGGTTTTTCACAATACCAGACAATTTACCATTTTTTATCATCGTCCCTTTTTCGCAACCAAATTGAAACTTATTTCTTTTATCATCTATTGACCATGAGTTGTTAGTTTCTAGTAAAATGCCTTCATCTACAGACTGGATAATATCATCAAAAGTATGATCTCCTGGCTCTAAATTTATATTGCCCATTCTGTCAATAGGTGGACGATTCCAATTGCAAGCCCTTGAGCACGCAACATGATCCAATCCCGTTCTTTGACTGGAAAATAATCCTCCTATTGGTCTAATGAGAACTCCATCTTTAATTAAATATTCTTTGGAAGCATTGGTCCCATCATCATCAAAATTATATGTTGCTAGTTCTGTTTCGAGTGTAGGATTAAAAGTAACATTCAATATGTCTGAGCCATATTTGTAATTTCCAAACATATCTGGTGTAACAAAACTTGATCCAGCATAATTCCTTTCATCACCTAATATTCTATCTAACTCTAGAGGATGTCCTATTGACTCATGAATTTGTAATATCATTTGATCTGG
Source organism: Gammaproteobacteria bacterium (assembly GCA_038101125.1). Classification (GTDB taxonomy): domain Bacteria; phylum Pseudomonadota; class Gammaproteobacteria. The sequence continues at coordinate 15,918 of JAYNVZ010000020.1, read as the reverse complement.
AGCAATTACTGCATCTATAACTTTATCAGAACAATTAGGCGCTCTGGATAATTCTACCGCCTCTTCGGCTAAAAGCTTTGCATGTTCTGTCATATTTATACTATCTATAAAATCATAACCTACTTGCCTGGCATGAGCATGGCCTCCATATGTGCGTGTCTGTATTTCTTTTTTATACTCTGCAGATACAACCATCTGAGGGAGAAGATAAGATATCTTTTGCCTAACATATGAATCGTTAGTGTCGATAAATAAAGTCTCTAATTTATTAAATCGAATACTTGCTCCCCAGTTAGAGATTGTTGGTTGAGACTTCAACGATTTATTGACACTCATTAAGTAGTCTGCCTTGTCTTTCGTAGATATCTTTGACCAATTCTCTTCGTCATCCGTAAAATAACTACCGGATTGCTGTTTTAATGCACCTAGATCAGGCATGTATGTTAGTTTATTTTCCGAAAATTCTGCCCATTTTTGTGCGGTTTTTACTGCTTTTAAAATACCATCATCTGTTAGATTGCTCGTTGCTCCATAGCCGCACCCGCCATTATTGTAAACTGTCACCATCAGACCATCATCCTCAGATATAACAACTGGCTCAATGACACTTCTTGTTGCCGAAATGATGTTCGTATATTTATTTACAAACCTAAATGAACAATAATCAACATTGGGCAATAGTGGTTTAATGTGGTTTATAAAATCGTCTTTCATGTTAGTATTTAATATTATATCACTCAGTAGATCACAATGCATGATGTTTACCCATTATTAGAAAAAACAGATTTTCCTAAAATATTTAGGGGTAAGTTAAATACTATTCAAATAAATCTTGGCTATAAATGTAATCAATCCTGCTTACATTGTCATGTTAATGCTGGCCCCAAAAGAAAGGAGATGATGACTCTTGAAACAATTGATCAAATATTGAGTTTTATAAAGAAATCAGATGTTAAAAATATTGATCTTACTGGAGGCGCTCCAGAATTAAATGATCACTTTGACTATCTAGTGACGCAAGCAAGGGCGCTTAATTGCCATATAATTGACAGATGTAATTTGACAGTACTTCAAGAGCCAGATAAAGAGTACCTATTTGAGTTTTTTAGGAAGAATTACATCGAAGTCGTTGCATCTTTGCCATGTTATGAAGAAGATAATGTGAATAGACAAAGAGGTGATGGAGTATTTAAAAAAAGCATTGAAGTTCTACAAAGACTGAATGAGTTTGGGTATGGAATTAACAAAAAATTGCAATTGAATCTCGCATACAACCCACAAGATGCAGTTTTACCTCCTGAGCAGAATGTACTTGAAAAAGAATATAAATCAATTCTTATGGAAAATTATAATATAACTTTTAATAATCTATATACGATTACTAATATGCCCATAGCACGGTTTGGAAGTACATTGGTAAGTCAAAAAAAGTTTAGTCACTATATGAAGTTATTAAAAGGTAATTTTAATGGTGATGCTTTAAATAAATTAATGTGTAAATCTTTAATTAGTGTTGATTATAGAGGATACGTTTATGACTGTGACTTTAATCAAATGCTCAAATTAAATATTAATGATAACAAATTACTACATATATCTAATTTAAAAAACGATAATATGCCAAAAAAAATAAATACAGCTGACCATTGTTTTGGTTGTACAGCCGGTTCGGGTAGCAGTTGCGGTGGAATATTGGTATAATTTATTATGATAAATAATATTTTTAAATTTTTTTTCTTAATTATAATATTCATGAATTTAGATGGCGTACATTCGGCAGGTGTTGTATCAAGATCTGATTCTAATGATAATGCTAAAGTCTTTATTATTAGCCCAGAAAATAATTCGACTGTAACTAATCCTGTCAAAATAGTTTTTGGTGCGTCAGGAATGAAAATAGTTCCCGCTGGTGTAAATGAGAATTTCTCTGGTCATCATCACCTCTTGATTGATGTTAAAGAATTACCAGACTTCTCAAAACCAATACCATCTAATAATAATTATTTACATTTTGGAAAAGGTCAAAAATCTGCAGAGATTCATTTAAAGAAAGGAATTCATACCTTACAGCTTCTTCTCGGAGACCATATGCATATTCCACATACTAATCCTATATATTCTGAGAAAATCATAATTACTGTTAAATAATAATGTAATGATATCAATAATAATTCCTACCAAAGATGAAGAGAAAATAATCTACGATACTGTGATAGCTTTACAGAATCTAAGAGAAAATAAATTATGTGAGATAATTTTAGTAGATGGTATGAGTGATGATAATACAATTAATATTGTTAGGCCATACATTGATAAAGTAGTGACGTGCCCAGCTAACAGAGGTTCTCAACAAAATCTTGGCGCAAGAATATCATCAGGTCAGACTCTAGTTTTTTTGCATGCTGATACACATATCAATAAAAAGCATATAGAATTTTTAAGTAAGCTAAAAAGTAAACAATACTGGGGTTTCTTTAAATTATCTTTTGATAAAAAAGATTTAAAATATAAAATACTTAGTTTTTTTATAAACTTTAGATCTTATCTGTTTAACTATGGGACGGGGGATCAAGTTATTTTTATACAAAAAGAATTATTCCATAAAATAAATGGATTCCCTGACTTTGAGATCATGGAAGATATAAATATTTGTTCTACACTTAAAAAATATTTCAAGCCAGTTATATCAAATATTTATATTACAACATCTGCGAGAAAATGGCACACTGAAGGTTTTTTAAAAACAATATTCAAAATGAGAATACTTAGATTTTTATATCATATTAAAATAAAGCCATCAAAATTAAAAACATACTATAAATGATTTCACTCAATATTTTTACAAAATGCCCAAACACTGGCAATCCTAAAACGAGAATGAGTATGCTTTTGGATAAGAAAGGAAGAAGTAGTCTATCACAAGAAATGCTTTTGTGTATATTGTCCGAAATTAAAGATATGGATACAAGTATCAAGAAACGTCTATGGGTATACCCAGATTATAATGATCCTTGGATAGAGAGTTTATCTAAAAAGTACAAACTAATATTGAACAAACAGATTGGTGAAACTTTGTCCTCAAGGATTATACAATGCTTATTTATGGAGTCTAAATACTCAGAAAAAACTATATTGATCGGTTCAGATATACCTTCTTTGACAAAAGAAACTATTATGAAGTCAATTACTTTTCTAGATAATAATGATGTTGTTCTAGGCCCATCTTATGATGGCGGTTTTTATCTAATTGGAATTAAGGACAATAGATTATGCAAGCATTTATTAAATCAAAACAGATTAAAGTCTTTTTTAGATTTAAAAGATTATTTTGAGTCCATTGAAAAAAAAGTTGGTTTACTCGATAAATATAAAGATATAGATAACCCTGAAGATTTACTTCTTTTCTGAATTTTTGTTTGGAAAATGTTTTGACGGATCTTTATTGTTATCGTAAAGTTCATTAAGTTTAATATACTTCATGTAGGTATTAAACATTGTAGTCAATGCAACTGTAAAACCATCGACTCCCTGAAATATGCCTCCTTTTAGAATCATTTTTTTAAAAAAAGAAAATAATGAATGTGTAATAGGTCTAATACTTGATCGTTTCACACCATTTATATGCATAGTCTTTGCACTTTGCGAACTATAAAAATTTATCTTGTTTATCCAATCTGTATAAGATTTATAAGTATAATGAGTGATATGACAATTAACATCTAAACATGAAGAATCAACATATGCATGAGATGTACTATCCGTATAACCAGTAAACTTTTTATTATACAGCCTTGTAACTCTATCTGGATAAAAGCTGGCTGCTTTAATCCATTTTTTTCCACAATAATTTCTTCGCTTAAAAGAAAAGGCCTTTAGATCTGTATTGTTTAAGTCTAAGTTTTTAACATAAGAAATTAAGTCATTATCCAATCTTTCATCTGCATCTAAACTAAAAACCCAATCATTAGAAGAATAAGATGCTGCTAGTATTTTCTGTGGACCATCGCCAAGAAAATCTTGCAAGTAAACCTTTGCTCCCAGCTCTTCAGCGATTGCAACAGTTTTATCATCACTAAGAGAGTCTACGACTATTATTTCGTCGCAGATATTTTTAAGTGAAATGATACAGTCCTTGATCAAGCTTTCATTATTTAGCGTTATAATTGTTCCAGTAATCTTATTCATAATTTATTTAATATTTTATTAAGATTAGAAAAATGCATCTGATAATCATAATTCTTCATAGCAAACATCTTAGCATTATTTGATACCTTTTTTCTAAGTTCTTCTGAATCATACATATCAATGATTTTATCTTTTAAAGATTTAGAGCTCTTTGGCTCAAAAAGAAGACCATTAAAACGATCTTCGATTATTTCTGGAACTCCCCCAGCATTACTCCCAATAACTGGTGTTCCCATTAGCATTGACTCAGCAACAACCAAGCCAAATGTTTCTTCATAAGTAGGCAAAATTACTAAATCTAAAAAAGACATAATCTCCATTGGAGACTCTAAGAAAGGAACAAACGAAACTTTTTGATCTAAATCAAAAGTTTTAATCATGTCTGCAAGACGGTCGAGATATTTTTTATCCATGCAATGACCAACTATTAATAACTGTATATTATCTTTATCAATTTTATCTAAAGCCTCTATAACTAGATGCTGCCCTTTTTGTTCTTCTATTCTTGAAAAAACTCCTATGGTAAAGTCTTTATCTGAAAGATTATATTTTTTAAAAATAGAATGTTTTTTATTTCTGTCAGGTATTTCAGGTATCTCTATACCATATTTCAAATGTATGATGCTATTAGATGGGATAGGAAGATATCTTTCACAGTCACTTTTTAATTGTTTAGTGATAACTAAGACTTTACTGATATTTTTATATATAAATCTATGATAAATATCCTTCTTATTACGAGTAATCTTCATCTGCCTATAATAAATAATATCAATTTTCCTTTTTGAAAAGATTTTTATTAATACTGCTAATAGTAAATCTTTTGTCCAGCTAACATGAATTATATTTATATTTTCATTTTTGATTCTTTTTAAAATTATAAATATTTGAAACCAACAATTTATAAAATTAATTTTTTTTATATTAATTACTGGACTATTGATAATTTTTGAAATTAGGCTTTCATTTCTACACAGAGCTACTATATTTGAAGTTTTTTCATGATAGTGGTTAATAAGTTTGACAAAATATAACTCTAAGCCTCCTTTATCCGGTGATGTACAAATTGCTAATATCTTATTCATAAATAAGATAATATTATAGCAAATTTGATTAGATTAAGGTATGGTATAATTTTTTAAAGGTTAACAATATGAAAAAGATATTAGTAACTGGTGGAGCAGGTTTTATAGGCTCTCACTTATGTAAAAAGCTTATCGAACAAGGTAATGATGTTATTTGTATTGATAATTATTTCACTGGAACCAAAGAAAATATTGCTGAACTTTTCCGTAATCCATACTTTGAAGCAATAAGGCATGATATATGTTTCCCGTTATATGTTGAAGTTGATGAAATATATAATCTAGCTTGCCCAGCTTCGCCCATTCACTATCAACATGATCCTGTGCAAACAACTAAAACAACAGTTCATGGAGCGATTAATATGCTAGGGTTAGCCAAACGTGTAAAAGCTAGAATTCTACAAGCATCTACATCCGAAGTTTATGGTGATCCAGCAGAACATCCACAAAAAGAAGATTATTGGGGTAATGTCAATCCAATTGGACCTAGAAGTTGCTATGATGAAGGAAAAAGATGTGCTGAAACATTATTTTTTGACTATCAGCGACAACATGATTTAGATATCAAAGTCGTAAGGATCTTTAATACTTATGGTCCCAATATGCATCCAAATGATGGAAGAGTGGTGAGTAATTTTATAGTACAGGCATTAACTAACCAAGATATAACTGTTTATGGAAATGGAGAACAAACTAGATCTTTTTGCTATGTTGATGATCTAATTGATGGAATGATAAAAATGATGTCATCAGCTAAAGGTATATATGGACCAACAAACTTAGGGAATCCAATTGAATATAAAATAATTGAATTAGCAGAAATGATAATTAAATTAACAAACTCAAAATCTAAAATTATCAATAAGAATCTGCCTACTGATGATCCCGTTAGACGCAAACCTGACATATCTAAAGCAAAGAAGGATATTAACTGGGAACCAAATATTGATGTAACAGATGGTCTCAAAAAGACAATTGATTACTTTAAAAAGCAAATCAAATAACACTTCATGCAAAAAAATGTTAATGATATCTTAGTAATTCGTAATGATAAAATTGGTGATTTTGTATTAATCTTACCAGCGCTTTCTTGGATGAAAAAAAATATACCTAATTGTAATATTACTTGTATAGTATCGAAGAATGTATCTGATATTGCTGAACAATGTAAACTAATTGATAATGTAATAATAGATAAAAATATCAGCAAACTATCAAAAGAATTAAGTAAGTATAAATTTGATGCATCAATATCTTTTTTTTCTACATTTAGGATAGGCTATCTTATTAGTAAACTTAATATTCCTATTCGTATAGCACCCAAAACAAAGTTAGCTCAAGTATTTTATAACTATAAAATATCTCAGAAAAGGTCAAAATCTCAAAAACCAGAGTACGAGTATAATAGTGATTTGGTTTATGAGCTTTTCAAAATATTAAATATAGAAGACATTAAGGATATGGATGATGGACCATATCTAAATTTCAAAGATGAATCTATTAATAAGCGTAAAGATGATTTCATAAAGGAATATAACTTAAAAAAAGAAAAAAAGATTATCTTTATTCACCCTGCCACGGGAGGTTCCTCGAAATCTTTAGATATACAATCATTCTCAGATATTTGCATTGGTCTAAGAAAATTTGATGATTATAATTTTATTGTTCATTGTTCCCCAGAAGATGAACAGAATGCGAGAGACTTAAAGGTAAGTACCCATGATAAACTCACTATTAGAGTTATTGAAGCGAAAAAAGATACAATACATATGTTAGAAAATATAAGTTTATGTGATGTTTTCATAGCAGGATCGACTGGCCCCCTTCATATAGCCGGTGCTTTCAATAAAAAAACTATTGGTTTTTATCCAAAAAAGAAATCTTCTACAAGCTTGAGATGGGAAACTATAAACAGCTTTGACAAGAAACTTAGCTTTACTGACACTGGAAAGAATAGAGGCCACATAACTGTTGAAATCAATAAAACTATACTGAAAATACAAAAGTTCATTTAATTAATCTAAATATATTTTAGATTTTATTGACACTTCTTCGGGGCTTATATTTTTTAAGCATTTTAAATTCTCATCACCCAGCAGTGGGCATATTTTCTTAAAACATGGGCTACATTCTATCTGGCGATATAAAACCTCACCATGGTTATCTTTCATTAAGGGCGGAGTATAAAAAGGAGATGATGATCCATAAATCGAAATGAGATTGACATCTAAAGAAGCAGCTAAGTGCATCAAGCCAGAGTCATTTGCAATGACTAAGTCAGCAAATGATAAAATATGAGCCGCATGATCTAAGTCTGTCTTGCCAATCAGAGAAACTATAGAAACATTATCAGCAATGCTTTCATACTCAGAAGCAGATATTTTATCTTTGCCGACGAAATAAATATTAAAATTTTTTTTCTTAAAGTATTTGGCTAATGTAATCCAATAATCTTTTGGCCAGCGTTTAGTAGACCCATATTCAGCCTCTGGACATAAAAATATATTCTTATTTGAATTATTTAGTAAATATTTTTCTTTATATTCTTGAGCTTTGTCTAAATTTATTTTTAAAGAAGGTCTCAAGCTATTAGTAAAAGTAGCACCTACAAGTTTCAAATATCTATCGACCATAGTGTCTTTATGTTTGATTAACTTATAATCTTTAGTTAATAGCATTGATCTAAATTCTTTTTTATAACCTATTCTCTCAGGAATATTCATCAACCAAGGAATTATTGCAGACTTAAAAGTATTAGTTAATATTATCGCAGTCGAATAATTATTCATTTTAAGTCTAGATGACATACTTATTCTCTTTGACAGGCCTAGCTCTCGATGTTCAATATCCAACTCATAAGTGTTGTTAATCTCTGGCATTAGTTTTATAAAGTCCTTCAAATATGGTTTTGCAATAATATCTATTATGCAATTGTCATAATTAGATTTTAAATACTTAAATAATGATTGTGACATTAGTATATCGCCAATCCATGAAGGCGCAATTATTAAAAATCTATTATTCGAGGGCATGATTATTTTGATAACCAGTCTAGATAAGAATTAACGCCCTCTTCTAAGGATAAAAAATTCTCGTTGTAACCATTTTCCCTAATTTTTTCCATCTTAGCTTCTGTGAAAGCCTGGTATTGTTCCTCAAGACTTTCAGGGAAATCAATATACTCTATCTGGCCTCTATCAAAGTATTTTAATACACAGTTAGCGATATCATTAAATGATCTACTCATGCCGGTTCCAACATTAAAAATACCAGAAACATCTGAATTATTCATGAACCAATTTTTAACTTTTACGGTATCACTAACATGAATAAAATCTCTTCTTTGCTCTCCATCATTATAACCATGGCTACCCTTAAATAGCTTTATAATGCCGGTATCATGCAATTGATTAAAAAAATGAAAGACCACACTAGACATTCCCTCTTTATGAAATTCTCTTGGCCCGAAGACATTAAAATATCTAAGCCCGACAACTTGAGAGTTTATTTTAGACATTTTTTGTCGATAATAATTATCAAACATTAATTTAGACTCAGCATAATGATTTAAAAATGATTCATTTGACGGATCTTCTGAGAAAATACTTGCTTCGCCATATACAGATGCTGAAGACGCATATATTAGTGATATATTATTATTAGCAGAATATTTTAATAGGTCTTTAGAATATTCTAAATTAGTGGACATAATATAATCTCTATCAGGCTCGGTAGTTTTAGAGCATGCGCCGAGATGAAATATTTTTGATATATTATTATGATACTTAGAGGACTTATTGTTTAAATCTTTAATGAAAGTATCTTTATTAATACAATCTAAATATTCTAAATCTTTTAAATTATCAAACTTACTCTGATAAGTATCCAGTTCTTCCACAATCAGTATTTCTTTAATTTCATTATCGTTGAGAAAACTTAATAAGTTACTGCCAATAAACCCTGATCCTCCTGTAATTACTATCATGCTTCTTTTCTCAATAAATTTACTTATGTAGAGATTATATAAAACATATGGCTATTTACCAATAAAAGATAATAACTATTGTTAACTAACATTTTATACTGATACAATCTCTTTATGAATAAATCTGATGTACTAGTAGCAGTAATTATGGGTTCTAAATCTGATTGGTTAACCATGAAGAAAGCTGTAGACATGTTAAAAAAACTTAAGATTAGTCATGAGACTAAAATAGTATCGGCTCATAGAACTCCGGACTTGTTGCATGAATTTGCTGAAACTGCAGAATCTAGGGGCTTAGAAGTAATCATAGCTGGTGCTGGTGGAGCAGCACACCTACCTGGAATGACTGCTTCTAAAACCCACTTACCTGTTATTGGCGTGCCTATTAAATCAAAAAGTTTAGATGGAATAGATTCAATATTATCCATATCTCAAATGCCAAAAGGTATACCTGTGGCTACAGTAGCAATCGGCGATTCAGGTGCTATAAATTCAGCATTACTTGCAGCAAGCATATTAAGTTTAAAATATCCTAAAATCAAAGAATCTTTGAAAAAATTTAGAAGCAAGCAAACTAAAGATGTTTTAAAAAACGGAGATCCTACAAAATAATATGAAGATTGGGATACTTGGTGGTGGACAGCTAGCAATGATGATGGTTCAAATGTCCGCTGAGCATAATATTGAATTCATAGTTGTAGATCCAAGCACAAACCCACCTGCTTCAAAATTTGCAAAATGTATAAGATCCAGTTTTGATGATAAAATATCCTTGGATATGTTGATCGAAAGCTGTGATGTTGTAACTATAGATTTTGAAAATGTGCCCTCAGAATCACTTAAATACTTAGAAAAGAATATAGAGGTATATCCTGGTTCATATGCAGTAGAGATTTGCCAAGATAGACTAAAAGAGAAACAGATATTTAGTAAAAATAATATTCCAACCACTGACTATAGAGTTATTGATACTGAATCAGATCTCATCTCTGCTATCGAAGATTTAGGCAAGGATACGATATTGAAATCAAGGAGGCTAGGATATGATGGCAAAAATCAAATTACTATAAATAATTTAACTGCTAGTGATGCGTGGATACAAT
>JAYNVZ010000020.1:0-5518 GCA_038101125.1 Gammaproteobacteria bacterium | reverse complement strand
GAGGAATATCATAGAAAATTAAGTCAAGAGCTAAATTATGTTGGAGTTCTTGTTATAGAATTTTTTCTAGACCATGATAATAAACTAATAGCTAATGAAATGGCACCACGGGTACATAATTCCGGACACTGGACAAATGAGGGCGCTAATATAAGTCAATTTGAAGCGCATATTATGGCGATATCAGATATTAAAATCCAAGACATATTTGCAAATAATAACTCAGGCATGTTGAATATATTATCAAAAATGCCTGACAACATCGATGAAAATGGTAATGACTATAAACTGTATGATTATGGAAAATCTGAGAGGAAAAACAGAAAACTAGGCCATATTACTTTAACCAGTGAAAACAAGAAAGACCTTCTATCAAGGATATCTAAACTGAAAGATAAAATTTTTTAATGGGATCTTTTACCATCGAAAACGCAAACAAAGTAGCATCCATCAGGACCTGCGTGAACTCTATGAAAAACACCATCCTCAATTAGCACTGTGTCACCCTCTTTTACAGGCATCTCTTTACCATCCAGCTCCATCTTTCCACTTCCTCTAATAAAAAAATAGACTTCTTCCTGGCCCACATGATTATGACCTGATGTGCTCTTTAAAGGCTTGAGATCTGTACTGCTTACAACTAAGTTTTTTAGACGAGTATTGTCTTTAACAACATATCGGTCATCTTCCTTGGTTATTGTGCCGCCAATATCATTTATGTTTATCAATGTACTCATTATATATTATTCTTTGATCAGCATTCTATGATCTTATTATCTTCATCAACCCTTATAATAGTTGGCTTATGATTAATTATCTCATTATTTTCTAAATTTGCATAGGTACAGATTATAACTTTGTCGCCTATATTGGCTTTATGGCAGGCAGCACCATTTACACATATGTTACCGCTCTCAGCTTGACCTTCAATAGCATAAGTAGAAAATCTCTATTTTTTCATATACGCTGATACCAGCAGCATTTAATAGGGCTATATCTATCTCACAAGAACCTTCATAGTCGATTTGAGAATCTGTAACAGTAGCTTTATGGATTTTAGAATTCAAAAACGATTTTTTCATGAGGTTATACTACTATATTATTGATAATTGATAAAATTATATTTCTATATTATCTATTAAACGAACATCTCCAATATAAAATGCAACAAAGATGTTAACATCTATATCTTTTTCAGTAGGAATATTTAAATTATTTCTACATAAAATATCTAGATATTCGATTTTTATATCTTGTTTAGATAACTTTCTGATAATTTCTTCTCTTAATATAGGAAAAACACTTATATTATTATTCTTTAAAGACTTTCTCAAAGAGACTAGTTCATTAAATACCAGAGCTGCAAGCTTATTTTGTTTAACACTAAGGTTATTATTTCTAGAACTTATAGCTAAGCCATTTTTTTCTCTTATCGTTTCACACTCAATTATATCAATAGTATTTTTAAAACATTCCTTGACCAAATACTTTATCAACAAAAGTTGCTGAAAATCTTTTTTACCAAAATAAGCTTTCTGTGGCTTTATGATATTAAATAATTTTTTGACTATACTATATACTCCTTGAAAATGTGATTTTCTGAATTTCCCACATAATATATTTGCGAAATCAGGTAGCTTTCGTTCAATATCATGATTAGTTTTCTGAATCATATCATCTTCATTTGGCATGAATAAACAGTCTATATTATGTAATTTTAATATTTTTAAATCCTTCTCAATAGTCTTTGGGTAATTTTTATAATCTCTATAATCATTAAACTGCAATGGATTTACGAAAAGAGATACTATCCTGTAATCATCATTAAGCGATGCCTTCAAGAGACTTTCATGCCCAAGATGTAAATTACCCATAGTAGGGATTAATGAAATTTTTATGTTATCATCAGTTAAACGCTTACAGAGCTTTTCTTGTTCTTCAACTGAATTAATAATATTCAAAATTATTTAAAATCTTTTGTTAGTTTAATGTAATTTACTAATAGATCTTTTAGGGGATTTTTAACTGATCTTTTACGATGCATAAACCCTGGAGACCCATTGAAACTCATGTTGAATATATCATAAATAACACGAATTTGACCATCGCAATCGTTTCCAGAGCCTATTCCTATAACAGGAATTTTAAGACTATTTTTAATTTTACTTGCACATATCTTATCGATGCATTCTAAAACTAATAATTCAACACCTGCATTTTGGAGATCCTTTGCCTCGTTAATGAGCATATTAGATTCTTTGAGAGTTTTTCCTTTTTTTTTATATAATTTTTTATTAGCTATACTCTGAGGCTGTATGCCAATATGGCCACATACTTTAATATTATTTTCTACAAGGTGCTGAATAATTTTGATCTGTTGTGGCTTAGATTCAATTTTTACCATATCTGCTCCGCCATAATTAATAATTTTCAGAGCATTTGTTAATGCTTGTTTTTTAGTATCAAAAGAATTTTTAGGCATATCTGAGACTAAAAAAGCACTTTTAATGCCTCTAGCAACATTTTTAGTATGATAACAAATATCACTTATAGTAACAGAGTGTGTATTTTTCATTCCCTGAACTACTTCGCCCAAAGAATCACCAACCAGGATAATATCAATTCCACACTCATCAGCTAGTTTTGCAAAACTTGCATCGTATGAAGTAACCGAAGTTATTCCAATATTTTTTTTCTTCAATGAAAATATTTTTTTTAAACTTATTTTACTCATTATATGGTTGAAGGATTGAAATAGTTTTTACCTTTTATGTCTTTGCTAATCTCATCAAGCAACATCACATAATCGTGGGATTTATTAACATCAACACGCGATGTATTAATAATCAAAAGTGGAGACTCTTTATATGAGTAAAAAAATTGCGTATATGCATCTGTAATTTTCTGAAGATAATCTTTAGTTATATTTTTTTCAAATCCATTCCCTCTTAAATTAATTCTTTCTAATAAGGTATCGGGCTCGGCTTGTAAATATATTATGAGATCAGGTTTAGGTGTCGTTATGTTTAGAGCATCAAAGATCTTTGTATATAATTCAAATTCATTTCTAGATAATACTGTTTTTGCAAACAGTTTATCCTTATTGATAAAATAATCAGAAACATAATTCTTATTATTTGAGCCAACTGAATCTAATTTTGAAAGATCAGCTTTTCTTTGTAAAAGAAAATGTAGTTGTGTGGAAAGCGCATATTTATCAATATCTTTATAAAATTTTTCTAGAAAAGGATTTTCCAAAAATTTTTCTAATAATAGCTCACTATTTAAGTTATTGGCAAGTTTTCTAGCAAGTGTTGTTTTGCCAACACCTATTGGGCCTTCAACAACAATAAATTTATATTTCTCATTCATAAAAATTAAATGTACTTCATTAACTTACCATATTTTGGAATAGTAAAGTTATAATTTGTTAGCTCGGACAATGGGATTAGCACGAAATCTCTATTAATCATTTCTGGATGTGGAACAATAAGACGATCAGTATTAATCTCTATATTGTTGAATAACAAAATATCTAAGTCTAGAGTTCTCGGGCCCCATTTTTTAATTCTTTTTCTATGGTGCTTATTCTCAATATCTTGTAATAAATCAAGGAGTTCGATAGGCTCGTATTTTGTTTTAATCTTTATTACAGAATTTATATAGTTTGGCTGATTCTTTGGTCCGATGGGTTCAGATTTATACAAAGACGATCTCTTAATGATACTGGTGTTTGAAAGATGATTAATTTGCCTGATACCTTTCTCTAAATGGTATATTGGATTATGGAGGTTGCTGCCAAGAGCTATAAATACAATATTCACTTTTTAGGTGGAAAGGTTAATTGAGCTTTTCTTTAATTCTAGCTGATTTTCCAGATCTTTCTCTTAAATAATAGAGCTTTGCTCTTCTTACGCTACCTTTTCTCTTTACTTTGATATTAGCAATCACTTTACTATGTAATTGAAATACTCTCTCTACGCCTTCGCCATAAGAAATTTTTCTGACTGTGAATGATGAGCTGATGCCTCTATTTTTCATAGCAATCACTACGCCTTCATATAATTGAACCCTTTCTCTTTTTCCTTCTTTCACTTTTACAGACACCTCAACGGTATCCCCACTAGAAAATTCTGGGAATTTATTAAATTGCTGGGTCTCAATCTTATTTATAATGTCATTTTTGCTCATTTTGCTTATGCTCTAGTATGTATTCTTTGAGGAGTTTATCATCTTCTTTTGAAAGTTTCACGTTTTTTAGTAACTCTGGCCTTTTTAACCATGTGGCGCCAAGAGCATGTTTTCTTCTCCAAATTTCAATTTTCTGATGATTTCCGCTTACTAAGACATCAGGAATAGCCATGCCTTTGATATTTTCAGGTTTTGTATAATGAGGATGATCTAAAATTCCAGCTTGGAAAGAGTCTTGTTTTATAGACTCAATATCATCGACGACTCCGGGAATTAATCTAGTAATACCTTCCATTAGGACCATAGAGGCACTCTCTCCGCCCGATATCACATAATCTCCGATAGATACTTCTTCATCTACTAGGTTATCTATAACCCTCTGATCGACGCCTTCATAACGTCCGCATAAAATAGTTAAATTATCTTCTAAGGATAGATTTTTAAGTTTCTGTTGAGTTAACGGTTTTCCTTGTGGTGACAAATATAATACAGAACCTTTATTTTCAATATCTTTAATAGAACTATTTATAGGTTCATACTGCATAACCATACCTGGACCACCACCATAAGATTTGTCATCAATTCTATTATGCTTATTACTTGAGTAGCTTCTTAAATCAATTATATTCATATCTATATAATCTTTTTCTATTGCACGCTTGATGAAGCCTGTTTTTGCAAACATGTTTACTAACTCAGGAAATATTGTGATGATATTATAGTTCATTGTCCCATCTTACTGTCAATTTCTTATCTTCAAAATTAATAATAGTATCTTTTAGAAATGGAATGAAGATCTCTTTGTTATCAGATTTATTTTTTATGACTAAGACTTCATTTTCGCCACTTGTGAAAATTTCTACTACCTTTCCTAATTCATTACCATCGCTGTTAATGACATCAGACCCAATTAACTCATACCAATAATATTCATCAGAACCTGTTTTCGGAAGATCTTTTTTTAATACTAGTAAATCTAAACCTATATAATCTTGGCAGTCTTCTATCAGATTAATGTTTTTTATTTTCATAATAGTTTTCTTAGGCATGAATTTATAATCATCAATCTTGATGTTTAAGTACTTATTATTGAGTTTGATGTAGATATCATATTTAAAAATATCAGACGATATTGCCGTAAATGATTTGATAGTTAAATAACCTTTTATGCCATGTGTGGTTAAAACTTTACCGACAATAATATAATTGTCATGGGACATTTTGAGTTTACTTGTCTTTTGTTTCTTCAGCAGGTGCTTCTTCAGCTTTGACTTCTTCAGCAGGTGCTTCTTCAGCTTTGACTTCTTCAGCAGGTGCTTCTTCAGCT
>JAYNVZ010000019.1:12792-20374 GCA_038101125.1 Gammaproteobacteria bacterium | reverse complement strand
ATCCCTATTTATCGTGAATCCCAAGAAAAGGTTAAAAAACAATTCGACCCAAGAGCTAGAAACTTAAAAACTCTTGAACAAGAATGGAGTAACTTAAATGATGATTACCTGAAGAATGAGTCTGTAATGTCAGAAAAAGAGAAGAGTACGCTTGTTAAAAAGATACAAAATATTGAAAATAAATTCAGAACTGGACAAGAAAAAATACAAGCAGATCTTCAAAAAGTTCAACAAGAAGAATTGTCTAAAATTAGACTTATAGTTGAGACTGCAATAAATGAATATGCTGAAGAGAACGATTTCGATATAATAATTAGAGCTGATGGCACAACATTGTATGCAAAAAAATATATAAATATTACTCAAGAGATTATCTCTAAACTTCAATAATGAAGCTTAAAAAAAAATATTCTTTACAAGAAATATCTAAAGCTTATAAATGTGTTGTAATAGGAGATTCATCTATTGAGATTGATTCAGTTTGTAGCTTAACTAATAGCAAGAATAAATCATTATCATATATTTCTGATGTAAAACTTTTATCTTTGATTGATTATTCTAATTTAGACTGTTTAATTACCAGTGAAGAGATTAGCCGTTTGATTGATAAAAAAAAGTTATCTTTAATTATCCATAACAATCCTTTGTTAGTATTCTCAAAATTAATAAATGATTCTCTCGATCTTTCTAAAAACTCTTTATTCTTAGCTGAACCTAAAGTTGACTTATTCCCCACTAGTACGTTAATAGGTAATAATGTTTCTATTGGAAGTAATGTTACCATTGGAGAAAATTGTGTTATTTATCCCAATAGCACGTTGTGCGATGGAACAGTCATAGGAGATAATGTAGTTGTTCATCCTGGGGTAGTAATAGGTTCAGACGGTTTTGGATTGGTTCAAGATAAAGGTAAATGGATAAAAGTTCCACACATAGGTAATGTGGTTATTAATAATGACGTAGAAATTGGTGCTAATACAACAATTGATAGGGGCACTCTAGACAGCACAGTGATATCAAATAATGTAAAAATTGATAATCTTGTACATATTGCTCATAATGTATTCATTGGGGAAAATACAGCTATTGCGGCTTGTGTAGGGATTGCTGGAAGTACATCTATAGGCAAAAATTGTACTATAGGTGGTGGCTCAGGAATAAATGGACATATTACGATTGCAGACAATGTTCATATTCATGGAATGACTATGGTTACTAAATCAATTAACAAAGAGGGGATGTATGCTTCCGGGACAACAGTTGAACCGGTCGCTACTTGGAGAAAAAATCAAGCTAGATTTAAAGAATTAGATCAGCTAGCAAAAGCTATAAAAAAAATAACATAATAATCGGAGCATACATGAGTAATAACGATATACAAAACTATTTACCACATAGATACCCATTCCTCTTAATCGATAAGATTATCGATTTTAAAAAGCATGATTATTTAATAGCTCAAAAAAATGTAAGTAATAATGAACCGTTTTTTCAAGGTCATTTCCCAGGATATCCAGTCTTCCCGGGTGTTCTAATTCTAGAGGCTATGGCACAAGCTACGGCATTACTGGATTTTAAAAGTAATGAGAGGCCGAAAGATAATCTTTTATATTATTTTGTTGGTATAGATAAAGCAAGATTTAAAAAACCTGTAGTTCCAGGAGATATTTTAATTATAGATGTAAAACTTAACCAGAGTAAAAGAGATGTTCATAAGTTTACCGCCTCCAGTAAAGTCGATGAAAAAATTGTTTGCTCAGCAGAGTTAATAGGTGCTGTTAGAGAGAAAGAATGATTCATCCTACTGCTATTATATCCAAATCAGCTGAAATAGATTCATCTGTAGAAGTTGGACCTTATTCTGTAATTCATGATAATGTCAAGATTGATAGTAATTCTGTGATCGAGTCTCATGTGGTAATTAAAAATCACACGACTATTGGAAAAAATAATCATATTTATCAGTTTGCATCAATAGGTGAGGATCCACAGGATCTCAAGTATAAAGGTGAGGATTCTAAGTTAATTATAGGAGATAATAATACCTTTAGAGAATATTCTACAGTTAATCGTGGTACAGTAACAGGTATTAATAAAACAATTATAGGTTCAAATAATTTATTTATGGCTTATACGCATATAGCGCATGATTGTGTGATTAAAGATGATTGTATATTGTCTAATGCTGCGTCTTTAGCTGGACATGTAACGCTGGGCAAAAGTGTTTCATTAGGAGGATTTACATTGGTGCATCAATTTTGTGATATTGGGGACTATGCATTTAGTGGCCTAGGAACAGTGATCTCGAGAGACGTCACACCATTTACATTAGTTGCTGGCAATCATGCTCAAGCATATAAAATTAATTCGGCAGGTTTAAAAAGAAAAGGATTCACAGACGAAGTAATAAGATCATTAGAAAAAACATTTAAGTTATTCGTGAAATCTAAATCAAATAGATCTCAAGTTAATGAATCTTTTAAAAAATTAGGTATTAACTGTCAAGAAGTTGATTATTTTATTGATTTTGTAAATAGTAGCGAAAGAGGTATAACCAGATAACTATCTTATCATTTCTTCTGCTAGATTAGCTAGATTTTTGGCAGCACCTGGTTGCAAGCTACCTCGTATTTCATTATATCCTGATATTATTTCATCCCTATACTTAGCATCTTTATCTATTTTTTGTAATTCAACCATAACTTGTACTTCATCATTATAATCAGGCTGTATAAACTCTTTTACAATTGGTTTGGAGCCAAGATCTTCTCCTAGGATTAAATTTACCAGACCTATATATTTTACTCTAATCATATTTTTCATAATAATAAAGGTCATAAAAGCAAGCTTATACATTATAACCATGGGGATGTTTAATAGAGCTAACTCTAAAGTAATGGTCCCTGATGCTGTAATTGCTCTTTTGCACTTTGTTATTTCTTCAATATTCTTGCCATTAGCAAGAGTTTTCTCCCAGCCTTTGGGTAGCAGACTAAGAATCTTTCTTTTTGCTGTATTATTTGAATAAAATATTTTGATATTTTTATCCATTATATTTTCATCTTTGGATAGTTTTATACAATTCAACATTACATGTAGGTTGTTTTTAATCTCTGAATCTCTACTGCCAGGAAATATTCCTATATCAATGCTTTTATCATTATAATTAGCAAAGTTAACTTTAAATTTAGGATTATCTGCAAGAGGGTGTCCTACATATGTAACATTATCTGTGTACTTTTTAAAAAGTTTCTCTTCAAATGGGAATACAACAGCTAGATGGTCAACGGCTTTTATAATTTTTTCAATACGCTTTTCTCTCCATGCCCATACTTGAGGTGCTATATAAAATAAAACTTTTATGCCTTTAGATTTTGCATAATTAGCTATTTTAAGATTAAATTCTACATAATCTACCAAGATTATTAAGTCAGGCTTTATTTCATCAATATGTCTATAAGCAATTTTAAGTGCTTTATAAATTTTATTATATTTTGATATCACTTCAATTATTCCTACAACTGATATTTCTTCAGAATTAAATATTACCTCTGCACCTGTCTTCTTTATTTCAGTTTGACCAATTGCTGAGAACTTGATATTTGAATTAAGTGATTCATGCGCTGTAATATATTTAGCAGCATGTTGGTCACCAGATGATTCTCCTGCAATAATAAATATGTTTTTTTGCTTTATCATTTGTATTTATTAATTACTTCTACTATTTTATTGAAGCTATTTTTATTCAACTCTGGATAGATCGGGATAGAAATACACTCTTTTATAATTTTATTAACATTGGAAAGATTGTATTTATAATTAAACTCTTTAAATGCCTTTTGCTTATATATTGGTATAGGATAATATATTCCATATGGGACGCCATGCTTCTCCAAATGAGCTATAAACCTCGTTCTTTTACTAACCCTCAAGGTAAATTGGTTATAGACATGATAACTATTTTCTGCCTGATAAGGAACTTTAACGTTTTTATTATTGATAAGCTTTTTATAATTCTCTGCTATTTTTATTCTTGACTTATTTAGTTTGTCAATTATTTTGAGTTTTGTAACTAATATAGAAGCTTGAATTTCATCTAGTCTTGAATTATAACCAATGTATTCATGAACATTTCTTACTAATCCGCCATGATTCCTCAGTTTTTTAAGCATCTTAGATTTTCCGAGGTTATTTGTCACAATCATACCTCCATCTCCAGCGCAACCTAAGTTTTTTGTAGGAAAAAAACTATAACACCCATAGTCGCCAAAAGTTCCAGTATGTTTACCATTGTATTTAGCCCCAAAAGACTGAGCACAATCTTCGATTAAAGCAATTTTATTTTTTTTACATATGTTTCTTATTTTAGTTATTTCACATGACTGCCCATATAAATGAACGGGCATTACAGCTTTGGTTTTCTTGCTAACAAGACTTTCTATCAATTTATGATTAATATTAAATGTGTGAGGATTAATATCAGCAAATATTGGCTTGGCACCTACCAAAGCTATCACCTCTGCTGTAGCAAAATAAGTAAAAGGTGTTGTAATAACCTCATCACCTTTTCCAATACCAAGTGCTCTTAAAGAAAGCAGAAGCGCATCTGTGCCAGAGTTACATGATATCGCATACTTTGCGCCCACATGTTTTGCAAAATTCTCCTCTAGTAACTTAACATTATTCCCCAAAATGTATTGGCCTGAGCTCAAGATATTTGTCACATTTTTATTAATTTCTTTAGCAATGGTTTTATATTGGTCTTTTAAGTCAAATATTTTAATTTTAGTCATAATAATTTCGAAATCATAGTAGCTGTTTTAACAGCATTTAATCCCTGTTCTCCATCAACCAAGGGTTTATCTTTACCAATACATGACAGTATGAAGTTATTAATTTCATCTTTCAAGGAATCAGCTTTTTCATATGTAAACTCTTTAAAATTGAATAAGCCATTTTTTGACTTGAGAGTCTTATTATATCTTTTTATGCTAGAATTCATAAAATCTACAGAGTAGTATTTATCTCTCTGAAATATTCTGACTTTCCTCTCATTTTTCTGACTAATTCTGCTAGCAGTTAGGTTAGCAACCTCGCCACCTACGAACTCAATTCTAACGTTAGCGATATCCGTACTATTAGTTATTATTTTTTTACCAAAAGCAGAGATCTTTTTAATTTTATTCTTTATTAAACTAGTCACTATATCAATATCATGTATCATCAGATCAAATATCACATTTACGTCTGTTGATCTTGGATTAAACTTAGCTAATCTGTGCACTTCGATAAAAACTGGGTTTTTAACATCTTGACTAAGCTTTTTCATCACAGGGTTGAACCTTTCAAGATGCCCTGCCTGAAGTACAACTCTATTCTTTTTAGCAAGTAATAGCAATTTCTCAGCTTGTGAAACTGTCTGAGTCATAGGCTTCTCAATAAGTACATGTTTCTTATTAGATAAAAAATATTTAGCTATTTCATAATGAGATACTGTGGGAGTTACTATCGAAACCGCATCAATATCATTCAGTATATCTTTGTAATCATCAGTTATTGCTATATTCTCAACAATATTGAGATTCTCATTTTTGAGATTATTATCTACAACCCATTTAGTCATACAATTTTTATGAGATAGAAACTTTTCTAAATGAAATTTGCCTAGATAGCCAACGCCAATAATGGCAATATTAATTTTATTTCTTTTCATATGAAGTATTGATTTATATTTTTTGTTATATTTATAATATCTCAATTATATATAGTGAACTAGTTATGACAAGTCAAATTTTTGCTGGTGTTGATGAAGTTGGCAGAGGGTGTTTGGCTGGACCCGTGGTATCTGTTGCTATTATTTTAGATAGAACAATTGATAAAACATTAATGACAGACTCTAAAAAGCTTACTCCAAAACGCAGAACTGAGCTTTCAAGGTATATACTTAAACATACAAGATCAATAGGTATAGGAGTATGCGATAATCATATGATCGATAGAATAAATATACATAATGCAACGTTACTCTCAATGAAACAGGCTATTATTAATTTAAATTTACTTCCGGAATTAGCTTTTATTGATGGTAAATTTGCACCAGATATGGGTATAAATTGTGAATGTATAGTTAAGGGCGATGAGTTAAAACCAGAAATCTCAGCTGCATCAATTATGGCAAAAGTTATAAGAGACAATGAAATGATAGTTTTAGACAGAATTCTTCCAGTTTATGGCTTTAAAAACCATAAAGGATATGGAACTATTGAACATAAGACGGCAATTGCTAATTTTGGACCATCAATTTATCATAGATTTAGCTTTGCGCCTTTGAGCACATAAATGAAAAAAATATATACACAATTACATCTTCATTCATCATATTCGCTAAGTGATAGTACAATCAATATTGATAGATTAATTAAGGCGGCAAAAAAAAATAAACTCAAGTCATTAGCTATTACTGATAGACTTAATATGTTTGCAGCCATAAAGTTTTATCAGAAATGTATTGATAATAAAATTAAACCTATTATCGGGTGTGAAATACCATTAAAAAGTAGTGTCTCAAATAAGTTAGAGGGAACGATTATTGCTTTATGCCAAAATTACTCAGGTTATAAAAATCTTATAAAACTACTCTCTGAAATACATTTAGGAAAAAAAGCTAATGAAAACCCTGCTGTCATAAAATCTCAACTAGAAAAGTATAATCAAGGAATAATACTCCTAACAGGAGGAAGAAAGGGCCTCTTGGGAGAAAACTTATTGGTTGATAATTTGCAAGATAAAAATTTACTTTTGAAATCATTAAAAGATATTTTTCCAGATAGACTATATCTTCAAATTGATCGAATAAATGCTAATAATGAGGAGATATATAATAACAAGATTATAAATCTTGCAGAAGATTTGAACCTCCCGCTTGTTGCCACAAATAATGTTTTATTTTTAGAAAAGCAAGATTTTGAGGCTCATGAAGTTAGAGTATGTATTAATAAAAAGATAAAAATTGATGATAGGACTAATCAAACTGAATTTACAGATAATCAATTCTTTAAATCAGAAAAAGAAATGATATCTATTTTTGAAGATTTGCCTGATGCGATACAAAATATTTCAGAAATTATTAAAAGATGTAATATTCATATATCTTCTGATGCTTACCATCTGCCAAAATTTAGCACACCTGATAACAGTGACATTGATGTGTATTTTGATGAAAAAGTAAGGTTAGGTCTTGATAGTATCATTCAAAAAAATAATATTACAAAAACAGATGTATACTTCCAACGATTAAAGCTTGAGACTGATGTAATAAGGAAGATGGGTTTTGTTAGTTATTTTCTAATTGTACATGAGTTTATAGATTGGGCAAAAAAACAATCAATACCTGTAGGCCCAGGAAGAGGATCAGGCGCTGGCTCTTTGGTAGCATACGCCCTTGATATAACGTCTATAGATCCTATAAAGCATAACCTCTTATTTGAGAGGTTTCTAAATCCTGAACGTATATCTATGCCTGATTTTGATATTGATTTTTGTATGATTAATAGACAAAAAATAATTGATCATATAACGGAAT
>JAYNVZ010000019.1:10504-12782 GCA_038101125.1 Gammaproteobacteria bacterium | reverse complement strand
TATCGCAGATTATTACATATGGATCACTAGCTGCTAGGGCTGTTATAAGGGACGTTGGAAGAGTTTTGGGAATGGGCTATACATTCGTTGATAAGATTGCAAAGATGATACCGTTCAGTGTAGGCATAACCATTGATGATGCACTTAAACAAAACAAAGAGCTTAAAAAACAATATGACTCAAATGATGAAATCAAGAACTTAATTGATACATCAAAAAAATTAGAAGGACTTCCTAGAAATGTTGGAAAACATGCAGCTGGTATTGTGGTTGCGCCTAATCAAATTGATGACTTTATACCTTTATATAGAGTTGAAGAAAGCGATGAGATAGTTACTCAGTACGATAAAGATGATATCGAAAAGCTAGGGTTAGTTAAATTTGATATCCTAGGCTTAAGAACGCTAAGTATTATAGATAGAGCTATTAGAACTATTAAGAGTCAACATGGTGATATAGAGATATCTCATGAAGACATAACAACACCTGATAAGAAAGTTTTCGAGTTACTTCAAAATAAGCTTACGACTGGTGTATTCCAATTAGAATCATCAGGCATGAAAAGGTACATGGAAAGATTAAAACCTGATTGTTTCGATGACATTGTTGCCTTGGTGGCTTTATATAGACCAGGGCCGCTTGGAACTAATATGGTTGATGATTTCATTAGCAACAAACATGGAAAAAAAATTGACTATGAACATCCTTTATTAGAGCCTATATTATCTGAGACATATGGCTTGATATTATATCAGGAGCAAGTTATGGAAATATCACGTTCTCTTGGAGGATATTCATTGGGAGAAGCTGATTTATTACGAAGAGCCATGGGTAAGAAGAAAAAAGATGAAATGGAAAAGCATAGAATACAATTTATCGAGGGAGCTAAAAATAAAAATATATCGGTAAATATTGCTAATTCGATATTTTCTAAAATGGAAAAGTTCGCTGGTTATGGGTTTAATAAATCTCATTCAGTTGCATATGCTTTTATTTCATATCAAACGGCTTTTTTAAAGACATATTATACTTCCGAATTCCTATCAGCAGCTTTGTCATCTGATATGGATAACACCGATAAGGTAATTTCATTAGTTGATGCTAGCATAGAAATGGGTCTTTCAATCATTCAGCCAAACATTAATACATCTGATTTTAATTTTTTGTCACTTAATAACAAATCGATATTGTTTGGTCTTGGAGCAATTAAGGGAGTTGGTTACAATGCTGTGATTCATATAATAAATGAGCGTAAAAAAAATGGATATTTTAAAAATATATTTGATTTTTGTGAGAGGGTTTCATTAACTACAATTAATATAGGCACTCTAGATTCTTTAATATATTCTGGTTCTTTTGATTGTTTTGACGAAAGCAGGTTATCTCTTAAAAACAATTTAGATAATGCTATTAAGTATGGCCAACAAAAACAGAATACAAAGAATATGGGACAACATGAGTTATTCGAAAATAAA
Organism: Gammaproteobacteria bacterium; assembly: GCA_038101125.1. Lineage (GTDB taxonomy): Bacteria > Pseudomonadota > Gammaproteobacteria. The sequence goes on along the minus strand of JAYNVZ010000019.1, from coordinate 11,307 downwards.
TCAGAATCATTTTCTACTAAAAAGCTAAGTGATCATATACAAGTCAAGAGAGAAACTGTTTCAGATAGATTAAAATCATTCAATTTAGAAAAAAAAGTTCTAGGTTTTTACCTGACCGGGCATCCTGTTAACGAATATCATGATGAAATTGAGTCAATGTCTATTAAAAATATTAATTCATACTTCAAGAGACTTTATAAAAATTCTAATGATGACTTTAGTGAACCCGCAACAGTTTGCGGTGTAATTATAAATAGCCGCATACAAAGAATGGGGCAAGATAGATTTATAAATATTCTAACTATTGATGACTCTTCACATCGATTAGAAATTATTGTGTATCCAGATATTTATGAAAAATATCAGAGCTCAATAAAAGAAAATGAAATTCTATTTATTTCTGGAGTTATTTCAATGGATGAATATAACGGAGATTTGAGCATGAAAGCAAATAAGATAATTGATATAGATTCTGCTCGACAACAATATTCAAAAGAAGTTGAAATATTTTTATCCTCAGAATTTATCAATGACAAGACGCTGGCTGAAGTAGTTAATCTCCTTGAGCCTCATAAAAACGGCAAATGCCCTTTGACCATCAAATGTTTGAGTCAAAAGCATATTGTTCCACTTAATTTAGATCAAGAATGGTTCATTAACCCCTCGTCAATGCTAATAAATAACTTATCAGATCTACTTGGAAAGGAAAATATTATCGTTAAATACCAGTAGTTATGCTATATTGATTCTCATAAAATATTATAAAAATGAAAGAATATAATCCTAATTATTTAGATTTTGAA
>JAYNVZ010000019.1:0-10494 GCA_038101125.1 Gammaproteobacteria bacterium | reverse complement strand
ATTAAGCAATTAAAAAATGATCCTGAGAGAACAGCTAAAAGCGAGGCTGCAGTTATCAAACTTGAGAAAGATTATATTGATCAGACAAAAAAAATATTTAATAGTTTGTCTGACTGGCAGATATCTCAGTTAGCTAGACATCCATTGAGACCATATACACTAGACTATATCCCTAGTTTATTTACATCTTTTGAGGAACTTCATGGAGATAGAATGTTTGGAGATGACCCGGCCATAATATCTGGTATAGCAAAAATTGATGAATTTGATTTTATGTTTATTGGTCATCAAAAAGGCCGCGATGCAAAAGAAAAGGTAAAGAGAAACTTTGGTATGCCAAAACCTGAAGGTTATAGAAAAGCACTCAGGATTATGAAACTTGCTGAAAAATTTAATTTACCTATTATTACATTTATTGATACTCCGGGCGCCTATCCTGGTATAGATGCTGAGTCTAGAAATCAAAGTCAAGCTATTGCTGAGAATCTTTATGTGATGTCTAACATTAAAGTCCCAATCATATCAGTGATTATCGGAGAAGGAGGATCTGGCGGTGCGCTAGCGATAGGTGTATGTGATAAACTTGGTATGTTACAGCACAGCATTTATTCTGTCATCAGTCCTGAAGGTTGTGCATCAATACTTTGGAAAGATGCAAAAAAAGCAGAATTGGCTGCAGACGCGCTTTGCATAACAGCGTCCAAGCTATTAGAGTTCAAACTTATAGACACTATCATTCCTGAGCCATCTGGTGGCGCTCACAGAGATTATGGCGCAATGGCCTCATCTTTAAAAATGAACCTGCTTTCTATGTTAGCTGACTTAGCGAGCATGGATATTGAAGAATTGTTACTTAAACGAAAACAGAAACTTGAGTCATATGGAAAATTTGAAACAGTCTGATCTAATTTCATTTTGTCGTAATCAACTTTCTAAGCTCCCTGTAAAAAAAATTCTATTAGCCTATAGTGGTGGTCAGGATTCCTCGGTACTATTACATTGTCTACATAAAGTTAGTCAGGACAAATCTATATCTTTAAGAACGATTCACGTTAACCATGGTCTATCACCTGATGCGATAAATTTCGAACAGCACTGTAAGGTCATTACTCAACAGCTCAATATATCTCATGAGACTATTATGATACATATTGACTCTTCATCAAACATTGAGGAAAGATGTCGTTTAAAAAGATATGAAGCTCTTGTAAAAAGTTGCCAGAACGATGAAGTGATTTTAACAGGACATCATGAAGAAGATCAGGTTGAAACTTTTTTACTAAGACTTATACGTGGCTCTGGAGCACGAGGCCTCTCTTCAATGAAGACGCTATCTTGGTATGATGAAAAAATGATATTTAGACCATTTTTATGTGTATCAAAATCAAGAATAGATGAGTACTGCTCACAGAACAAAATTTCTTTCGTTCAAGATTTATCTAATAATAATATACATTTCGATAGAAATTTTATTCGTACTAAAATAGCTCCAATGCTAAAAACAAGATGGCCTTCATTTAATAAAAATATTATTAATAATATCAATATACAGAATATACAATCCCACTTTATTACTGATAGTGTACGCAAAATTCTATGTAGATTATACTTAAATGATAATAACAAGCTGTCAGTCTCTAAATTAAATAAAGAAGAAGCCTATAATAAAATTATGATTATCCACGAATGGGTATTCATGCAAAGTAGTGTAAGCTTAAACTTAAAACAAATCTTGGAAATTCTAAAAATACTAGAAACTGATAATGATTCAAACCCGTTATTTTCTCTCAATAAAATAAAAGTAACTAAGAAAAGGGATATTCTAGAGATTTCTATTACTAAAAGCTAATATACTCAATATTAGTGTCTAATTTATATATTTTTTCAATGATTTCGTCTATACTTTTCCTAAGTAATATATGACAAGATATGTATTTATCACTGGCGGGGTTGTTTCATCTCTTGGAAAGGGAATTGCAGCTGCCTCCCTTGCTTCTTTATTCAAACTAAGAGGTTTTAAAGTCTCACTTCAAAAACTAGACCCTTATATCAATCTTGACCCTGGAACAATGAGTCCTATACAACATGGAGAAGTATTCGTTACGGAGGATGGCGCAGAAACAGATTTAGATTTGGGTCATTATGAAAGGTTTGTTGGCATCCAAATGTCACAAGACAGTAATGTTACATCAGGAAGAGTTTATTCTAACGTAATCAATAAAGAGAGGAAAGGGAGTTATCTTGGTAGTACTGTGCAAGTGATTCCTCACATTACAGATGAAATAAAGAATCTAGTTATTAAAGGAGCAAAAAAGGCAGATATTGCTTTTGTTGAGGTTGGAGGTACGGTTGGTGATATAGAATCCCTACCTTTTCTTGAGTCAATCAGACAATTCAGTTTAGATTTAGGTAAAAGTAAATCAATGTTTATACATCTTACGCTGTTACCATATATTGATGTTACCAATGAAATTAAAACGAAACCGACTCAGCATTCCGTTAAAGAGTTAAGATCGATTGGAATTCAGCCAGATATCCTTTTATGTAGAGGAAAAAATACTATTAATCAGTCACTTAAGAAGAAAATCGCATTATTCACTAATGTTTCCAGTGAAGCGGTATTTTCAGCTGTTGATGCAAAATCAATCTATGATATTCCAATAATGTTTAGCGAGCAGGGTATAGATAAATTTATGATGAAAAGCTTTAAGATAAAAGATAAGAGGCTTAATCTTAAACCTTGGAAAGACTATAAGAAAAAAGTTGAAAAATGTAAAAATAAGATCAAAATAGCCATGATTGGAAAATATGTTGATCTGGTAGATTCGTATAAATCATTAAATGAGGCTTTATATCATGCAGGCGTCATTAATAATAGAATAGTTGACATAGTATATTTAGACTCTGAAAAGCTCAATAAACGTAATATTAAACAGTTGTCTAAAATGGACGGAATACTTGTCCCAGGAGGATTTGGTGACAGAGGAATAGAAGGTAAAATTTTAGCTGCTGAGTTTGCTAGAGTTAATGATATCCCATATTTTGGAATATGTCTTGGAATGCAAATTTCTGTAATAGAGTTTGCAAGAAATGTAATGAAGCTAAATAAAGCCAATAGCACAGAGTTTAATAAAAATACTAAATATCCAGTCGTGGCTCTTGTAGAAGAGTGGAGAGAAAAGTCTGGCAAGAGAATCTTAGCTGATAAGACTAAAATGGGGGGCACTATGCGTTTGGGCTCTCAAGAATGTATTATTAATAAAGATTCCTTAGCATATAAAATGTATTCTAAGCTAAAGATTGCAGAAAGACATAGACATAGGTACGAGGTCAATGGAAATCTTATTGGAGATTTTGAAAAAAATGGTTTAGCATTCAGCGGTAAGTCAAAAAAAGGAAATTTAATGGAAATGATCGAGTTAAAGAACCATGCTTGGTATGTAGGTTGTCAGTTTCACCCAGAGTTCACATCATCCCCAATAAAAGGGCATCCACTGTTCAATGGATTTGTTAATGCAGCGTCTAAGAGGAAGAAATAAAATGTCCTTGGATATTGGAAATAGTAAAAATTTGACATTAATTTCTGGTCCTTGTGCTATTGAGTCAGAAAAAATGACTTTATCAATAGCAGAGTATATCTGTGAAATTACTAAAGACTTGCCAATTTCTTATGTTTTCAAGGCATCTTTTGATAAGGCTAATAGATCATCGATTGAATCTGACCGGGGGGTTGGCATTGAAAAAGGTTTAAAAATACTGGAAAAAGTCAGAAAGACTTTTGATATCCCAGTTTTAACGGATGTACATGAGGACACTCCAATTGACGAGGTGGCTGATGTTGTAGATATTCTCCAAACTCCTGCTTTTTTATGCAGGCAGACAAATTTTATAACCAAAGTTGCCGCTACCATGAAGCCAGTTAATATTAAAAAAGGCCAATTTTTATCACCGAAAGAGATGATAAACGTTGTAATAAAAGCTAAATCTACTGGTAATAAAGATATATATGTATGTGAAAGAGGAGTCTCTTTTGGGTATAATAATTTGGTTTCAGATATGAGGCCGCTTGAGATTCTCAAAGAAACTGGTTGCCCAGTTATTTTTGATGCATCGCACTCAGTCCAACAACCTGGGGCGTTAAACGACCAGTCAGGCGGTGAAAGTGAATTTATACCAGTCTTAGCGAGGGCTGCAACAGCAGTTGGCATAGATGGAATTTTCATTGAAACTCATCCTGAGCCAGAAAAGGCTCTGAGTGATGGTAAAAACTCACTAAATATCAATAATATGAAAGACTTATTGGATAGTATTATTAAAATAAATAATGTAGTAAAAGATTAACATGGAGTGTAAATTTGAATAAAATAGTTGACGTAAATGCAAGACAAATTCTTGACTCTAGGGGCAACCCGACGGTAGAGGTAGATATGGTTCTTGACAACGATATAATTGGCAGAGGTATTTCGCCATCTGGAGCTTCAACAGGTATTTTGGAAGCTTTGGAATTAAGAGATGGCGACAAAGCTATTTATATGGGAAAATCTGTGTATGATGCTGTTAACAATATAAACTCAACTATAAAAAGTTCCATTATAAATCAATCATTTGAACAACATACATTAGATGAATTATTAATAAATCTTGATGGAACTGAAAATAAGAAGAATTTAGGTGCAAATGCGATTCTCGCTGTATCATTAGCTTTTGCTCATGCTAAGGCAAAATCCTTAAATATACCTTTATACAAGACTTTTGGCGAAGAAGCTGATCTTTCTTTGCCTGTTCCAATGATGAATATAATTAATGGTGGAGCACATGCTAATAATGACTTAGATTTTCAGGAATTTATGATCCTACCAATAGGTTTTGATTCTTTTTCTGATAGCTTACGAGCAGGAGTGGAAATATTTCATACACTAAAAAATACCCTCAACAAAAAATCCCTAGCTACATCAGTTGGTGACGAGGGCGGCTTTGCCCCAAACATCTCATCTAATAGCCAAGCTTTGAAAGTGATATTGGATTCTATCGAAAAAGCAGGTTATAAGCCTGGCGAAGAGGTATATCTTGGTTTAGATGTTGCCAGTTCCGAATTTTATAAAAATGGCAGTTATATGATGTCTGATGGTAATTCATATGATAGCAAAGGCTTTTGTACTTATTTGGAGTCATTATGCGACGATTACCCAATTATATCTGTAGAGGATGGTATGTCTGAGAATGATTGGGAGGGTTGGGAAATTCTTACCAATAAACTTGATAACAAAATTCAACTTGTTGGCGATGATGTTTTCGTCACAAACCAAAAGATCTTTAAAACAGGTATAGATAAAAAAGTTGCTAATGCAATTTTGATTAAGTTTAACCAAATAGGAACCATTACAGAGACATTGGATACGATAAATTTAGCTAAGAAACACAACTATAATTATATAATATCTCATAGAAGTGGTGAAACAGAAGATGTAACAATCGCAGACATGAGCGTTGGTACTTCTTCGGGCCAAATAAAAACTGGGTCTCTTTCCCGATCAGATAGAGTGGCCAAATACAATCAATTACTCAGGATTGAAGAACAGATAGGTAAATCTTTCTTTAATAAAAACAATGTATTTAAGAAGTGGTTAACATGAAAATATTCCATCTAGTATGTTTAATTTTATTTCTGAGTTTACAGCACTCTTTATTTTTTAGTAGCAATAGTATATTTACTTACTACGATTTAAAAAAAACATATAATTCATACGATAACCAAGTTATCTTATTAACTCAGTCTAATAATAGGCTCAATTTAGAAATAGAAAAGATTTATAACAGTAAGTCTTTTTTAGAGGGTTATGCAAGAGAAAACTATGGATATATTAGAGAAGATGAAATTTTCTTTCAAATAATAAAAGATGAAAAATAAAATATATGATGCAGTTATCTTAGCTGCAGGTAAAAGTCATAGGTATAATTCCTCGAAACCAAAACAATATCTAAAAATAAACTCAAAAAATCTAATTAATATTGCAATAGAGAAAATATCCGAAACAAAGAAAATAAAAAACTTTTTTGTTGTAATTGATAAAAATAGTTCATACAAAGCTCCATCAAAATATTCAAATATATTTTTAGTAAAAGGAGGAAATACAAGAACTAGATCAGTATTTAATGCATTGAAATTTGCATTAAAATCCAATATACAATCTAAAAATATTATAATTCATGATGCTGCTCGTCCTTGTGTAGATACAAAAGATATCAATAGATTATTAGATCATTCTAAATCTATAAGGACCGGTCTATCTTTGGGATATCCTTTGACTAATGCTCTTAAAAAAATAAATAAGAAGTCAATTGTAGTAAGTAATATAAAACGTGATAATCTGTATATGTCTTTCACACCTCAATTATTTAATTTTTCTAAATTATTTAAGGCATATAGTGATATCATTAATAATAAGATACAGGTGGATGATGAAATAGAAGCAATGTCTTTATCAAATTACAACGTAAAGATCATAAAAGCATCTGTTGGAAATATCAAATTAACATTTCAAGATGATCTTAAGGTTATAAAATTATTAATGAATAACAAATGAGAGTAGGATTAGGCATAGACACACACCAGTTAATTTCTGGCAATTCAATTAGATTATCAGGAATTGATATTCCTTCAACTATTTCAATTAAAGCACATTCAGATGGCGATATCATATATCATTCCATAGCTGATGCTATATTAGGAGCCATCGGAGCAGGAGATATAGGAGATTATTTTCCAGATTCTGATTCAGCTAACAAAGATCTAGATAGCAAAATCATCCTAGAATTATCAGTTAAGAAAGCTTTAGATGCAGGTTTTGTATTGAATAACCTTGATATAGCTTTGTTGCTAGAAAAACCAAAAATATCAAACTATAAGAATCAAATGAAAGCAAATATATGTGACATATTCAACAAGATAAGTTCTCATAAACATATAGATGAGGGTATGATAAATATTAAAGCAACCACATCAGAATCCCTGGGCTATATTGGGCGAGGCGAAGGAGTGACTTGTTATTGCATAGCTTCACTATCTACTATCTAATTGAGGTATTTTTATTAACATGAATCAGAATTTTATCGGACCATTGATAATTAATTTAGATGGAACAAGTTTATCTAAGAATGAAAAAAATCTCATAAAGGACAAATTGATAGGCGGTATAATATTATTTAGTCATAATTTTGTTTCACGTAATCAATTAAAAGAACTAATTCTTGATATCAAGGGTGTAAAAGATAATATTTTAGTTTCAATAGATCATGAAGGGGGTAGAGTGCAAAGATTATTAGATGGCTTTACTCATCTTCCTAGTCTGGAGTCAATTTCAAACATTGACGATATTTACGAAAAATTATCGGCTTCTTATGATGCTGGGTTTATTGGAGCTAGCGAGCTTTCTGCTATGAACATTGATATAAATTATTCTCCTGTAGTTGATATTAATCATAATAAAGAAAATAATCTTTTAAAGGATAGAACATTTGGCAATAATCCAGATATGATAATCCAATTGGCTGAAAGTTATATCAAAGGATCTTTGGATGGTGGTATTCTGCCAGTTTTGAAACATTTTCCTGGTCATGGTAGAGTTAATACAGATAGTCATATAGAAAATTGTATATCTAACATCGACTTCGACACCCTTTCTAAAACTGATATCTTACCCTTCAAAGAATTACATAATAGATTTTCTAATTATAACCTACCAATTATGACAAATCACATAACATATCCCGATATAGATGATTACATAACAACTTATTCAAGAGAATGGTTGTCAAATCTATCCGCTTCTATCTTTGATAAATTACCATTATTTATAAGTGACGATATTGAAATGTTTTCTGCTGTTTCAAAAAATGATGAAGATATATCGTGTGAAGATAGGCTTTTACTTGCATTAAAAGCAGGTTGCAGATTAGTAATCGCAACAACTATGCAGAATCCTAAGATTATCGATGATAAGCTTTCCTATAAATATATTAAAGAGAAATACCTAACTAAGAATATCATCGAGCACTATGAAAAAATTCATGATAAAATGTTAGAAATAACATTACCTGAAAGTAATAATAGATGAATTTGTTAGTAAGTTAAAGAAAGGTGTTTGAGTTTATGATGGATATAATGGCTATAATTTTTAAAACTGATTTGTCTATCCAGTTAACTTTAATTTTCCTAATAACATTAGCTCTTTTATTTATCAAAAATAAAATTATATTACTCTTTACTGGTATTTCAAAAAAAACAGCCACAGAGTTTGATGATATTCTTCTAAAATCCTTACAAAGACCACTTACTTTTTTAATAGTTCTAGCCTCATTGGTTTTTATCACTGAAACATTAAATGTTACTTATCAATTATTTGAAGATTTTAATAAGCCAAAGATTCTTTATGTTTTAATCATAATAATCATTGCGTGGACTTTAATTAAGGTTTTAGATAATTATTATAATAGCAAGTCTTTTCTCAAAGGCCTTAAATCAAGTGATGATCCTGTTGTCATTGAACAAACTTATGAGATAACTATTAGAATATTTAAGATTATTGTAATTCTTATTTCGTTGTTAACGTTGATGCAGGAATTTGGATTAAGTATTTCTGGGCTACTGGCTTTTGGTGGTGTTGGCGGTTTAGTAGTAGGTCTTGCAGCGAAAGATTTGCTATCTAATTTTTTTGGAGGACTCATGATCTATTTTGACCGTCCATTCAAAGTAGGTGAATTCATCAAATCTCCTGATCGTAATATTGAGGGAATAGTTGAAAGTATAGGGTGGAGATTAACAGTTGTTCGTACATTCTCTAAAAATGTTTTATATATACCCAACTCTGCATTTTCAAATATCATTGTAGAAAATGCTACAAGAATGACAAATAGAAGAATAAATGAAGTCATTGGTCTCCGCTATGAGGACCTTGATAAAATTCCTGAAATTGTGAATAAAGTAAGAGCTTATCTAGATCAAAATAATAATATTGATCACTCTAATAAACCAGTAGTTTATTTTAAAAGATTTTCAGCATCATCATGTGATTTTTTTATTTATGCTTTTACAAATACAAAAGATTGGAGAGAATTCCTAGAAATCAAAGAGGATGTGCTCTATCAGACTTCAAAAATTATCTCTGAGAACAATGCTGCTATTGCTTTTCCAACTACAACTATTGATTGGACTCAAAATTAGCATATTGCATCAATTAAGCTGGAAATATCAGCACACATATCCTTGAAATTATCTTTGTCTATTTTTAGTTGTATCATGTTATTTTTCAATAATTTTAATTCTAGATTCTTAGTCGCTTTGATGATCTTATCAATATTAATTGAATTTTGATCGATAAAACTAATTTTAATAACTTGACCAAATATCTTTATGTATTTAACGTTTTTGCCTCGCAAAGAAAGCTTAAGATCAGATATATAAAATAGATTTTCTACAAACTCTGGTATTGGCCCATATATATCTATCATTTCATCTTTAATTAATAGATTTTCTTCTGTTGTAGATGATGATGAAATTTTTTTGTAATATTTGAGCCTCGTTACAATATCGTTTATGTAATCTTGTGTAATTAAATATGATACATCTGCTTCAATTTCCACTACTTTTTCACTATCAGGGCTAGATCCGGTTTTTAGTATTTCTACACTTTTATTTAACATATCTGTAAACATGGCATATCCAATTTCATATATTTGTCCACTCTGTTCCTCACCAAGTATTTCTCCAGCACCACGTATTTCTAGATCATGAGTTGCTAACTCAAGACCGCCTCCTAAGCTATTAACAGAATCAATTGCTTGGAGTCTTTTTTCCGCATCTTTAGTTATAATAGATTTTTCTGATTTTATGAGATAGGCATAAGCTTGTCTATTAGTTCTTCCAACTCTACCTCTAATTTGATGTAATTGTGAAAGCCCAAAATGATCACAATTATTAATGATGATTGTATTAACATTTTGTATATCAAGGCCACTCTCAATAATGCTTGTACATATTAATAAATCATATTCTTTGTTAAGAAACTTATTCATCTCATCTTCGATAATTTTTGGTCCCAGTTGTCCATGAATAATACCAATATTTATACTAGGAGTTATACTTAAGATTTTTTTAGCTTCAATAGTCATGGTATCAATTTTATTATGTACATAGTAAATTTGGCCGCCTCTATTAATTTCACGCATAATTGCTTCAGATATAATTTCTTTATCCCAGTCAATGATTCTTGTAACGATTGATTTTCTATTCTGAGGTGGTGTTTCTATTATACTTAGATCTTTAATCTGTGATAATGCGGAATTAAGGGTTCTAGGAATTGGAGTTGCTGTTAGTGTTAAAACATCAATATTGCTTTTAATCTTTTTTATTTTTTCTTTGGCTGCAACGCCAAACTTATGTTCTTCATCAATTATTAATAACTTTAGATCCTTGTAAATAATATCTTTAGACAATAG
>JAYNVZ010000018.1:0-23079 GCA_038101125.1 Gammaproteobacteria bacterium | reverse complement strand
CATTATTTGTAAAATTGCATTATGCTCACTATCAACTGGGATAATGATTGACCCACTCTTGCGTGCTAATTTTAGCATTAATGACCCAGACATGATTAATGATTCTTTATTAGCCAAAAGTATATTCTTGCTATTTTTAATAGCATTGATCGTAGGTTCTAAAGCAGCTGCTCCGACAATTGCTGACAAAACATTTTTAACCCTAGAATGCTCTGTGACATATAAAAGCCCAGATTTGCCAAAAAGTATTTTGGTTTTTATATTATATGTCTTACATAATTTTCTTAAATTTATTGCATCTAGTTGATCACCTATCACAGCATAGGTTGGTCTGTGTTCTTTAATTTGACTAACTAATAATTTAATATTTTTATTAGCAGTTAGTGCAAATATAGGATAACTTTTTTTTATCTTCGAGATCACAGATAATGCATTTACACCAATTGTTCCAGTTGATCCTAAAATCGTAATCATAAAAATAACCAAATTTGAAAAATTGATACTGTTGGCAGGTAACTATCTAATCGGTCTAGAATACCTCCATGTCCAGGTAAAATATCTCCAGTATCTTTTACATGATAGAATCTTTTGAAAGTACTAATAAATAAGTCTCCAATAGTGCAAAATATACAGAATAATAAAATGAATAATAAATCAGAGGTTACAAGAGGAATAACTAGCATATAATTAAATATGAGCATGAAGCATGATACTGGTATTAAAATGGATCCAAGAAGACCAGCAATAGTTTTGTTTGGACTTATATTCTTGCATAATTTTTTCTCGCCAAAATTTTTACCAATAAAGTATCCTGAGATATCTGTTAATGATACAAGAGCTAATAACAAAATAAGATAAATTTTTATATCAGTATTCAATAGAGAAAACATTAAATATTCACTCTGTTCGCCAACAGCTACTGAAGAAGTACTCCCTATAGATATAATCATGAACCATGCTGATATAATCATATATAGACCTATCAATGAGGGAGCATAGGATAATAATTTCTTATAAAATGGAGATTCAAAATACATATCTATAAGTACTAAAATCCACATAAATAGAGAAAGATACGCAAAAATAATTACAGTAGAGTGTGTATGATAAAATAATAAAAGAATCATTAAAAAAATCATTAAAAGAATGTTCATGGCTATTGGTTCTTTGGAAACATTAAGCCACTCATAAAAACCATAGAGTGATATTAAAGAAAAAATAACACTGATATAAAAAAATGGTATGAATATTAGTAATGCTAAAAAGAATAAGCCAAGAGAAAGACCTGTAAATACCCTACTAAGCATCTTCTTTTACAGACTGATTTATATCCACCAAAGATCCAAACTTTCGTGTTGTTTTTAAGTAGTATTTTATTGCCAAATCTAGCTCTTGTTCATCAAAATCTGGCCATAAACAATCAGTAAAATAGATCTCACTATATGCATGCTGCCATAACATAAAGTTACTTAACCTAGAGTGTCCAGCTGTTCTAATTAATAAATCCGGCGATGATCCATTCAAAGATAAAAATCCCTCGATATCCTTTTCTTTAACATTCTTATCTTGTATAGATTTATGATTAGATTTCAACATTTTATTGAATGAATTGATAATATCCCATTTGCCACCATAGTTAATTGCAAAATTTAATTTTAAATTCGTGTTGTTTTTAGTGAGTTTTTTAGCATCGTTAATATTTTTCAAAAGATGATTGCTAAATCTACTCATGTCACCTATAAAATTCAATTTCACATTATTATTGTGTAGATCATCAATATATTTTTGAATAGATTCTTCAAAAAGAGATAATAAGAATTTTACTTCATGATTTGGTCTTTTCCAATTTTCACTACTGAAAGCAAATAATGTCAACTCTTCAATTTGCCTCAAAGAGCATGCTGATACTATTTTGTTGATAGACTTTATTCCTTCTCGATGACCATAAGCTCTAGGCATTCCAATTTTCTTAGCCCATCTTCCATTGCCATCCATAATTATAGATATATGAGATATTTTACTTGAAGACATTTTTATACTTCGCTGATTTCTGCTATCTTTTTATCAATAGTTTCTTCTGATATTTTAATATATTTATCTGTTAGCTCTTGGATTTCTATCATGTAATCACGTTCAAAATCTTTAGATATTTTTTTATCTTTTTCTAAGTTTCCAATTGATGTATTTATATTTCTTCTTATATTCCTTAAAGATACCTTGGTGTTCTCACCTTCTTTTTTTAAGACTTTGATTAAATCATTTCTTCTTTCTTGTGTTAATGGAGGTATTTTAATATGTATATTCATACCATTAATTACGGGTGATAGTCCCAAGTCAGATGTCATAATAGCTTTTTCGATTGCCTGTATAGCAGTTTTATCCCATACGTTTAAGCTTATAGTAGCAGCATCTGTTACTGTTATGTTCGCTAGTTGCTTCAGAGGTGTCTTGGTATCAAAATAATCTGCATCAATATGATCAAGCATACTAGGGTTTGGTCTGCCTGCTCTAATTTTAGAGCAAGCAGTATTGAGCGATTCTATTGCTTTACCCATGCTTTGATTTGCTTCTTTTTTAATCTCTTCAAACATATTTATATAATCTTAGTCCCTATCTTATCATCTAAAATAACATTTTTTAAGTTACCATTTTTAAGAATATTAAATACCTTTAATGGCATATTATTTTCTTGGCACATAACAACTGCAGTTGCATCCATCACAGCAAGGTTCTTACTAATAATTTCATCATATGATATTTCTCTATATAATTTTGCATCACCAAATTTAACCGGGTCTTTGTTATATATTCCATCTACTTTGGTGCCCTTCATCATAATTTCAGCTCCAAGCTCAATAGCTCGTAAGCTCGCTGCAGAGTCTGTTGTAAAAAATGGATTACCAGTACCAGCTGCTAGCACGATTATTCTATTTTTCTCTAAATGTCTTTCAGCTTTTCTTTTAATATATTTTTCACATACAGCATCAATTGTAATCGATGACATCACTCTGCACTCAGTATTAAGTTTTTCTATGGAACTTTGTAAAGCTAGAGAATTAATTACAGTTGCAAGCATACCCATATGATCAGCTGTAACTCGTTGTATACCTAGTTTTTCTAAATCAGAGCCTCTAAAAAAATTACCACCGCCAATTACAATAATTAGTTCAACATTTTTTTTATGTATTTCTACTAGCTGGTTAGCTAAATCAGATATGAAACAATCATCAATACCATACTCTTTAGTCCCCACTAATGCTTCTCCGCTAAGCTTTAGAAGAACCCTTTTATATACTGGGGCTGACATTTTATTTAATTTGGTTATAGACTTCTTCAGCGAAATCTTCTTTCTTTTTTTCGATGCCTTCACCTAACTCATATCTCGTATAATGTAGTATCTCATTATCTTTTATTATTTTTTTGAGGGTAAGGGATGAATCCTTGATGAATGGTTGATTTAGCAGAGTATTTTCAGAGATGAATTTTTTAACTTTTCCTTCCATAATATTTCTTTTAATATCATCTTTTTTATTAATTTTATCTAATTCGGCCATATAAACTTCTTTTTCACTAGCCAAAACTTCAGGATCTATTGATGATTCATCCAAACCTAAAGGATTTGATGCGACAATTTGCATGCATATATCTTTTGACAACTGTTCATCATGATTTTTCAAAACAACCATCGCGCCTATTTTATTGTTATGAGTGTAACCAATTACTGAATTAGCTTTTTTATCAAATAGCTTGAACCTTCTAATCTGAATATTTTCACCAAGTTTCGTGACATAATTTTTTCTCATCTCCTCGAGATCATTCTTTAATGTTTCATTGTCTGATGACATTAATTGGTTATAATCGACGAATGTAGAGTCAGAAATCATATTGGCTGTCTGCTTAACATAATTAATAAAGTCGTCGCTTTTTGCCACGAAGTCTGTTTCAGAATTTATTTCTAATAACAATGCAACTTCGTCTGTGGAATAATAGAATACTACACCTTCAGCAGCTACACGGGATGATTTCTTGTCAGCTTTTATACCTTCTTCAGAACGCATCAACTTCACAGCCTCATCAAGGTTATTAGATGCTCTCACGAGATATTTTTTACAATCTAATATGCCTGCACCTGTTATATCTCTTAATTTTTTAAGATCTTCTAATTCTGATGCCATTTAATCCTCTTTTGTATCTTCTGCTGCTTTAGATGAAATACCAGCTTCATTGGTCTTTATTGAAGTATCATCAGCAGAAACTATTTGTTTTTTCTTAATACTTTTTGTTTTTGTAACCGATGAGTCCGATTTATTTTTTGATTCTTTTGGTGGTGTCGATGGAGCAGCTTTAACGAATTTACTTTTTGTGTTAATAATAATTTCAGTAATTTCTTTTACAAATAATTCAATGGAAGACATAGAGTCATCGTTACCTGGAATCATGTAATCTACTCCCTCAAAAGAGTTATTACTATCAACTATTGCTATTACAGGTATATTTAATTTATTAGCTTCTTGAATAGCTATTTTTTCATATCTTGTATCAATTACGAATAATGCATCTGGTGTTTTTTCTAAATGCTTAATTCCTGATAAATTTTTTTCAAGTTTGGCTATTTGTTTTTTTATAACTAATGACTCTTTTTTAGTCAAGCCATCAATAAGTGCAGTATTAAGTCGTGAGTTTAGATTATCAAGTTTTTGTATTGATTTTTTAACTGTATCAAAATTAGTTAACATTCCACCTAGCCATCTAATATTCACATATGGCATTTTTGCTTCAGTAGCATATTTAGCCACTATGTCTCTAGCAGCTCTTTTTGTTCCAACAAATAATATTTTGGAATTATTTTTTGTGATTTTCTCAATAAAGTTTTTAGCATTGTTGAAATGTATAATGCTTTTTTCAAGATTGATGATATGTAATTTTTTAAAAGTGGTATAGATGAAAGGACGCATTTTTGGGTTCCAATATTTAGATTGATGACCAAAATGTACACCTGCATTAATCATCTCTTTAATAGATATATTTGACACCAGTCGATATACTCCTAAAATCGTTAATAAAACAATACAACTTACATTAAATATTGTTGATAGGGTTTTTTATCATATTTACATGGATTCAACAATAAAAATCTGATAATTTGACCTAAAAAGTGTTAAATAGGTAATTTTATGGTCGATATTAAATCAGAATCAGATATTGAGAAAATGAGGGTTGCTGGAAAGCTAGCCTCTGATGTTCTATCAATGATTGGACCATTCGTAAAACAAGGAGTTTCTACAGAAGAATTAGATCAAATATGCCATGATTTCATTGTTAATAATCAAAATGCGATCCCAGCCCCTCTAAATTATAGGGGTTTTCCAAAATCCATATGCACTTCTGTAAACCATCAAGTTTGTCATGGTATTCCAGCTTCTACGAAAATATTAAAAAATGGTGATATAATTAATATAGATGTAACCGTTATTAAAGATGGTTTTCATGGTGATACAAGTAAAATGTATTTCGTAGGTGAACCCTCAATACTATCAGAGAGATTGTGTAAAGTGACACAGGAATGTATGTACAAAGGAATTGAAATAGTTAAACCAGGTCTGCACGTCGGAGATATTGGCGCAGTAATACAAGAACATGCTCATAATAATAACTTTAGTGTAGTTAGAGATTATTGTGGCCATGGTATCGGAAAAAATTTTCATGAATCTCCTCAAATATTACACTATGGCATTAAGGATACAGGTATTAGACTGCAAGAAGGTATGACTTTCACAATAGAGCCCATGATAAATAGTGGTAAGTACAAAACAAAACTATTAAATGATGGGTGGACTGTTGTTACTCAAGATCACTCGTTGTCAGCACAATGGGAACATACCATACTAGTCACTAGCAATGGATATGAAGTTCTAACAATTAGAGATGAAGAGGCTGGAATATAAATAAAATGAAACATAATAATGTAATAAATATTCTAGATAAACTCATAAGCTGCAGATCTTTAACTCCTTTTGATGATAGGTGTCAAGAATATATATCAAATTTCTTAAAAGACCTAGGTTTTGAAATAGAATTTAAAAAATATGGCGATGTAACTAATCTAATTGCTCGATATGGTTCTCAAAGACCTGTTCTTGCTTACGTAGGGCACACTGATGTAGTTCCAACTGGTGATATAGAAAAATGGCATTCAGATCCATTCAAACTCACAGAAAAAGACTCCAAATTATATGGGAGAGGAACATCTGATATGAAAGGTGGCATTGCTTGTATGTTGCACTCTATAGAGAATTTTTTGAAACATAACCAAAATATTATTGGCAGCATAGTGTTAGTGCTGACAAGTGATGAAGAAGGTCCTGCGGTGAATGGGATCAAAAAACTTGTTGAGTCTGGTGATCTTTCAAAATATGACATAGATATGTGTATAGTCGGTGAACCATCATGTAAAAAAAATATCGGAGATACCATAAAAAATGGCAGAAGGGGTTCATTGTCAGGAACGTTGAGAATTCAGGGCATCCAAGGTCATATCGCTTATCCGCAAAATGCTAAAAACCCGATACATGCGTTTTCATCTACATTGAATAAACTAGTATCTGAAAAGTATGATCAAGGGAATGAATATTTTCCACCTACATCTTTTCAGATATCAAATATTAATAGTGGCGTAGGTGCAACTAATATTATCCCAGGCGAATTAAGTATGGATTTTAATTTTAGATATTCTACTGAGACGACAAAAGATGAATTACAAAATAAGTTTGAAGAAATTATGAAGCAAAGTGGACTCGATTATACTGTGAATTGGTCGCATTCTGGTGATCCCTTTTTGACCGAGAAAAAGGATTTGCTAAATGCATGTGCAATAGCAATAAAAGAAGAGCTAGGAGTTACCGCTGAAATATCTACAGATGGAGGAACATCAGATGGTAGATTTATGGCTAAAATATGTGATCAAGTTATAGAATTTGGCTTAATAAACGAATCAATCCATAAAATTAATGAACATACCACAAGTTCAGCTTTAGATGATGTCACCAAAGTATATATTTCTATGCTTAATAAATTACTTGCTAAGTAATAAAGGAGGATTGTATTAATTTCTTTGTGTAATCGTCCTTTGGATTGGATATCAACTCATCACTAATATTGCTCTCGATAATTTTTGAATCTTTTATTACATAGATTCTATGAGATATCGCGCTGATAACTTTTAAGTCATGACTGATAAAACAATAACTAAGGCCATATTTATGTTGTAAATCTACAATTAGTTTTAATATATTTTTTTGGACGATTACATCTAGAGCACTTGTAGGCTCATCAAATATTATAAGTTTAGGTTTCATCGAGAGAGCTCGAGCAATGGCAATTCTTTGTCTTTGACCGCCTGAGAATTGATGAGGATACCTTCTTAGCATAGATGGCTCTAAGCCGACCTCCGTCATGAGATCCGAACATTTTTTGAATATTTTTGACTCACTAATATTATTAAATGAGAGGATACCTTCTGAAAGTATTTCAAGTATATTCATCCGAGGCGACAAGGAGGAGTATGGGTCCTGAAAAACAATTTGATAATCTTTCCTTGATTCTCTTAGTTTTTCTGGAGATAACAATGATAGGTCAACATTATTTAAAAATATTTTTCCAGAATAATCTAATAACTGCATTATTGATAAACCAAGAGTAGTCTTTCCCGAGCCTGACTCACCCACCAACCCAATAGTTTCACCCGAATTAATATGAAAGTTAATGTCACTTAATGCTGTAAAATACTTTTTATTCTTTTTAAAAAAAGCATTATTGATAGGAAACCTGCAATTTAGATTTTGAATGTCAAGCAACATCTCTGATTGTTTTTTCTCAGTAATAAGTTTTTCAGGACTACTATCTATAAGCAGCCTCGTGTACTCGTGATTGGGCATATTAAATATTTCAAAAGATGAGCCCTCCTCTAGTAAAACTCCGTTTTTTAAAATAATTACTCTATCTGCATAATTCTTAATTAGATCTAGATCATGTGATATTAATAACATTGACATATTATTTTCTGTTCTAACATTTTTTAACAACTCTAATATTTGAAGCTGCAAAGTTACATCAAGAGCAGTAGTAGGTTCATCTGCTATCAAAATCTCTGGTTTACATACTAATGCAATGGCAATCATTATCCGTTGCCTTTGTCCGCCCGAGAGCATATGGGGGTAGCTATCTAAAATTTTCTGAGTATCATTTAGACCAGTTTTGACTAATATATCTCTAGCAACTTTTATTTGTTCATCAGTATCATGGTTCATATGAAGTTTAATTACTTCAATGAGTTGTGTAGAAATCTTTTGTACAGGATTTAAAGAAAGCATTGGTTCTTGAAACACTACTGATATAGATCTTGTTCGAATTTTTTGAAGTTCAGTATCTGATAGTTTTAGGATGTCAATATTATTATATATGATTGAACCATGTTGAATATTAAATATAGATTTATCAAGAAGCCCTAATACTGATAATCCTGTTAATGTTTTACCTGACCCTGATTCACCTACAACCCCAAGAATTTCACCTTGATTCAATTTAAAACTTATATTATTTAATAACACCTCTTTCGTATGTCTATTAAGAACTGTTAAATTTTTAACTTCTAGTATCTTCATGATGACCTTGAATCTAGTGATTCACGAATACCCTCTCCAATAAATATTAATAATAACAATGTCCCAACTAAGACCAGGAAGGTTGTCAATGAAAGCCACCATGCCTCTATGTTCTCTTTGCCTTGAGCTAATAATTCGCCAAGACTAGGAGTATCAGGAGGTACGCCAAGACCTAAAAAATCCAGAGATGTAAGCACAAGAATTGCGCCGCTTATCCTAAAAGGTAGAAATGTAATTACTGAAACCATACTATTCGGTAATATATGTTTTAATATAATTTTTGTATTAGATAATCCTAGTGTTCTTGCTGCAACAACATACTCCATATTTCTTCCTTTTAAAAACTCTGCTCTCACATAATCGGATAAACCCATCCAGCCAAATAATGATAAGAGAATTATTAACAAAGAAATACTTGGCTCAAATAAGGATGAGAATATAATTAAAATATATAATTCTGGCATTGAACTCCAGATCTCAATAAATCTTTGCATGTATAAATCTACCCTGCCAGCAAAATAACCCTGAATAGCACCAAAAAATATTCCAATAATGATACCAATTGCTGTTAGGGCAAATGCAAATAGAACCGATAGTCTAAAGCCATAAATTAACCTTGCTAAAACATCTCTGCCGCGGTCATCTGTGCCAAGATAATTATGAACAGAGGGTCTAGCTGGATTTGGGGCTGATTGACTAATGTTTATGGAGTCATATGAATGTGGATTTAAAGGAAAAATAGCCCAGTTAGATTTTTCTTTTAATCTTGATGTAATAAATTCATCTTTATAGTCAGCTTCAGTATCAAAGAATCCTCCAAATTGCTTATCAGTATATGAAATTAAAATCGGAAAATATAGCTTGTCATCAATACTAAGAACTATTGGTTTATCGTTACTTAAAATCTCTGCAAATAAACTCAAGACAAAAAAGAATATAAATATTATTAAGCTATACTTATTACGTTTATTAGTTGAGAATTTATCCCAAAAGTTGGATTGAATATTCATGAGTTTTTGCCACTATCAACAGAGTCAAATTTTATTCTTGGATCTACAAACAAGTAGCAAATATCTGTTATTAGTTTTGCGAATAAGCCAAGCAGAGTAAATAGAAAAAGTGTTCCAAGAACCACTGGATAGTCTCTATGAAGAATAGATTCATAAGATAAAAGACCAATACCATCCAAAGAGAATATTGTTTCAATTAAGATGCTTCCAGTGAAAAATGATGCGATAAACTGTGCAGGGAATCCGGTTAGTATCGGAATTAGTGCGTTTTTAAAAATATGTTTATAGAGAACTTCATTATTTGTTAGCCCTTTAGCCTTTGCAGTCATGACGTACTGTTTATTTATTTCTTCTATGAAACTATTTTTTGTTAACATAGTCATAATTGCGAAACTACCAATAACAGAAGAGATAATAGGTAGTGTCATATGCCATAGATAATCTAATATTTTTCCGAAAAAAGATAATTGATTCCAATTATCAGAGACTATACCTCTGGTAGGAAAGACATCATAAAAGCTCCCTCCGCCTAATAAGACTATGAGGCTTATGCCAAGAACAAAACCAGGAATTGAGTAACCAATCAAAATTAAAGTACTTGAAACAAGATCAAATTTTGAACCATGTGATATTGCTTTCTTGATTCCAAGTGGTATACAAATGGAGTATATGATAATAAAAGTCCATAACCCCAAACTTATAGATACAGGAAGTTTCGATATGATTAAATCTGCTACAGTCTTATGATGGAAATAACTTTCTCCTAGGTCAAAAGAAATATAATTTATTACAAGATTCATAAATCTCTCTATAGGAGGTTTATCAAATCCATAAAATGACTTTAGATCATCAAGATGCTCCTCACTCAAACCACTAGAGCCTCTATATATATTTTTATTGCCGGAAGATGCCTCTCCAGAGACATTGATATCAGTCAATTGATTCGCTAATTGCTCAACTGGTCCTCCAGGTACAAATTGAACAACAGCAAACGTCAGAAGAAGTACACCCAATAATGTTGGGATCATCAAAAATAGTCTTTTAAAAATATAATAATACATTAATTTGACGCCCAAGTTTTAAGCACATAATCTAATGGTTCATAATACTTTGGAAGCTTTTCTGGCTTTATGAATTTATCAAAATAAGCAATTCTATGCTTATCAATATACCAGTTTGGCAATAAGTAGTAATTATTCCATAAAATTCTATCCAACAGTTTTGATGCAATAATCATCTCATTTCTATTGTTACTATATATAATTTTCTCAATAAGTTTATCGACATTAGGGTCAGAGATTCCAGCTAAATTATAAGAACCCTTTTTATCATATGAGCTCGAGTGGAACATTGCAATAAGCTCATTACCGGGTGACTGAGACTGAGGATAACTCATCACCATCATGTCATAATCAAATGAATCAACCTTCCTTTGATATAGAGATAGATCTATAGTTCTATACTTTAAATTAATACCAAGTTTTTTAAGATTATGTGCAAATGGCGCAAGAATTCTTTCAAAGCCTTTTTGTGCTAGTAAAAAATTAAATTCAACTGGCTCATTTTTTAGATTATATAGAGTATTATCTCGGACAGTCCAGCCAAGCTTATCAAATATTTTTTTGCTTTATATAAATTATTCCTGATGTTAGATTCTCTATTTAAGACAGAGTAGTCTTTATCCATTACAAGGTTGCGTGGTATCGATAATTCTTCAGCTAAATCAATCTCTTCAATACTTGTGATTTCATCAGCAGATAACTCACTATTACTAAAGTAACTTTCACACCTCTTGTATTGACCATAGAATAAGTTTTTATTTGACCAGTTAAAATCAAATGCTAAAGTTATGGCTTCTCTTACTTTTTTATCTCTAAATATTTCTTTACGAGTATTAAAGATGAAACCTTGAATACCGGCATTATTCGAATGATGTAACTCTTCTTTGATAATTAATTTTTTACTAAAGTTAGGACCATTATAATCTCTTGCCCATCTCTTGGAATGATTTTCATGTATAAAATCATATTCACCTGCCTTGAAAGCCTCTAGAGCTACTGTCATATCTTTATAATATTTAAATGTAATTATATCGAAATTAAACATGCCAGACCTTGTGGGTTCGTTCATAGCCCAATAGTTGGGGTTTTTTTTATAACGTATATACTTACCCGTTTCATAATCTTCAATTATATATGGTCCACTTGAGATAGGCATCTCAAGTATAGATTCACTAAATGATTTACCATCAAACCATTTTTTGGAAAATATTGGTATATCACCAATTATCATATGCAATTCTGGATTTTTTTTATGAAATGAAAATCTGATAGATTTTTTATCTAATACGGTTGCTTTTTTTATATCAGCCCAATAAATTCTATATTGAGGATGAGCATCTTTACTTATTAATGTTTGATAGGAAAATAAAACATCGTCAGCTACTATTTCATCTCCATTCGAAAATTTCGCATGGTCTTTGATATAGTAAGTAACTGACAAACCATCATCTGCCAATATATATTTATAAGCTACATGACCATAACTCGATGAAGGTTCATCTAAGCTTCTCTCCATAAGTGTTTCAAACATCAATACATTTAAACCTACAGGTGCAAGGGATTTTAAAAGATAAGGGTTCAATGATTCAAAAGTGCCGAAGGCTGAGAGACGTATTTCTCCACCTTTTTTAGCAATGGGATTAACATAGTCAAAGCTACTAAAATTATCTGGATATTTGGGTGTATAACCAATGCCAATTGAATAATCTGTATAGCCAAAAACACTGAATATCAGTGTAAAAATGAAAATGTTTAATCTAATTAGTGTTTTAGCGAAAATATTCATGAAAAAATAATATTAATACATTATTATAATATTCTATATAATAACTAAAATAAAACTCTAAGATATGATTTTGAAAAATAAAAAAGCTTTAATAATTGGTGTGGCAAGCAAAAGATCAATTGCCGCCAGTATAGCTGAAATTTTTGCTAGAAATGGTGCAAGTATAGCTCTAACCTATCAGAATGACAAATTAAAGAGTAGAGTTGAGGATATTGCTAGTGTTTTAGAAACATCTGAAGAGGTATTGTTACATCCTTGTGACTTATCGATTGATGATGATATTAGAAATCTAAAATTAGATATAAAAGATAAATGGGGTAATGTTGATATAATCATCCACTCCGCTGCATTTGCACCAAGAGAGTTATTAAACGGTGATTATGTAGACAATATAACACGTGATGGCTTCCAAATAGCCCATGATGTAAGCTCATATTCATTTGCAGCTTTGGCAAGAGAATTCAGAGATATTATAAATCCATGCGGATCAATGCTTACTCTGACATACTTAGGCTCGGAGAGAGTTATTAAAAACTATAACGTTATGGGCCTAGCAAAAGCCAGTCTAGAAGCTAACGTCAGATACATGTCCCACTCACTAGGAAGCGATAATATCAGAGTTAATGCAGTGTCGGCAGGACCAATAAAAACATTAGCAGCGGCTGGCATATCTGGATGAACTAACATTATTATAAAATAAATTAAACTCAGACTCGCTACGAGTATTTAATATAAAATTATAGTAATCATCTGCGTTATCAATTTCTTTAATATCCTTGGGATATTCTATATTACTTATATTATAAATTAAATAATCTTTGTTGAAGTTAGTGCTGAGGAACCCAGTCTCAGACGAAGTTGCAAAAAATATTTCCTTGAGTTTGGTATCTATACTTTCAGAATCCATAGTACCTGAAAATTTATCAAAACTTGAGTCAATTTCTGAGATGCCTGCATTCATATCATCTCTAAAGCTTTCTGCCATAGTTTTAATTAAAGATTCTGATTGTTGATTTAACATCAATGCTTTTATTATTTCTTTAGAGTCCTCATAACTCATTTGGACTGGTGCTTTATAACTTAAAAGTTGTACAACTATAAACCTATCATCATTGATATAAATGAGTTCACTTGTTTGGTTATTTTTAATTACATCATCAGTAAATACTTGGTCTCTTACGTAATCAAAATTAAAGATACCATATCCATCAGCTTTACTTATATACTTCGTATTCAATAGACTTAAATTTAAATCAGAAGATAACTCTGACAAGTTATACTTCCTCGTAAAATTCCTTTCATTAATGTCATCAATTAGATCAAAGTACTCTCGCGTACCCATCTCTTTTTTATAATCAGTTTTGATAGTATCCCTGACATCGTCTATAGATGATGGTTTTCCTGCGGTTTTATCAACTATCATCATCAAATGATAGCCTTTATCTGACTCAATAATTTCCGAAAGATCGCCCGTCTTTAAGTTTATAAGTTGAGATGAGAGATATACAGGTAAATCAGATGAGATAAATTCTCCAAGATAACCTTTATTTGTAATCGTCTCGTCATCATTAGAATATAGTTCGACAGCTTTCTCAAAAGACAATCCAGATATAATATCACCTCGTGCTTTTATAATTTTATCTTTTGAACTATCGGTAATACCTTTTACTAACAAGTGATTAATCTTAAATACAGAAGGCTTGTTATATTCACCTGCATCTAAATTTCTATCATAAATATTTTTAATAATTTCATCTGTTATAGCAACATTTTTAATAATGTCATTTTTATCTATATCTATGTATTCATATTTAGCAAGAGCAGGAAACATATAAGATGACTTATTCGCATCATAAAAAGCTTTTTTATCTTTTTCACTAATTGATAATGATTTTTTGATGTCATCAAACTTTATAACTTTGTAATTAACATTTCTTGTATGATGTCTAAATTTAATTAAATCAGTTTTCTCTTGAGTTGTTATAATAGATGTTGTTGTAATTGCTTTTTTTAGCTGTTCAGATATACCTTTTTGATACACATAACCTTCATAAGACTGAGGTGACATACCTATTCTATATAACTGCGACTTATATATATCTTTATTAAAACCTGATTCATCACGAAATGATGATGTGTTATAGATTTGATCCAGAATAGACTCATTATGATAGACCAGTCCGATATCTTTAGCTGTATTATCAAGTATAATTGTCCTTAACATATAATCCATTGTAATATTTCTAATGAATTTATTAGTATAAAATGGAGGCAGGCTGCCTTGATTATTACTTTCCAATGCTTGTCTATATTGAAAAACTTCTTGTTCTAATTGAGAAGTTGTAATAACTTGGTCGTTGATTTTGAAAGCATAGCTATCTGAAGCTGATTGATAATTTCCTAGACCCATAAACACTAAAGGTATCGCTATAAACATTAGAAGCAATGCTATAACCCAACTACTTAATTTTTCTCTGATACGTGTTAGCATATTATTTCCTTAAAAAGTTTTTCGGGAGTGAAGGGACTCGAACCCTCGGCCTCCTGCGTGACAGGCAGGCGCTCTAACCAGCTGAGCTACACCCCCAAAAACCTAAGTTATATTATCACTAATTCTGATGTACATAAATAAAAAGAAGCAGATAAATCTGCTTCTATATTATTACTGGTGGGTGATGAAAGATTCGAACTTACGACCCCCGCCTTGTAAGGGCGGTGCTCTAACCAGCTGAGCTAATCACCCTTGTTATATTAGAGAACTAATTTAATGCATCCTTGAATGCTTTACCTGCTTTAAAAGCTGGTACAGTTGATGCTTTAATTTGAATCGATTCACCAGTTCTTGGATTTCTCCCAGTTCTAGCATCTCTTTTTTTAGCGAGAAACGTTCCAAATCCAACTAATGTGACTTGATCATCACTTTTCAAAGTATTAGTTACGACATTTATCATTGCTTCAACATGTGCTGTTGCATCTGATTTGCTGCTACCCGCTGCTTCAGCTATAGCTGAAATAAATTCTGCTTTATTCATTTAGGACCTCTTTATTGATATATTTTTTTTATTTAATAAGTCACGTTGACTCATCTTTATAATGTAATTCACTGAATTACACAATCCATTGTACATTAATATGACATCAAAATGTATCAATCTTCTATATTTTTCAGCATTTACAACCTAAATAAAATATGCTAATGAGGTAGGTTTTTTTCATTAGATTTATTTTTCTTTCCAGAAACTGCTGATGTTTTTTTGATAGTTTTTAATTTTGTAGGCTTATTTTTTAAAGCTATAGCAAAAACTTCATCTACAAACTTAACAGGATGTATTTTAAGTCCCTTTTTAACATTTTCTGGTATTTCTATAAGATCTTTCTCATTATCTTTTGGTATTATAACCTCTTTTATGCCTCCTCTAAGTGCAGCAAGTAATTTTTCTTTGAGTCCACCTATTTCTAATACTTCGCCCCTAAGAGTAATTTCACCAGTCATTGCCACATCTGACCTGACAGGAATGTTAGTGAGTGATGATGCCACCGCTAGAGCCATAGTTATACCTGCGCTCGGACCATCTTTAGGTGTAGCTCCCTCGGGAACGTGAATATGTATGTCTTTATTTTCATGAAAATGTGTATCTATTCCTAGGGACACTGCTCTTGTTCTGACTACAGTAATTGCAGCTTTAATCGATTCTAACATCACATCACCTAGACTACCGGTTTGCTCAATCTTCCCTTTTCCTGACATAAGCGCACACTCAATACGTAGAAGTTCTCCTCCGACTGAGGTCCATGCAAGACCGTTAACCTGCCCTACCATATCTTTTTTTTCAACTACTCCATGACTAAAAAGCTTTACACCTAAATAATCATTTAGATTAGCAGGAGTAATTTTTGTTTGCTTGTCATTATTTAAAAGTATTGACTTAACAACTTTTCTGCAAATTTTAGAGATCGCCCTATCTAAACCTCTTACACCCGCTTCACGTGTATAGTATCTAATAATATCTCTTATTGAAGCAGTATTTATACTTAATTCTTTTTTCTTTAAACCGTTTTGCTCAAACTGTTTAGAAACAAGATATTTCTTTGCTATGTCAGTTTTTTCATCTTCTGTATATCCAGGCAATCTTATAATCTCCATTCTATCCAACAAAGGCACAGGTATAGAATCCATAGAATTAGCAGTTGCAACGAACATTACATCAGACAAATCAAAGTCCACTTCCAAGTAGTGATCATTAAATGCAAAGTTTTGCTCTGGGTCTAAGACTTCAAGCAGTGCTGAAGATGGATCACCTCTAAAATCCATAGCCATTTTATCGATTTCATCTAACAAAAATAATGGATTTTTTTGTTTTACCTTAGCAAGATTTTGTATTACTTTGCCTGGCATAGATCCAATATAAGTTCGTCTATGACCACGAATTTCTGCCTCATCTCTAACACCACCGAGAGACATTTTTATGAATTTTCTATTAGTTGATTTAGCTATAGATTTACCTAAAGAGGTTTTACCGACACCTGGTGGGCCAACTAAACATAATATTGGGCCCTTTAGTTTATCAACTCTTTTAGTAACAGCTAAATATTCAAGTATCCTTTCTTTAACTTTTACTAGTCCATGATGATCATCATCTAAAATTTTACTAGCATGCGCTATGTCGCTATTCACCTCTGTTTTTTGTTGCCATGGCAAACCGATAACTGTATCTATGTAGTTCCTTACAACAGTTGCTTCTGCGGACATTGGCGACATCATCTTAAACTTGTTGAATTCAGCCATAACTTTTTCCTTTGCTTCTGAAGAAAGTCCAACTGACTCGATCTTTTTTTCAAGAGAATCTAAATCATTTGGTTCGTCACCTATTTCACCAAGCTCCTTTTGAATAGCTTTCATTTGTTCATTCAAATAGTACTCTCTTTGACTTTTTTCCATTTGCTGTTTGACTCTTCCTCTTATTTTTTTCTCAACCTGTAAGACATCGAGTTCTGACTCCATCGATGAAATCAAATATTCAACTCTTTCTTTAGTATCAGAAATTTCTAAAACTTTTTGTTTTTCATCTAAGCGGAGCGTCATATGAGCCGCAATGCTGTCAGATAATTTGGAAAGATCTTCTATACCAGCAATAGATGATAAAACCTCGGGAGGAATTTTTTTATTGAGTTTAACATATTGATTAAATGTATTTTCAAGAGCTCTTGATAAGGCATCCTCTTGAACATTTGATAATTGTTTGTCTTGATCTATATCCTGGCAGTCAGCATACAGTATATCATCGCGATCTTTGATATTAGACACTTTGGCTCTACTTAAACCTTCGACTAAAACCTTCATAGTTCCATCAGGTAATTTCAATAATTGTAAAATCGTAGCCGTACAACCTATATCATATAATTCAGATTCAATGGGGTCGTTAATATCTGCAGACAGCTGAGTAACAAGCATTATGGTTTTATTATTATTGTTCATCGCGTCTTCTAGTGATCTGATAGATTTAGTTCTACCAACAAATAGTGGCACGACCATATTCGGATATACCACTACATCTCTTAACGGTAGTATTGGCATAGTTGATTTATCTGTTTTTGTAACCATTTGTTCCTCTTTTAAAAACTGATTATTTCCGAATAATGTAGGCAGTTATCCGTTTTTCAACCTAATCTTTTGAATTAGCTTTGTTTTTGTTTTTTTCATATATCAATAAAGGTTCCTTAGAAGACTCAATTACTGTTTTATCGATGACAACTTTTGATATCTCTGAGGATGATGGCAGCTCGTACATTGTATCCAGTAGAGTTTTTTCAAGAAGAGTTCTTAGTCCTCTAGCTCCAGTTTTTCTTTTAATAGCTTTTTTAGCAATCGCAAGCAAAGCATCATCTCTAAATTCTAGATCACACTCTTCCATTTCGAAAAGTCTTTGGTATTGTTTAATCAACGCATTTTTAGGTTCTGTTAAAATTTTAATTAGTGATGGCTCATCTAATTCTTCTAGTGTTGCAATGACTGGAAGACGTCCCACAAACTCAGGAATCAAACCATATCTTACAAGATCTTCTGGGCCAACAGTTCCCAGCGTTTCTGCTAAATCAACTTTTTTACTTATATCTCTTACTTTTGCAGAGAATCCAATACCTGATTTATCAGTTCTGTTTTGTATAATCTTATCAAGACCAGAAAATGCACCACCGACTATAAATAGTATTCCCGATGTATCTACTTGAAGAAACTCCTGCTGAGGATGTTTTCTACCACCTTGCGGAGGAACAGATGCCACAGTACCTTCTATTAATTTTAATAAAGCTTGTTGGACGCCTTCTCCAGACACATCTCGTGTAATGGATGGATTATCAGATTTCCTTGATATTTTATCGATTTCATCAATATAAACAATTCCTCTTTGCGCTTTTTCAACATCATAATCACATTTTTGGAGGAGCTTTTGGATTATATTTTCTACATCTTCTCCTACATATCCTGCCTCAGTTAACGTAGTTGCATCGGCAATCGTAAACGGTACATTCAATAATCTTGCCAAAGTTTCTGCAAGCAATGTTTTACCAGAACCGGTTGGACCGATTAAAAGAACATTACTTTTGTTGAGTTCAACGTTATTTTTAGTATCTTTTGAATTAAGCCTCTTGTAATGATTATAAACAGCTACAGATAGTACCCTCTTTGCATGATCTTGTCCGATAACGTATTCATCCAAGTTTTCTTTGATTTCTTTAGGTTTGGGAAGGTTTTCTTGGCTTTGAAGGGATTTTTCTTCTAACTCATCTCTTATAATCTCATTACAGAGATCCACACACTCGTCACAAATAAAAACCGAAGGGCCAGCTATCAATTTATTGACTTCATTTTGGTTTTTACCACAAAATGAGCAGTGTAATAATTTATTTGAGTCTTTAGTGTTAGTATCCATTTTAGTGTTTTATTTTAGTATATCGTTCTTTTTAAGGAATGTAAAAATATTAAAATAGACTATATTTTAAGGGTTAATCCTTTGGTCTTGAATCAAGTATATTATCAATTAAGCCGTATTTCATAGCTTCTTCTGAAGTCATAAAATTATCTCTTTCTGTGTCTGCTTCTATTTTTTTAATAGTCTGCCCTGTATTTCTTGCTAAAATCTCATTTAATCTAGCTCGAATAGATAAAATCTCTTTAGCTTGTATATCAAAATCAGTTGCCTGTCCTTGGAAACTGCCAAGTGGCTGATGTATCATGACCCTTGAATTAGGTAGAGCAAATCGTTTTTCTTTCTTTCCACCACATAAAAGTATAGCTCCCATACTCGCAGCCTGACCTATGCATAGTGTGCTAATATCTGGTTTGATAAATTGCATAGTATCATAAATCGACATTCCAGCTGTTACTGAGCCTCCTGGCGAATTGATGTATAAACTAATGTCTTTTGTTGGGTTTTCAGATTCAAGAAATAATAGTTGGGCTACTATCAAATTAGATGAATAGTCATCTACTGGACCAACCATAAATATGATTCGCTCTTTAAGTAATCTTGAATATATATCATATGCCCTCTCACCCCTTGATGTTTGTTCAACAACCATTGGCACTAGATTATTTTCTATTTCATTATTTTTCATTTTAATTAACCACCTCAGAAAATTTCTTTTCAACCTTATCTATCTTACATGTTGACAGTATGTGATTAATAATAACATCTTCTAGAGCTTTGTTCTTGATATGATTTAAATAATCTTTATCTGATTGTATTTTTTCTAGAATCTGTTGTTGAGATGCTGGGTCAGATTTAGCAATAAACTCAGAGACATCTTTTTCAGAAACAGACAATTTATTATCTTCGGTTATTTTCATATAGATTAAGTTTAATCGAACTCTTTTCTTTGCAATTTGACTCAATTCAGTTTTAATTGATTCATCAATTTTTTGCTGCATTGATTCATATTGTGATGTTATGTTTTTGACTTCATTCTCGAGCATATACTCAGGAACGTCAAAATCATTTTCATCTAGTAATTTTTGGTTAACTGCGGCCGACATAATTGATTTTAGTTTTTGATCTAATTCTACTTTCATATACTTTAAAACACTTTCCTTGAAAGATTTATGGTCTGAATCTGCAATACCGAAATTTTTATAGAACTCTTCATTGAGCTCGGGCGCTATACCTTTATAGATATGTTTTATCTTAATATTATATTCGATAGTCTTTCCAGCTATTTTTTTATCAGCAAAACTTTCAGGCATTTTATAGGTAAATTTTTTGTCCATATTGGTTTTTGCCCCTATTGAGTTCTTATAAAACTCCTTAAACAAACCAACTGTTGCATCATCGCCTCTTACATCATCATCAATAATAAATGTGAAGTTCTCTTGCTTGTTGTTGTCAAACGGTTTCCCAGAAATAGTTCCTTCATATTCTAAAACAACTTTATCGCCTGTTTGGGCTTCTTCTTTTTTTTCATCCCACTTGGTATGTTGTTTCTGTATGTTCTTTATAACACTATCAATATCATCATCTCCAATATTTACATCTGGTTGCTCAATAGATATATCTGCTAAATTTTTAAGTGTGATAGACGGGAATATTTCAAATTCAGCTGTATACTCAATATCCACCTCAGGTGAACCACTCTTTTCAATTGTTATTTTAGGAGGACTTGCTGTATCAAGATTATGCTCATTTAATGCTTGTTTGAGAGAGGACTGTATTATTGTATTTAAAGTATCACCCTGGATTCTATCTTTATAATTCTTCAAAATTATATTCTCAGGAACTTTACCAGCTCTAAAACCATCCATTTTGACAGTAGACTTATATTTGTCTAAGTCTTTTTTATACTGCAGAGCATATTCGTCCTTGTTAACATTTATTTTTATAGACCTTTTGAGCCCATCTAATTTATTGACCGTTGTAGATATATTCATATTATTTCTTGTGTAATTTTATTATTTGATTAACAAAGTACTGTACAGCAATTTTACCGTTATCAAAAGACTTAGATTCGACTTCATTCTCACTAACATCGTCACATTCATATGTTGTGCATTCCCAGTTTTGTTTTTCATTTGCTTGTAGAGATATCAATGACAATGTTATATGGTAAACAGAGCTCATACCATATTCGTTTCCTCTAGGAAGAGAGCCAAATTTTACTGTATAAGGATTAATTTTGACAAGGGCATTCTGTATTCG
Organism: Gammaproteobacteria bacterium; assembly: GCA_038101125.1. Classification (GTDB taxonomy): domain Bacteria; phylum Pseudomonadota; class Gammaproteobacteria. The sequence goes on along the minus strand of JAYNVZ010000018.1, from coordinate 1,374 downwards.
GTTATCAGACAAATATTCAGATAAGCAAGATATGAATATCTGATTTCTCTTGTTAGCAACATCATTGACATCTATTTTAATCGGTAATTTACCTAGACCCTGATTATTTTTATTTTTTTTTGCTAATTTGGCTTTAAATTGATCTAAGAGAACTTTGCCCATATTTTCTTTTTTATTCCTATTTATTTTAGATTAATTGTTGATCCAGTAAATATATAAATAATTCCATAGTATTCATTTACGAGAGGAGAGACTCGAACTCTCACACCATAGGTACTGGTACCTAAAACCAGCGCGTCTACCAATTCCGCCACTCTCGCAAATTATGGGTGGATGATGGGATTCGAACCCACGACAACTGGTACCACAAACCAGGGCTCTAACCAACTGAGCTACACCCACCATATTAAATAATATTACCATATAATTTCGCGCCTGGAAGGACTCGAACCTCCGACCCCATCGTTCGTAGCGATGTACTCTAATCCAACTGAGCTACAGGCGCAAAATTCGGGGTGATAGGATTCGAACCTACGACCTACTGGTCCCAAACCAGCCGCGCTACCAAGCTGCGCTACACCCCGTGATATATGCATATTATACCTATAGATAAGATTAATGAAATTATTAGTTAGTCTGGATTATAATCCCAAACAGTTGTTCCTTCCAAATCTTTTATACTTATATCCATAGAAGAGAGTTTTTCACGAATTTCATCAGCTTTTTCATAATCCCCAGCAAGCCTTGCTTCAAGTCTCTCCTTAATTAGTGTTTCCACAAGTTCCTTATCTATATTGTCATTTGATTTTGATTTATCCTCTAATAAAAGATCTATGCCTATGAAATTTGCAGATGAAATCAATTTTACAAGATCATTGTTATTTTTTTTAGCTGACTTCGCTATTGATGAAAGATATTTAATAGCCTCAGGTGTATTTAGATCATCTGAGAGAATGTCTGCTATTTCAGTATCACAATCTTGCTCTAACTCAACTTCAGAAGGACATGATTTTACTAAAATTATAAATTTCTTCAAAAGACTATTTGCTTCAGTGATAGTTGAATCTGACCAGTTTAAAGGTTGTCTATAATGAGCTGATAATAGAGCCAATCTAATTGAACGCGGGTCATATCTTTTAACCAAATCATCCACTAAGATCACATTTCCAACCGATTTAGACATTTTCTTTTTATTAACAAGGACAATTCCATTATGAAACCAATAGTTACAGTATTTAGCAGAGGACATACAGCTGCCTTGCGCAATTTCATTTTCATGATGAGGAAAAATTAAATCATTGCCGCCACCATGAATATCTAAAGTTGAATCACACCCAACAATATTCTTTATCATAGAGGTGCATTCTATATGCA
>JAYNVZ010000017.1:20542-23257 GCA_038101125.1 Gammaproteobacteria bacterium | reverse complement strand
TTTTTGGATTAGGGTTAGGATCAAGTGTTCAAAAATTAAACTATTTACCAGAGTCTTATAATGATTTTATATTTGCACTTATAGCTGAAGAATTAGGGCTTATCTTTTCTTTAATTATTATTTTGCTATTTGTTATTATCTTTTTTAGAATTATTAGATTAGCTATAATGTCATCTAAAAATAATCTTCAATTTGCTTCATATCTGTCTTATACGATTAGTTTTTTCATCACATTCCAAGCATTGATTCATATTTTAGTAAATATTGGGCTAGCTCCAACAAAAGGAATGGGTTTGCCTTTCATAAGCTATGGTGGAACAAACTTGCTAATTATGTTCATCTTTTTTGGTTTATTAATACGTATTCAGATAGAAAATAGACAGAAAATAAGTCAAGCTGTCCTGAGGGAATACTAATTATGAAAACCATAGCAATATTAGCAAGTGGAACAGGCGGGCATATATATCCGGCGCTCTCCATAGCAAAAAAATATATTTCTCAAGGCTATAAGATTTTATGGATTGGAACACCAAATGGTTTGGAAGATAAAATTGTTCTGGAGCCTAACATAATAATGAAAAAGATAAACTCTCAAGGTATCAGAGGAAAGAGTTTAACCAAGAAAATAGTTTCATTGATTTCATTCTCACAGTCAATTATCCAATCATTTTTGATATTTAAAAAATATAAACCAAACATGGTCTTTGGTTTTGGTGGATTTGTAAGTGTTGCACCTTCCTTTGCTGCTTACATAATGTCGATACCTGTTATTATACATGAACAGAATGCAATAGTTGGAACTGCAAATAAGATTAATTATTATTTTGCAAAACGAATATATGAAACATTTCCATTAAGTTTCAATAAAAATAATAAGAACATCATCTATACGGGAAACCCTGTACGAGAATCTTTTACTAAGCTTACTAATCCTGAAAATAAATATAAAAATAATAAATCGTCAATTAATATTATGGTAATGGGTGGAAGTCAAGGATCCAAGTTTCTCAACAAAACCATGCCTTTTGCTTTTTCACACTTTTATAATAAAAATATTTCTATAAAACATATTACAGGGCAGAAGGATTGTAAAGCTGTTATGGATAAATATAATTCATATCAGTTAAATGCAGATGTTATATCATACTCTAATGATATAGGCTCCTTATATGAATGGTCTGACTTAGTTGTCTGCAGAGCAGGTTCAACCTCAATAGCTGAGTTATCAATAATCGGTCGAGCTTCACTGCTCGTACCGTTCCCATATGCTACAGATAATCATCAGGTGTTAAATGCTAACTATCTAGCAAAAAACTCTTCTGCTATTATGCTTGAGGAATCTGATGATTTTGTTGAAAACTTTGTTTCTATTATAAATATTTTATTAAATGATTCAAAAAAAATATATTCTTTAGCTAAAAATATACAAAATATATTCCCTGAGGATACAACTCATAAAATTGTAAATGATTCAATAAACTATATTAAATAAGTATGGATATTCTAGATAAAGTTTCTCTTAAAAAATTTACAACTATAAGGATAGGCGGTAGATCATCAAAAATATATTTTCCTAAAGCTTTAGAAGATCTAGAGGTTTTGAAGAGTAAGATTTCATCACAAAAAACTATTATTTTGGGTAATGGTTCAAATATAGCATTTAAAGATAGTGGATATAAAAATAGTATCATATCTTTGAAATGCTTTAAAAAATCTATAAGACGCATTGATGACCTTCAAATAATTTGTATGACTAATGTTTCCTGTTCAAGATTTTCAAAATTCTGTTTCAAAAATAAAATACCCGGGTTTGAATTTTTGCATGGTATTCCAGGTTCAATTGGTGGAGCTATAGCTATGAATGCTGGAGCTTTTGGAGATGAGATTTGGAATCATATAGATTCTGTTCAATGTATTCTTGATGATGGCACAACTAAGATCTATAAAAGCAGTAACATAAAAAAATCTTATAGATATGTTGACAGGTCCAAAATCAAAATATTTTTAAATGTAACATTTAATATCAATAAAAACCTTAAATTCAATAGACTACTTTTATCAAAATATTCATTGCAAAGATCAAGTTCGCAGCCTATAGGACAATGGTCATCGGGCTGTATATTTAAAAATCCTTCTAGTAAAATAGCTGCCAGCTCCCTGATAGACTCTGCTGGTTTATCAAAAGAAAGAGTTGGCGGTATATATGTCTCGAGGAAACATTGTAACTACTTAATAAATGATGGCACAGGAACTTGTCATGATCTTGAAGAATTAATATCATTTATACGAGATAAAATTAAAACTAAATACAACATAACCCTTGAAAGAGAAATTTGTATATACTGAGATGTTATGGATATTCATGATAAAAATATAGCAATTTTATATGGTGGCTGGTCAGATGAAAGGGATATTTCTCTAGATAGTGGAAAATCTGTTTATGAGGCTTTGCAAGAAGACGGTCTAAATGTTTTTTTATTTGACTTTGATCGAGATGATCCTGAAATCTTAGAAAGATTTATCATTAAAAATAAAGTTGATCTTGTATTTAACCTAATGCATGGTATCGGTGGCGAGGATGGTCATGTACAAAAATATCTAGAGAGGTTGCCAGTCCAATTTATTGGTTCTGACTCAGAATCATCATATAAATCATTTAACAAAATATTAACTAAAGATTTATGGGTTTCTAATAACTTAATAACTCCTAAATAT
>JAYNVZ010000017.1:240-20532 GCA_038101125.1 Gammaproteobacteria bacterium | reverse complement strand
CAAAAAATTTTTAATCCTATTCGTGATGATGGACCTAAAGATCATATAGTAAAACCTGATATGTTTGAGCATATTTCTATTAATAATTTCAGTGATAAGATTGTGCTTAAACCAATAAAATCTGGATCAAGTGTTGGAATTAAAATATTGAATTTACAAGACTTTATTACAACTAATAGTGATTTATCTTATAAAAAGCTATGTGAGTATATGGTTGATGATATTGCCCCGCATGATTATTTCATTGAACAGTATATTGACCATGCAGAGTATACTGCGCCAATTATATCAAATAAAGTACTCCCCATAATTAAGATAGACACAGAAAGAGAATTTTATAATTATAATGCTAAGTATATTGATAGTAACACCTCTTTTACTTTTCCAAAGTTTCCTGCATCAGTCCAAGAAAAAATAAATAATACTGCTCTCGAAGCATTTGCATTATTAGGTTGTTCTACCTGGGGGCGTATTGATTTTTTTATGAATCAAAATTTTGAAATCAATTTAATTGAGATTAATTCTATTCCTGGTATGACTAGTCATAGTCTAGTACCAATGTCTGCAAAACATTCTGGATTAAACTATATTGATTTAATTAAGCTACTTTTAGAAAATTAATATGAAAAATATTATATTATTAATATTCTCACTAATGGTAGTTTTTATACTAGTTTCTTATGATTCTTTTTTCAATGATCAAAAAGTTAAAGAGATAGTTATGATAGGCAACTTAAATCATGCTAATAATAAAAAAATATCCAGCACATTGAATAAACTCATAGGCGAAAAATTATATCAAGTCAGTCTTACTGATATCAAGCAAGAATTAGAGGAAGATCCATGGCTAGATACTGCTCAAGTTATAATTAGAAAGCCTGATGTATTAGTGGTCAGACTAATTGAGTTTTCTCCTATATATCTATGGAATGATAAAGTATATATTGATAAAAATGGTAATAAAATGATACCACGAAGCTACCCTATAAAAAAAATACTCAAATTGAGAAGTAATGTCAGTAGTTCTAATGAAGCGCATAATTTATATCAAGATATTCAAGATATATTATCTAAAATAAATCTCAATGTAGTCGAAATTCATCGGGATCTCGATCTGGTAAAAATTAAGACTGATAAATATAATTTTACAGTGAACCATGATGTCCTAGAAAGAAAATTAACTGAATTTACTGCTATCTATGATCAATTTACATCAAATATAAAAAATAACTTTGATCCAAAGAATATTGATTTAAGATACCCTACAGGTTTTGCTGTACAGTAAATAATGATATTATAAACCATGACCAATAACTCTAAAGTTGAATTTATTGTAGCTCTTGATATAGGAACAACCAAAGTTTTATGTCTAGTCGCAGATTATGATGAAGATGGTAATCTAAGGATAGTCGGTGTAGGTCAAGAAGCATGTAAGGGCCTTAATAAAGGCGTAATATCAGAGATTGATGCCACAGTTAGCAGTATACGTAAAGCTAAAGATCAAGCCAGAGCGATGACAAACTGTAAATTCACATCAGTTACTACAGGTATAGCTGGCAATCATATTCAAAGTTACAATGGTAATGCTTCTATCACAATTATGAATGATGAAGTCACAGAAGAAGATAAAGAAAATGTTATTACTAGTGCCAGCGATATTAGCATCCCTGCTGATCAAGAAATTCTTCATCGTATACCTCAATACTATACTATTGATGGACAAATGGGTATTAAAGAGCCACTTGGAATGGCGGGTAAAAGACTAGAAGCAAATGTTCATATAATAACTTGCTCTACAACTGCCAAAAAAAATCTAAATAAATGTATTGAAAACAGTTTTCTTGATGTTGATGAGTTTGTTCTTCAGCCAGTCGCTTCAAGTTACTCAGTTTTGACTCCTGAGGAAAAATCTTTGGGTGTTTGTCTTGTTGATATTGGTGGAGGAACAACCGATATTGCAATATTTACAGATGGTGATATAAAACATACAGCTGTAATACCTGTTGCAGGTCAAAATGTAACCAATGATATACGAATAGGGCTTTGCACTTCTTTAGAGGCGTCTGAAGAGATTAAGGAGAAATATGGTAGCTTAGTTCCTGAATTAAATGCTGATGAAGTTATAATTCCTGTGCCATCGGTATCTGATAAACCTGATACAGAAGTTAAGAAATCTGTTTTAACTCATATCATAAAATGTAGGATTGATGAAATATTTAAAGATATTCAGAATGAAATTAGCTCAAGTGGATATACGTCAAAAATTAGAGCAGGAATCGTATTTACAGGCGGTGGATCCAAAATTGAAGGTCTAGATACATATGCTGAGGAAATATTCTCGATGTCAGCTAGAATAGGCAGCCCGAAGCCTATACCAGGAATCACAAATTTTAATGGTCAAACACGATACTCAACAGCTGTCGGACTTCTACTTTATAGAGAAGAACAACTGAAAGATATGCCTCATCGTCAGAACTCCGAAAATGTGCTAATTACAAATTTATCAAAGATATGGGATAAATTTTCTAAATATTTTCAAAAAGAACTTTAATACATAATATTTGTCTAAAGATATATGACAATTTTATATATAAATCCTCTATAAAGACTTGAAAATGAAGAATATTCATATAAAATTTAAAATAACTTATGCTTAAACAAAGAACATTATCAAGTAAAATAAGAGCTTCTGGAGTAGGACTTCATACTGGCAAAAAAATATCTTTAACTTTGAAGCCTGCGCCTAGTAACTCCGGTATTGTCTTTAAAAGAACTGATATTGAATCAGCATCTATAAAAGCATCTTTGGAAAATGTCTTTGATACGAGACTATCCACAAGTCTATCTAATGATGAGATAAAAATTTCAACCGTTGAACATTTACTCTCTGCACTAGCAGGAATTGGAATTGATAATGCTATTGTTGAGTTAGATGGCCCTGAGGTTCCTATAATGGATGGAAGCGCCAGGCCTTTTGTGTTCATGATTCAGTCTGCGGGCATCCAAGAACAATCTGAGGCAAAAAGATTTATTAAAATTAAAAAAACAATTGAAGTTAAACAAGATGAAAAGTGGGCAAAAATCGAGCCTTTCGATGGATTTAAAGTTGCTTTCACTATAGATTTTGATCATCCTGCATTTAGTGAAACATCTCAATCATCTGAAATAGATTTTTCTTCAGTTTCATATTTAAGCCAAGTCAGTAGAGCAAGAACATTTGGTTTTGCTAAAGATATAGAGTTATTAAGAAAAAATAATCTTGCATTAGGAGGTAGTGTTAATAATGCAATTGTTATAGATGATTATAAAGTTGTTAATGAAGAAGGCGTAAGATTTCAAGACGAATTTGTAAAACATAAAATTCTTGATGCTATCGGTGATTTATATTTATTAGGACATGGTTTAATAGGTTCTTTTTCAGCTTATAAATCAGGTCATCATCTTAATAATCTATTACTTAGAGAACTTATAAATAATGTTCATGCTTGGGAAGAAGTTACGATTCAAAACGATTCAGAATCTCCTATATTTTATAGTACACCTGAACCAGTCATAGCAGATTAGTCTGCATCAATCTAATAAACTTATAGTGATATCTTCGATTATACACACAGGATTATCTTTTAGAATATCGAGGTATACCTGCTTTTCAAATCTCATTTTTGTAGCAACACTGCTATTTTTACAGCTAATAATCAATACATTATCTTTAATGCTATTAATTTCTATCATATCAAGAATATCTTTGGGAAACACATCAGAAATATAACAACTTAATTCTTTGATTAAGCCAGCCTTATTGATAACATGCACAGGTATGAATGATGATATTTTCTTCATGAGCTATTATACTTATTGTACGATAGAAAGTATTAACTACACAAATATATATGAGCCACAATGCTAACAAACATAATTAAAAATATATTCGGTACTAGAAACACTAGAATCATCAAAGAATATAGGTCTCTCGTGAAAATAATTAATGGTTTAGAGGATAAATATCAAAAGTTTTCTGAGTCAGATTTTATTAATGAAACGAGTAATTTAAAACAAAAAGCAAAGAATTTGGATGATTTAACCACACTATTGCCAGAAGCATATGCTTTAGTCAGAGAAGCGTCTATAAGAGTATTAGGCATGAGGCATTATGACGAGCAACTTTTAGGTGGCATAGCGCTACATTATGGAAAAATTGCAGAAATGAAAACAGGCGAAGGGAAGACGCTTGTTTCCACTCTGCCTGCTTATTTAAATAGTTTGAAAAATGATTCTGTATTTATAGTAACTGTTAATGATTATCTTGCTGAAAGGGATGCTGAATGGATGGGTCAAATATTTAAGTTCTTAGGTCTTTCTGTTGGCACAATAACCAGTTCGTTGTCACCTGAGCAAAGAAAGGATATATATAAGTCTGATATTGTATATGGCACTAACAATGAATTTGGATTTGATTATTTAAGAGATAACATGACATATGATATAAATCAAAAAGTTCAGGGTGAATTAAGTTATGCGATCATTGATGAAGTTGATTCTGTTCTTATTGATGAAGCAAGAACACCATTAATCATCTCAGGTTCTGCAAAAGACACTGGTAATCTTTATGTAAAAATAAATAAAGTCACAAACGATTTAATTCAAAAGAATAAAGATGATGAATTATATTCGATAGATGAAAAACAGAAATCAGTATCATTAAGTGAGTCTGGTCATGCTGAGATAGAGATTTTATTGGCCTCTAATAATTTAATACCAAAAAATGAGAGTTTATATGATCCGAAAAATATTCAACTTTTACACTTGATTGATGCAAGTCTAAAAGCAAATCTAATGTATCATAAAGATATAGATTATGTAGTTGAAAATGATGAGGTAGTCATAATCGATGAATTCTCTGGAAGAAAAATGTCTGGTAGAAGATGGTCCGAGGGCTTGCATCAGTCTGTTGAAGCTAAAGAGAAAGTTAAAATTCAGAATGAGAATCAAACCTATGCCTCAATTACTTTTCAAAATTACTTTAGATTATTTAATAAATTATCAGGTATGACCGGCACAGCTGATACTGAAGCAACTGAATTTCAACAGATTTATAATTTAGAAGTGATTGTCATACCACCACATAGAAAAATGATAAGGAAAGATCATGTAGATTTAATATATTTGACGGCTAAAGAGAAATTTGATGCAATTATACATGAAGTTAAAAGGATACATGAAAATCAGCAACCAGTTCTTGTTGGTACTACTTCCATAGAGGCTTCTGAATATATTTCATCAATACTCAAAAAAGAAAAGATCAAACATTCAGTCTTGAATGCTAAACATCATCAAATGGAAGCTGAAATTATTGCAAATGCTGGAACACTTGGAGCTGTGACCATTGCTACTAATATGGCTGGCAGAGGAACAGATATTGTCTTGGGTGGCAAAGATATAGCTGTTGATGTTACAAATTCAGCAGGCTCTCCTGAAAACATTAAAAACCTTGGTGGTTTGTTTATCATAGGTACGGAAAGACATGAATCAAGAAGAGTTGATAATCAATTAAGAGGCAGATCAGGAAGACAAGGTGATCCAGGAGAATCTCGTTTCTTTTTATCTTTAGAAGACAATTTGATGAGGATCTTTGCATCTGAAAAAGTTAGTGAAATTATGAAAAAACTTGGGATGGAAGAAGGTGAGGCCATTGAGCATAAATGGGTATCAAAATCTATTGAAAATGCGCAAAAAAGAGTAGAATCACATAATTTCGATATCAGAAAAACTTTATTGGAGTATGATGATATATCTAATGAACAAAGAAAAGTAATTTATAATCAGAGAAATGACATTTTGAAGTCAGATGATATAGATATAATATTTAATAATATCTTGGATTACACATGTGATGATTTAATATCATCCTATATACCTGACGATCTGGCGGCATCCCAATGGAACTTAGAAAAATTAGATTCCATTTTAAAAAATGATTTCCTTATTGAAATTGATAGCAGAAAAGTTTTAGAGGAAGATGTAGCTGATAATAGATATAAGTTAAAAGATTCTATAAAGAATAGTTTAAATGATAAGATTCAAAATAATCTAAATATATTAGATGTTAATGATAAAAAAGAACTAATGAGAAATATATTTCTTAGTGTTATAGACGAGGATTGGAGAAACCATCTCAGCTCAATTGATTATCTAAGACAGGGTGTTGGACTCAGAAGTTATGCTCAAAAAAATCCAAAGAATGAGTATAAAAGAGAATCTTTCGAGATGTTCGAGGAAATGCTAGCGATTAATAATCTTGAGATAATAAAGATACTTAGTAAAATAAAAATTAATAAACCAGAAATATCTGAGATTATGATGAAAGATAATAATTCATCTAGCAAACCTAATCAGACTAATAATAATATTTCTAGGAATGCACTATGCCCTTGTGGATCTGGTAAAAAATATAAAAGATGTTGTGGTAAATTATGAGCGCAAAAGTATTAATCGAAACTTTAAATATAGGTATAAAAAATAATCATATAGATGCTGTATGTTTTAAAATACCTGCTAGTGCCAAAACTGCTATGATTACAACTAAAAATAGATATGCAGCAGCGCCAGTTATACTATCTAGAAAGAATATTTTAGAATCACAACCAAGATACATATTGGTGAATTCTGGAAATGCAAATGCATGTACAGGCAAGATTGGTTCTTCTAATTCTTTGAAGTGCACTAATCTTATATCTGAAAAATTTAACTGTAAATCATCTCAGGTATTATTATTTTCGACTGGCATCATTGGCAGACAATTGCCTATCGATAAAATAGAAAAAAAACTTAATAGTCATAAATTCTCTTTTACATCATCTTGGAAATCTGCATCAAAGGCAATTATGACAACAGATAAATTTAATAAATCTATATCTAGAAGTTTTTTGATAAATAGAAAAAAAATCACTATTCATGCTATTTGTAAAGGCGCAGGTATGATAGAGCCTAATATGGCGACAATGCTAGCTTTTATATCAATCGATGTTAACCTTAGCAAAAGATTATTAAACAAGCTAATTAAAGAGGTCAATGAAACTTCTTTTAATGCAATATCTGTTGATGGTGAGATGTCCACAAATGATAGTGTTGTATTAATAAGTACTGGAGAAAATAAAAAAATAGATTTTAATATTCCTTCTAATTATAAAAAACTATCACATGAGTTGTCTTTCCTATGCCAAGATCTCGCGAAGATGATTATTAAGGATGGAGAGGGATCAACTAAGGTTATTACAATTAACGTTCATGCATCAAAAAATAAAGCTCAAGCTAGATCAGTCGCATATAGTCTTGCAAATTCTAATCTTATTAAAACTGCTATGTTTGGAGCAGATCCAAACTGGGGGAGAATTATTGCTAGACTAGGATCTTTAAATCATATTGATTACAAACCTGAAAAAGTTGATCTTCATATTAATAAAATGTTAATTTTTACAGGCGGAATACAGTCCAATAAATGTAATCTTAAATTATTAAATAAATCCATGAAGAAGAATGAAGTAGTTGTTGATATATTTCTTAATTCAGGATCTTCCTCACATTCAGTACTAACATCTGATCTAAGCCATGAATATGTGCATATCAATTCCGCATATACTACATAACGTTGTATGACTCTTGAGTGTTCTTTAGCAATAATAAGAGATTCTGATAAGTTACTCTATTCATTGAGGACCAAGCATCCTTATCAAAACTATTATGAATTTCCTGGAGGCAAAGTAGAAACAAATGAAACACCTGAGGACGCTTTGTATAGAGAATGTTTTGAAGAACTTGGAATAAAAGTAACTAAATTTAATAGTATCGGATCAGTTATACATTATTATGATCATATGCAGGTTAAGCTACATATTTTTGAAATAATAGCTTATCAAGAGGATATTTATGCTAAAGAAAATCAAGAACTACTTTATTTGAATGCATTTGAATCAAATGAAAAATTCATAGATTCTACATTTAGAGTCCTTAATTATTTATCTTTACCAAGGTATTGTTCCATCACATCGATAGATGCTGATAATTATAAAAATGAAGAAATGTCTCAGTTATATTCAGGTAACATACTGAGATATAGATCTAATAAAATAAATACTGAGCATTATTGCATTCAGGCAGAAAAATATTCTAAAATATGTTCCGTTAATAATATCGATCTAATACTAGATGTAACATATTATGAGCTATTTAAAAATTTAGAGTTCAAAGGCATACACTACAAATCTGATCAATTAAAAGATTTAGAAAATACAAAATTTATAAAACTGAATAACAAGCTCACTCATTCTGCATCTTGCCATAATATTTCAGATATACACATAGCCAACAAACATAATTTTGATTTTATTCTCTTATCACCAGTATTAGCGTCCAAATTAGATGAAAAAATATTAGGCTGGGATAGCTTTGGACATCTTGCTTTAGAGGCTAACATGCCTGTTTTTGCGCTTGGAGGAATGAGAAAGTCTGATCTAGACGATTGTTTATATCATAATGGATATGGGGTATCAGGAATTACTAATTTTTAGAAATTATTATAACACGCATGTAGTTAGAATAAACTGTACATCATCTTTATATCTAATAAGGTTATTCTTATCATCTTTTGACATAAACATTATATTTAATCGTTGTTTCCCAACACTTATCTGTGGATAATAATATAAATCGGATGTTAGAGTAATTCTAATCAATAATATATTTTTTTTAGGATCAAGCTTTTCTATATAAAATCCTTTTTCTGCAAGCTTGTCGTTAAAGTTACCAGACTTTCTAATAATATTTAATATAAAATCTATACTCTTTTTAATAAATAATAATGGTTCTAACCATAGATCTATCTGCGTTTCCCTTAATACAATATCCCTTGTCAACCAAAACTCTACAGATGAGGGCTGTATAGTACTGTTACAATTCTTGAAAATAGTTTTGCAGAGTGCATCATTATCTATATAATCTAGATAATTACTCTCGACGCTATATAAAAGTTTTAAAAGAAGCTCTTGTTTTTCAATTACGGAATTTAACTTACTTTGATCAGTATTGGATGACTGAGAATCTTTTATCTTATTAAAATATTTATTATGAGTCTCAACCTCTCTTATTAATTCTGACTTAATATCACTCCTAGATAGTATTTCATATAAATCATACAAAGCCATTAGGGCAGTATAGTTTTCTCTTTTATCTTCCTTACTTTTAAAGTAATAAATTCTATCAAACAAGTATTCAATTTTAAGAAACTTTCTAACTTTTTCTTGTACAGGTTCTTCATATATTGAAACCTGATTGTCTGATAAGCTATTCATTATCTAATTCTTCATAAAGTTTATTAAAACTATCCTCTAGGTCATTTATGTTTCCATTATTATGAATAGTATATTTGTGATCAATTGAAGATAAATCTTTAATTTTTTGTAACTCATTAAGGCTCTCAAAGATATTTTCATCTGCGTCTTTTTTTTCCAAGAATCTATGTTTTCTTATATCTTTGTCTGTTTCTACATAAACTAAAGTATAATCAGTATCAATACGGTGACATGTTTCTATCAGAGGTATTTCTATTACAAGTTTATCTTTACTAGAGCTAATAACTATATTTAGCTCTCTATAAAAAACTGGGTGAACTATTGCGTCTATTATTCTTTTATTCTCTTCAGATGAGCATAAGATAGATCTAAGTTTTTTCAAAGATATATCATCTTTATGCATGATATCAGCACCAAACGATTCGATTAAACTTTCTTTAATTGCTTTATTTGTCCTAATTAGATCTTTTGCCATCATATCTGAACTTATCGTCATATGCCCATGGTCTTCAAATAGTTTGCAAATTGTAGATTTTCCGGATCCAATTTTTCCTGAGATTACGATTGGCTTCATTTTTTTTACCGAAGAAGTACAGTTAATATAATACCTATTATCATTATTACGGATAATGTTATTAGCAATGGTATTCTAGTCATATTAGTCTCATTTATAATTTTTACAGTGTTTATAATTGTTATTTTTTAAACCGCAAAAGTCTTCAGATGTCACATAAGATTTGCAGTGCTCGCAATATTTAATATCTACTCTCTTTTTATTAGCTGTTTTCATTTTCTTATTTACAAGTAATGGTTTTAATAAAATATATAAAAAAACCACTACTAAAAGTACTATTATTATACGCATATTTTTATGTTGATTAGTATTATTTTGTTATTATAAACTATAATGTATCAGATTTGGATGAAACCTTATTTTGAAAGTAAACTTTAGCAATATTAGTATATCTATGGATAACAATAAGGTAATAAATCATATAGTAAGATGGATAGATGATTATGTAAAAAAATCATCAAATATCGACTCGCTTGTCATTGGTGTTTCTGGGGGTATTGATTCAGCCCTCACTAGCACGTTATGTTCAATGACAAACATTAAAACTATCTTAGTTAAAATTCCTCTAAACTCTAAAGATATTTCTTTGAGTAAAGCTCATTGTTCATCACTAGTTAAAAGGTTTAAAAATACTAAAGAATATGAAATTGATCTTTCTGATACTTTCAATATTTTCAAACAGACTTGCCAAGCAACAAACCATGATGATGAACTAGCATTTGCTAATTCTAAATCAAGACTGAGAATGATGTTATTGTATCAAGTCGCACAATCATCATCAGGTATAGTTGTAGGTACAGGCAATAAGGTCGAAGATTTTGGTGTTGGTTTCTATACAAAATATGGTGATGGTGGCGTCGACATATCTCCTATAGCGGATCTTACAAAAAGTGAAGTGAGAGCTTTAGCTGAAGAACTTGGCATTATAGACGGAATATTGACTGCCAAGCCTACAGATGGATTATGGGAAGATGATAGGACAGATGAAGATCAGCTTGGACTAACATATGAGCAACTAGAAAATGCAATGATAGACGAGAATAGTATTTACAAAGAAAAATATTTAGAAATTAGAACTAAAAATCTTCACAAAATGATGCCAATCCCTGTATGTAAAATTAGTGATAAGCTTAAAAATAGCTAAAGATATTGAAATAAGAAAACCAACTTCCGTTATCTTTCATAGGTTTATCCTTCGCATCCATATCTAATGACTCCATCTGTTTATAAGCTTTTATAAAATTATTTTTAGTTTCTGTAATTGTATATTCAGGATAATTTTCTTTTAAAACTCTAGAGGCATCATACGCCAAATCTTTCATCTTTAGATTATTATAACTATTTATCATCACTAGTAATCCCTCCTCTGAGCTTGGTGTGCCGCTATAGTTTTTTAACATATATTTTACTCTCTCTATCGCAGCAACATGCGCTGATCTCTTGCTATAATATTTTGCAATATATAGTTCATTTTCAGCTATCATATTCTTAATATAAATAAGCCTGTTTCTTGAATCTTTTGCATATTTACTTTTAGGGAATTTATTTACCACTATTGTAAAATCATCGAATGATTGTCTCAATTTAGTAACATCATATTTTGATGGATCTTGAGCAAATAACTCTGTTATAAAATTCCTATCTTTATCAAAATTTGATAACGCTCTTAGATAGTATGCATATGAAACATTCGGATGATTTGGATATAAACGTATAAACCTATCACAGTTAACGATTGCCTCATCTTTTAAATTAGACTGATATGCAGCATATGCTAAATCTAACATTGCTTGAGTAGAATATTTTCCAAAAGGATATCTTGCTTCTAATATATCAAAATATTTAATAGAGTTAGGATAATCCTCAACATCAAGAAATTCTTTCCCCTGAGCATATATTTCAGCGGCTGACATTCCAACAGTAGGATCTGCTTCTTTTAGTGCACTCTCCCAGTAAGAACAACTCGACAATAAAGTCATCAATACAAGGTTTATAAGGAGAATTTTAGCTTTCATTTTGTTATTATAGATTAGTTATGTGAGAAAACACCATGAAAAATGTAACTTTTTATAGATTTGACGTAGAGCCTAAAAATGACCTTAGGATTGATCAGTTATTGGTGTCTTACTTACCGGAATATTCAAGATCTTGTATAAAAAATTGGATCAATAATGAGAAAATACTAATAAATGGGAAAATATGTTCTCCAAAAGATAAATTGACATCGAAGTCAATGGTAGAAATTGAGGTCATGCAAAATGAAAAGTTAGATATTATATCTGAAGATATACCAATAAATATTCTTCATGATGATAGCAGTTTTTTAATAGTAGACAAACCATGTGGCATGGTAACCCATACTGCAGTTGGTAATTATTCTGGCACACTCCAGAATGCTCTATTATTTAAATACCCTGAGTTAAGAAATATACCTAGAGCAGGTATTATTCATCGTCTAGACAAGCAAACATCTGGTTTATTGATTATTGCTAAGACATTACAGTCGCATAATAATCTTACTAAGCAAATACAAGACAGAAAAGTTATAAAAAAGTATCATACATTAGTTTCTGGAATTATTAACAATGTATCAAAAATCGATGAGAAAATTGGAAGACATAAAATTAATAGAAAAAAAATGTCAGTAACTGAAACTGGCAAAGAATCAATATCTAAAATAAAAGTCCTAAGAAGATTTGAAAAAGCATCTTCATTAGAAGTCGAGCTGGTTACAGGCAGAACACATCAAATAAGAGTTCATCTATCACATATTGGCCATCCAGTAATTGGTGATAAGTTATATGGTTTTAAGAAAACTATCTTTACAAAGTACCCTGATATTTTTGAACTACTTTCACGCTCATCAGATGATCATGCATTACATGCTTCATCATTAGAGTTTAGGCATCCAATTACTGATAATATTTTTCAAATAGAATGTGAGAAACCAAATTCCTTCAAAAAACTAGAATCTTTAATTGAGGAAACAAGTTATGCCAATACAAATTAAAAAAATATCTTGGGGTGCCCCAGATAATATAGGTTGTTGTTATACAACTAGAATCGGCGGATATAGTAAAAATAAATTTGGACACTCTAATTTAAGTTATGATGTTGGGGATTCTAGAGTTAGTGTTAGGAAAAATAGGGAAGAGTTAAAAAAAACACTTGGTCTAATAGATGAGCCTGTTTGGATGAAACAAATACATAGTTCTTATATCAGAAAGGTAATAGATTCAAAAAAGGACTTAGTTTGTGATGCGTGTTATACTTCCACACCTGGTCTTGCATGCTCTGTTCTGTCTGCAGATTGTTTACCTATCCTTATTTGTAATTCTTCGGGAACAAAAGTTGGAGTAATACATGCTGGTTGGAGAGGCTTAGCGAATGGTATCATAACAAAATTTGTAACAAGATTTACAAAAAATCCTGAGGATTTAATTTGTTGGATAGGTCCTTCTATCAGCGCTGATAATTATCTTGTAAGAGAAGATGTTCATAAGAAGCTTTCTAAGATATCAACTAAGATATTTACTAAGTATGACAATGAACGATGGAAACTTGATTTAAAATCTGCAGCAAAAATGCTTCTAAAAAGTAAGGGCGTCACTAAGATCTACACAGATGATATGTGTACATATCAAAACTCTAATTTATATTATTCATATCGAGGTGAGAATAATACCGGTAGAATTGCTTCTCTAATATGGATAAAATAGTGTATGCAAAATAAAGTATTAAATTATTTTAAGTCATTAGGCTTATTTAAAATATTCGTATCATTATTTATTATCGGTTTAATCTATGGCGCGACATCTTTATATTTGAAATATATGTATTTTAGCAAATTCATGAATCAAACAAGAGTTACCTCAGTTAAAGCAGTACCGGTTGATATTGATATCGCTCAATATAGCTACAGAGCACTATCTGTAATAGAGTCTTATGAATCTGTTAATATTACTAGCAAAGTAAACGGGATAGTCGATAAGATTTTTTTTACAGAGAGCTCACTTGTAAGAGAAGGTCAACCCCTCTATTCAATAATATCGTCTGATAAAGTGGGCTCTACGAAAATTCATGCACCTTTTTCGGGTGTTATTGGTCTTAGTAAAATAAAATCTAGTCAAAATGTTTCAAAAGGCGATCTACTAACATCGTTAGATAATTTCAATGTCATGAAGCTGCCACTAGATTTACCAGAAAGGTTAATGCCATATCTATCGAAAAAACTATCATTTTTGGTGACCTCTGATAATTTACCTAATTATGAGTATTATGGTGATCTTAAATTCGTCGACACTAGGATTGATACTCAGACTCGAACAATAGAGGCATATGCCTTAATAGATAATAAGTCTAATGTTTTAAAACCTGGATTATTAATGAAAGTAGATATATTTTTAGAAGAGAATGCTAATGCAATATTAATCCCTGAGGAATCTCTCTTAAGTATAAATGAGAAACATTTTGTATATAAAGTCGATAAAGACACAGCAAAATTGACTGAGGTGCAAATAGGAATAAAAGCTAATTCTTCAATTGAGATTAAGTCAGGTCTTAGCAATAATGATATAGTTATTTATATGGGCCAAGAAAAATTAAAAGATGGTTCTAAAATTAAGATTCTAAATTAAAATGCATATATCTGAAATTACAGTTAATCGACCTGTTTTAGCTACAGTTATAAGTCTATTTCTAGTTCTTGTTGGTCTAGTATCTTATGACAAAATTAGTATTAGAGAGTATCCGGATATTGATAAACCTGTTGTCACTGTAAGTACAGTATATAGAGGTGCATCCGCTGAAATAGTCGAGAGGGATATTACGCAGATTCTTGAGGATTCTCTTGCAGGCATTTCAAACATCAAAGAGATAAAGTCTGAAAGTAAAGACGAGCTATCAAGTATTAGAATCGAGTTTAATCTCTCGAGAGACATGGAGTCAGCAGCAAATGATGTTAGAGAGAAAGTTTCAAGAGCTTCGCCTCGACTCCCAATTGATTCTGATAAACCAAGAGTAGCCAAGTCAGACACAGATGCAAGAGCTGTTTTATGGGTAGGTTTTACAAGTAAACAGTTAGACACCATCCAATTAAATGATTATCTAGATAGAAATATAATTGATAGACTATCAATCTTGCCTGGTGTTGCTTCTGTTACTGTTGGTGGGGAGAGAAAATATGCTATAAGAATCTGGCTAGACCCAGATAAAATGTCATCAAGAAAAATTACTGTAGATGATGTCCTATCATCTATAAAAAAAGAGAATATTGAAAAACCTGCTGGGAGACTTGAGTCTACAGAGACAGAAATAGGTATACAGGTAAAATCTAAGTTATCTGAAATAAATATGTTCAAAGATATTGTTATTAAAAATTATGATAATAAAAAGATTAGACTAGGAGACATATCAGATATTGTTATAGGCGCAGAGAGCAAGAGAGGTTTTTTAAGAGCTAATGGCGATAATGCCATTGGACTTGGAATTGTACGTCAGACAAAATCAAACGTATTGAAGGTAACTAAAGCAGTTAAAGATGAACTTGAGCTAATTAGACCGTCTTTACCTGAAAACATTGATATGTTCATAGGTTATGATCAATCTGTATTTGTTGAAGAATCTATCTCTGAAGTTAATTTTGCTCTGATAATTTCGATGCTTATGGTTATCGCGGTAATATATTATTTTTTATCTACTGCTTCAGCTACATTTATACCTGCGATTACTATACCAGTATCGCTGATATCTACATTATATGTAATTTATGCTCTAGGATATTCATTAAATGTATTAACTTTTTTAGCTTTAGTGCTTGCCATAGGATTAATTGTTGATGATTCTATTGTGGTTCTTGAAAATATAAAACGTCGTTTAGACAATGGAGAATCACCAAAAGTAGCATCGGTACTAGGCGCTAAACAAATAACTTTTGTAGTTATTGCAACTACTTTGGTTTTAATAAGTGTTTTTCTACCTTTATCTTTCATGGACGGTAAAACCGGGAGACTATTTATTGAATTTGGCGTTGTATTATCTTTCGCCGTAATCTTTTCCAGTATTGTGGCTCTTACCTTAACTCCTATGTTATGCTCAAAACTAATAAAACCCCAAATTAAGAAAGACTATGAGCCCACGCTAATAACAAAATTTAGAAAATTTTATAAGAACTCATTAAAAGCATCTCAAGATAATCCTAAGAAAGTATATATATCTTCTATGCTTATGATAGTAGTTGCAGTGTTTTTATTTCAGGTTATTCAAAAAGAACTTGCACCAACTGAAGATAGAGGTATTTTTATTATCTCTGTATCCGGTCCTGAAGGCGCAACACTTGATTATACTGATTCAATCGTGAAACAAGTTGAAAAAACTCTAGAGCAGTATTCTGAAAATGGAGAAATATCTACAATATTTTCTATTGTAGCTCCAGGGTTTTCCGGAAGACCTGGAGCTGTAAATTCAGCATTTATGTTCACAACCTTGACAGGCTGGGATGATAGGAGACACCAAAAAAAAATAGTTCGAGAAATATTTCCTAAGCTTCTTTCTATACCTGGGGCTAGAATATTTGCCATAAATCCACCTAGTCTTGGCGGAAGTAGATTTAAACCTCCAGTTCAAGTTGTTATAAGTGGAAATAATTATGAAGAAATCAATAATTGGGGCAATATTCTCATTAAAGAATCTTCTAGCTTGAATCTAAAGAACCAAAATATAGATTATAAAATATCTAACCCTAGGCTAAATTTACAGATTGATAGAGATAAAGCTTATGAACTAGGTGTTTCTGCTGAGTCAATTGCAAGAACTATGGAGACGTTGCTTGCATCAAATAAAGTCACAACTTTTTCTAAAGATGGTTTGACATATAATGTGATTTTGCAAGCCGATGAAAAATTCAGAGTTAACTTAAATAGCTTAGATAATATTTATATTAAGTCATCTAAATCATCTCTGATACCACTCTCTAATTTAGTAAAATCTCAGCAAACATCTACAAGCTTAAGTTTACAAAGGATTAATCGAATGCCGTCAACAATATTTTCTGCATCTTTGGCACCTGGATACCCTCTTGGTGATGCGCTAAAGGATGTTACTAATCTTGCTAAGACATCGTTGCCTGCTAATGCTAAGATTTCTTATAGTGGATCCTCGAAAGAATATTTTGAGTCAGGTAATAGCTTAGAGATAACTATTTTGTTTGCAATACTGATAGTTTATTTAGTATTAGCTGCACAGTTTGAAAGTTTTAGAAGACCATTGGCAATAATATTTACAGTACCAATAGCCTTAACAGCCGGTCTTTATACAATTTTTTTAACAGGGACATCTATAAATGTTTATAGTCAAATCGGTTTTTTGATGTTGGTGGGTTTGATCACAAAAAATGGTATTTTGGTAGTAGAATTTGCTAACCAGCTTAGAAAAGAAGGCAAGAATATTGAAGAAGCAATTTTTGAATCATCTCTTATTAGACTCAGACCTGTGCTAATGACTACCTTATCTACAATGCTTGGAGCACTACCTCTCGTTCTTAGTAGTGGAGCAGGAGCTGAAAGCAGATATGCTATGGCAATCGTTGTTCTTGGGGGAATTGGTTTATCGTCACTTATAACTCTTTATTTGGTCCCGGCATTATATAGATCAATTGAATCTAAGAAACTATAAATTATTTTTTGGGTAGAGTTTTTAATCCTTTTTGCATCGAATAATACTCAGATAAATCTCGAATATCTTGATCTGATAATCCTTTAGCAAAACCACTCATAATAGCGTTTTTACGATCCCCAGACCTATAGCCCTCTAATGCATAAACCAAATAATCTCTATGTTGCCCAGCTAACCTTGGATACATAGTAATTTGTGAATTACCATCAGCGCCATGACAACCTGCGCAGACCTGTGATTTCTCTTGACCTGCATTATAATCTGCGACTACGTTTTGAATAGATAAAGGTATTGTAAGTATTATTAATAGGACTTTAATTATTTTCATTTGAGTGACTCGAAGTATTTAGCTATGTCGATTATATCTTGATCTGTTAGTGCAGAGGCATTCGCATGCATTGTCTCATGAACTCTGTCTTTATTACGATAAGATTTAAGAGCAGAAATGATGTAATCAGCATTTTGTCCCGCTACTTTAGGGACCTTATAGGTTGGATAGACATTGTTATAACCCTCTATAGCATGACAACCAAGGCAAGTTTCTGCTTTATCTTTGCCTGGAAGTGGAGTATCAGTCATACCCGCAGAAGCAAATAATATCATAATTGGTAGTGTTATTAATTTATATATTGATTTCATAGTCTATTTAAGCGAGGATTATACACTATATTTATGCGAGATAAAACTTCATTTTTTTTGTATAATACTATAAAGAATTAACGCTATTGCTGAAATACAAATATATGCCAATTTACGAATATAAATGCCAAGATTGTGGTTCGATATTTGAACATTTTCAGAAAATATCTGATAAAGATATAGATGTCTGCAAAGTTTGTAGCAAAGGCAAGGTTAAAAAACTAATATCTTCATCAGGCTTTAGACTCAAAGGTTCTGGATGGTATGAAACTGATTTCAAGAAAAAGAAATCTGATGATAAACCTAAATCGAATACATCTGAAAAATAATTAGGAAAAAGTGAAAATGATGAAACGTTACTATTGTAATGAAGTTAATGACAAACATATCAAAAATACTGTCAAAGTCTTTGGCTGGGTGGCTAAGCGTCGTGATCACGGTGGAATTATTTTTATTGATTTACGTGATCATACAGGTATTGTTCAGTTGGTCTTTAATCCTGACGATCAAGGTCTTTTTAAACTAGCTGAGTCAATAAGATCAGAGTATGTGATTTGTATAGAAGGAACTGTTAGTCCTCGACTTGAGGGAGCAATAAATTCTGAAATAGCATCGGGATCTATAGAGATTATAGTTTCATCAATGGATATATTAAATAAGTCTGATAACCCACCGTTTAAAATAAATGATATTAATGTCAATGAGGATCAAAGATTACAATATAGATATCTTGACCTCAGAAACAATATTATGCAAAAAAACATAAGGTTTAGGTCAAAATTAATAGCATCAATTAGGGAATATTTTTATTCAAATGATTTTATAGATATAGAAACACCTATACTAACTAAGACAACACCTGAAGGTGCAAGAGATTATTTAGTACCTAGCAGAGTTCACGAAAGAAAGTTTTTTGCATTACCACAATCACCACAGCTTTTTAAACAAACACTTATGATTGGCGGTATCGATAAGTATTTTCAAATTGCAAAATGTTTTAGAGATGAGGATCTCAGATCTGATAGACAACCAGAGTTTACTCAGTTGGATGTTGAAGCTTCATTTGTAGATGAAGAGGACGTAATAACTCTTGTAGAGGGTCTGTGTAATAAGATTTTTAAAGATCTGATGAATTTCAAAGAAGAATTAATTTTCGAGAGAATGTCTTTTAGTGACGCAATTAGAAGTTACGGTTGCGATAAACCTGATCTACGTAATCCACTAAATCTGATTGATATCAAAGATATTGTTAGTGATGTTGAGTTTAAAGTTTTCTCAGATCATGTGAATAATACTGATTCTAGAATTACGGCGTTAAGAGTGCCAAATGGAATATCTCTTTCTAGAAAAGATATTGATGATTTGACTGATTTAGTTAAGAATTTTGGTGCGAAGGGTTTAGCATATTTCAAATGTGAAAATGTTAATGATTTAGATGCTGGGATTATTTCTCCTATCAAAAAATTTTTAGATGAAGATGTAATTAAAAATATATTAAATCATGTAAATGCTACTGATGGAGATTTGATATTCTTTTCTGCTGATCAAAAAGATATTGTTAATGATTCTATGGCTGCCCTCATTAAAAAACTTGGAGTTCAATTAAATCTTATAGAGGACAACTGGAAATTTTTGTGGGTTTTAGATTATCCTTTATTTGAAAAAGACTCAAATGGAGAACCTACCTCTATACATCACCCATTCACAGCACCACTTAACTCAGATGATCTTTCATCAAATGATGACATTTATTCAATCAATTCAAGAGCCTATGATCTCATTTTAAATGGTAATGAAATCGGCGGAGGCTCGATACGTATTCATTCTAAGGATGTCCAAATGAAAATTTTTGAACTCCTAAAAATAGAAGAAGAAGATATGAATTCTAAATTTGGATTCTTTCTTAAAGCTTTATCTTATGGGTGTCCTCCACATGGAGGTATTGCATTTGGCATTGATAGAATTGTAATGCTTTTACTCAAACTAGACTCCATAAGAGATACAATTGCTTTTCCAAAAACACAGTCATCATCATGTTTGATGACCGATGCTCCGTCTGATGTT
>JAYNVZ010000017.1:0-208 GCA_038101125.1 Gammaproteobacteria bacterium | reverse complement strand
AATAAACTTAGTTAAAAATAAAATTGACCAATATAATAATGAACAACTTAAAGAGCTATCAATTTCATCTATAAAACCTAAAAAATAATTATGAGTTATACAGATCATCTTATAAGCATTAAACAATTACTTTTAAAAAATAATGCTAAAATTATTGCTCATTACTATGTTGATGAGCAAGTACAAAGACTAGCAGAGGATACAGGTG
>JAYNVZ010000016.1:13957-24474 GCA_038101125.1 Gammaproteobacteria bacterium | reverse complement strand
ATATATACTCAGCCGATCATGGTAGCGAAATCTATAGCCATGTGGAATGTTTGGATTAATAAGATAACTGTTATGCCCCTGTTTGCTGCAGGTCACAGTCTAGGGGAGTATTCAGCTTTAGTAGCCAATCAGACTTTATCCCTAGAAGATTGTCTTAATCTAGTTACAGAACGCGCTAAGTTTATGGTTGATGCTATGACTGGGGTACAAGGTGGAATGGCTGCAATAATGACAAATAATCCTGAAATGAATTTATCTGAGACTGTAGAGAAAGTCTGCAAGCAACTATCAACTGATAAAGAGATTATTCAGCCTGTTAATTATAATTCAAAAAATCAGATTGTGATTGCTGGACACAAAAATCTTATCGACTTATGTGAGTCTGAATTCAAAGCGCAAGGAGTAAAGAGAGTTATTATTTTGCCGGTCAGTGTCGCTGCGCACTCATCAATCATGAAATCATGTTCAGATAAGCTATTTAAATTATTGAATAACATAGATATTTTAAAAAAAGAAAGTTTATTCCCAGTTATACATAATTCAGATGCATCGATAAAAGACAGTAAAGTTGATATAATTAAGTCTTTGTGTGACCAAGTTTGTAATCCTGTATTATGGGAAAAAACCATTGAAAAGATATTCAGTGAAAATATAGGCAAATATATTGAGATAGGGCCAGGTAAGGTTCTAACTGGGTTGAATAGCAAAATCTTAATAAACAAAGATGGAGTGATGAGCTCTTCTATAGACAAATATGAGTCTATTGATGAAGTTAGTGAGGCATATAATGACTGAGTCAAAAATAGCATTAATTACTGGAGCAAACAGGGGTATCGGTAAAGAAATACTGATTTCTCTATTAAATGATGGTTTTACCGTAATAGGCACTTCTAGATCACGGCAAGGCGTTGATGACGTTAATAATGCATTAAAATCAATCAATGGAAGCGGCTGTGGTGTTATTTTTGATGTTACTGACAAAAATGCTGTTGCGGCTTTAAACGAAAAAATAACAAGTGAGTATGGCAAAGTCTCAGTGTTAGTAAATAATGCTGGCATTACAATGGATAATCTTTTAATTAGAATGAGCGATAAAGAGTGGGACGATGTAATAGACACTAATTTGACCTCGATATACCGTATAACAAAAGAATTTGTCAAAGACATGATGAAAGACAGATATGGTCGAGTTATTAATATAGGCTCTGTTGTAGGTGTTAGCGGTAATGCTGGCCAAACAAATTATTCATCAACAAAATCAGCCTTATTAGGTTTCACAAAATCGTTAGCTAAAGAAGTTGCAAGCAGAAATATTACAGTAAATACTATTTCTCCAGGATTTATTGATACAGATATGACAAAAAAATTAAAAGATTCTCAGAAAGACATGCTTATTAAGTCGATTCCACTTGGAAGAATGGGGCTGGCATCCGAATTGGCGAACGTGGTAGGGTTTTTGGCATCTGATAAGGCGTCTTACATCACGGGTGAAAATATTAATGTAAATGGTGGGTTATATATGTGAAAACAAGTAAATTTCTTGTAGAATGTTTGTAGATATCATCACAGTATAATATAAATGAAGGAGATAAAAAAACATGAGTAATATAGATGAGCGAGTAAAAAGTGTTGTAGTAAAACAGCTTGGGGTAAAAGAAGAAGATGTAAAAAATGATTCAAAGTTCATTGATGATTTAGGTGCTGACTCTCTTGATACAGTCGAATTAGTGATGGGTCTTGAAGAAGAATTTGATACGGAAATTCCGGACGAAGAAGCCGAAAAAATAACAACTGTTCAACAAGCCATTGATTATGTTAATAAAAATCTATAATTAATAAAAATGCAAAAAAGAAGAGTCGTAGTTACTGGTTTGGGATGTATATCGCCGGTTGGAAATACTGTTGATGACTTATGGTCAGCCCTTAATGCTGGTAAATCTGGCGTTCAACCAATTACAGTATTTGATGCAAGCGACATGCCTGTTAAATTTTCTGCGCCCATAAAAGATTTTAATGCGGAAAAATATTTTGACATTAAAGAGCAACGCACGTTAGACCTATTTATGCAATATGGGATGGCTGCTGGCATAGATGCTATCACAGACTCAGGCCTAGAAAATTGTGATTTGGATCTTGAAAGAATTGGTGTTGCAATAGGATCCGGAATTGGAGGCTTACCTAGTATTGAAAAAACATATAATACTTATTTGAAATCAGGCGCTAAGAGGATTTCTCCATTTTTTATACCTGCGACTATAATAAATATGATCTCTGGTAATTTGTCCATTAAATATGGTTATAAGGGTCCGAACCTATCAATTGTTACTGCGTGTACAACAGGTACTCATAATATAGGAGAGGGATATAGGCAAATACAATACTCTCATGCTGATCTAATGATATGTGGCGGCGCTGAAATGGCTACTACACCTCTTGGTATAGGTGGTTTTGCAGCTGCCAGAGCATTATCCACAAGAAATGATGATCCAGAGAAGGCTAGTAGACCATGGGACACAGGAAGAGATGGTTTTGTCCTTGGTGATGGTGCTGGAGTGTTGGTACTTGAAGAATTAGAGCATGCGAAAAGAAGAGGGGCGAAAATATATGCGGAGCTATCCGGTTATGGCATGAGCGCTGATGCTTTTCATATGACTCTCCCGTCGGAGAGCGGAGAAGGCGCGCAGAGAAGCATGAAAAACGCTATAAAAGATGCTGACTTAAATATCGAAGATGTAAGCTATATTAATGCTCATGGAACATCAACACCTGCAGGTGACATTGTTGAAGCAAAAGCTGTTAAAAATTTATTTGGAAACCATTCAAAAAACTTAGTTATAAATTCCACTAAGTCAATGATAGGGCATTTGCTTGGCGCGGCAGGCGGAGTTGAGGCACTAGTAACCGTGTTATCTTTAAAGAATCAAACCATACATCAAACAATAAATGTGGATAATCAAGATCCCGAGTGCGATTTGGATTTTAATATTAAGTCATCCAAAAAAATGGATATTAAGCATGCCTTAACTAATTCTTTTGGTTTTGGTGGAACGAATGGCTCTATAGTATTTTCAAAATATGATTGATCAGTTGAATGAATCATTCTAAGTTTAATATCTTCATAAATCCAAAAAACATTTCTATTCATGATAGAGGTTTTAATTATGGAGATGGCTTATTTGAAACAATTCTTATAAAAGACTCAAAAATAAAATATTTAATAGATCATACAAAAAGACTTCATGCTGGATGTAAAAAACTAAAACTTAATAAGCCTAGTTTGGATCTCCTTAAAAAAAATATAAAAAAGTCTATTGGCAAAAAAACAAACTGTGTAATCAAAATAATCTTAACACGTGGATCTAGTACATTTGGTTATAAATTTACAAAAGATATAAGTCATAATTTATATTTCATCAAACATGATAAGACATTAGCTGTTAAAAAAAATAAAGCAATCAAATTAAAAATCTCTAACTATAATATTTACGAGAATTCTGATTTAGCAAAAATTAAACATTTAAATAGGATTGATCAATGTTTAATTGCGAACGAATTGAATATGCAGAAAAATATAGATGATTTGGTTGTTACACATAATAATAATATTATAGAAACTTTATCATCAAATATATTTTTTGCTAAAACAAATAAGTCAAATATAATTTTCTATTCTCCAAAGATAGCTAAATGTGGAATTGATGGAATAATAAAAAATCAAATTATTAAATATTTAAAGAATAAAAAATATAAGGTCCTAGAAAAAGATATATCTATCAAGACTTTAAAGAATTATGATGTTTCATTTAAAGTTAACTCGGTTCAGGGTTTAGTTTTTATTGATCAAATTGAAAATAATAAATTTTCTAAGGACCATATAATATATAATATACTTAAGGATTTTATATATTAATGTATGGCTATTGGAAAATTTATAATATTTGAAGGTAATGAGGGAACTGGTAAATCTACCCATATACAGTATGTCTCTGATTATCTTAAGAAGTGTGATGTTGAATGTATAGTTACAAGAGAGCCTGGCGGCACTACTTTCGGAGAATCAGTCAGAGATATATTATTAGACACCAATTCTAATCTAGACTCAGTATCTGAAGCAGTTTTGTTTTATGCCTCAAGAGTTTACAACTATAACAATGTTATCCTAAAAGCGTTATCAGAAGGTAAGTATGTTATTTGTGATAGGTTTCATTACTCAACTTTGGTATATCAAGGCATTTCTCAAGGTAATAAAGAAGTTATTGAGCTACATAATGCTCTAGATGAGTATTTCTCTAAAAATATTTCTCTAATATTCCATCTTGACGCATCTATTGATACTAGTTTCTCAAGAATTAATAAAAGAGATATATCAGATAAATTTGAAAACCAGGGAAAAGAATTTTTAATAAAAATTAAAGATGCATATTCAGAAGTATTCAAAAATAATGCTAAAGTTGTTAGTGTTTTGACAGATGGTGATAAAAATGATGTTGAAAAAGTATTAAAGGGATATTTGGACAAGTTAATAAATGAATAACCTAGAAGGCAACCTTAATCAATTTTCTAACCAGTATGATTTTAAAAAAAGAAATTATAATATAATTATTCATTCTCCTAATGCTACAGGAAAATATTCTTTTGTTAATCATCTCATTAAAAAATACTATGAATCTAATGATATTGCATATTCTGATAACTTAATGTCAAGCTCAGATATATTTTATTTGTCTTTGCCTTTATATAATAAATCTGGAAAATTTGAGCGAATGATTAGTAACAAAGAAAGATTGTTGTATGAATTAGGGTTCGAAGACAAGTTTGATAATTGTAGAGTTGGGTCAGATATAGCAATAGACCATATCAGAGATTTAAAAGAATTTACTAATATTACCCCGAGATATAAACACAAGTTTATTATTATCAATAATTGTAACTATCTAAATGCCCAATCATCTGCAGCATTACTTAAGACGCTAGAAGAAACAAATTCACCATGTATTTTTTTATTATTAGCTTCTGAGGTAGAATCAATTAAGGACACAGTTAAGAGTAGATGTCATCTTTTTAGATATAATATAAATGAAACTAAAAATACATATGACTCTCATTATGATTTCTATTTATCATCAAAGCCGAGTTTAAAAGATATGAATAAAGAATATGAGTATCTCAATAATTATAAGTTGTTTGAGGCTGAGTTATCTGATTTATATGAAAATAAAATTAATCCGATAACTCTTTCTAAGGATTGGATGGAAAGAGGGTGCTTATGCATTGACTATCTTATGTCATTATTTTATATATTGATGAAAGGCTCATTCCTAGATGACGCTAGCAGCATAAAAGGAATTTATATTGCATTATCTAAGAAAATCCCAATTAACAGTTTAAGAGCGACCCATATTATTAGAATTTTGCAGACTTTGAAAATTGATATGCGCGGAAACCTTAACAAAAAACTTTTCTATGATAACTTATTAATTGTTTTAAATCGAGAATTATACTAACATCGCTTTATGAAAACAGATTCAAATAAAAATATTATTCAGCTTTTTAAGCATAATAATGATTCTGCTACAGTAACTAAAGTTGCAGACGACTTTGATCTTGTTAGAGGCGGCATGCTTTCGGAGTTAAATATTGCTTATGAAACATGGGGTTCTCTTAACAAAGATAAATCTAATGTGATTGTAATTTTTACTGGTTTATCAGCTAGCTCACATGTAACTTCCTCTTCTGTTGATCAGACTCCAGGTTGGTGGGAAGCAGTAGTAGGTCTTGATAAGGCAATAAACACAAAAGATCATTATGTTATTTGCATAAATACGTTGGGCAGCTGTTTTGGATCAACAAGCCCGGTATCGATTAATAAAAAGACAAATGAGCCATACAGGCTAACATTTCCTGAGCTAACTGTTGAGGATATGGCTAATGCATCATCTTTATTACTAGAGAAATTAGGTATTGATTCGATAAAAGTTTTAATTGGCCCGTCTTTAGGAGGTATGAAAGCACTTGCTTTTTCGATTCTGCATAGTACTTTAGTTAAGAATCTTATTTTAATATCTTCTGCAACTCAAGCGCTTCCATATGCAATTGCATTAAGATCTCTTCAAAGAGAAGTAATCAGAAAAGACCCATTATGGAATAATGGTTTTTATTCTTACGAAAAACCACCATTGAATGGTGTGCGTATTGCCAGAAAAATTGGAATGACATCTTATAGATCAGCTTCTGAATGGACACAAAGGTTTGGTCGAAAAAAATCTGATGATAATAAGCTGAATCAAAATACTTTTGGTATTGAGAACACAAGCTTTGAGTTTGAAATTGAGTCTTACTTAGAGCATCAGGCTGTGAAGTTTCAGAATATCTTTGATGCTAATTGCTATTTATATCTATCTAGAGCAATGGATTGGTTTGATGTAGCTAAACATGGTGAATCAACATTAGATGCGATTTCTAAAACGAAAATAGATAAAGCGTTGGTCCTTGGTGTAACTACAGATATTCTTTTTCCATCGCAACAACAAAAAGAAATTGCAGAATTATTGTCATTATCTAATACTATAGTCGAGTATAAAGAACTCGATTGTATTCAGGGACATGATTCATTTCTAGTTGATACTAATAGATTCTCAAAGGAAATAGAAAATTTTATAAAATCTATATGAAATATTTGTTGGTAGCAATTAGTTTCTTTTCATTATTTATAATCGATATCAATGCATCTGAATATGAGGCTCTGGTTGTTAAAGTTACTGATGGAGATAGCATCAAAATTAAAGCAGGAGAGACTACTAGCACTATTAGATTGTTATACATTGATGCTCCAGAAAAAAAACAAGACTATGGAATTAAATCGAAAAACTTCCTTGAGAATTTATTATTAAACAAAAAAGTTTTTGTAGTTACAGATAAAGATGATAGATATGGAAGACAGTTAGCTGATATTTATCTTTATAATAATAATGAAGCAATATATATAAATGCTAAGATGATTAAAAGCGGCAATGCTTGGGTTTATAGAAAATATAGATCTAACAGTTATCTTATAAATTTAGAAAACCATGCTAAAATAAATAATAAAGGTTTATGGGGTTATACAAATCCCGTAGAACCATGTATTTTTAGAAAAAAGTGTAAATAAAAATGATTAAAAAATTGGTTTCATATCTTGTTATAGGTATTTTTATTTCTTCATGTGCAACACCTAAAGCCATTGATATAATGCAGGCTAATGATGAGGTAATGACATGTAATGAGTTAAGGCTTGCGTTTGAGAAAGCTGATTTAAATGAAGATGAGGCTCATGCAAGCAAAGGTGTAACAAATGAAAATATATTATCTGGTCTCTTTTTCTTTCCAGCTTATTTTGTGACTTACGGATCATCAATCCATGCGGAATATAATGCTTCTGAACGTAAAGAGCATTTATTAAAAATTTATAATAAAAAAGGATGTGCTCAGCCTAAAGGCGATAATTATCAGAAATTAGTTTCTGAAACCTTAATAAAGCTTGAGGATATTAAGATTAAATACAATCAAGGAATTATAGATGAAGAGAATTATTTTGAAATGCGTCGTAAACTTTTGGTAAACTTTGAGTAAAGTATGCCTAGGAAAATCTCATTAGTTACAGGAGGGTTTGACCCATTACATTCAGGCCATATAGATTATTTTATGTCTGCAAAAAATGAAGGAGACTTGTTGCTTGTAGGAATTAATTCTGATGAATGGTTAGCGAGAAAAAAGGGTAAATATTTTCTAGATTATAAAGAAAGGGCTGCTGTAATTAAGGCATTATATATGGTTAGTGACATCATAGATTTTGATGATAGTGATGATACTGCTATTGATGCAATAAAAAAAACTAAAGTATTATATCCAGATGACCAGATAGTCTTTTGTAATGGTGGTGATAGAGGAGAGATTAATACACCAGAATATAATATATTTGTTAACGATAATGATGTATCGTTCAAATTTAATGTGGGGGGTCCAAAAATGAATTCTTCAAGTAAAATTCTTGATAGATGGGAAAAACAGACAAAAAAATAATAATATGTAATAATTTAGTTAATTATTACATAAGATAGATTTAGAGGTTTTTTTATGGAAGATTTAAACTTTTGGTACCCAGCGTTGTTGTTTCCAGCTATCCCATTAATGATGATTGTCTTTGGCAACAGATATAGCTCTCTAAGTAAATTAATTAGAGACTTACATGATAGAGTTCTTCAAGAAGAAGAAGTAAGAGATAAGTTTACTGAACAAATAGAATTATTAACAGATAGATTGTTCTTAGTAAAATCAATGCAGACGCTTGCTGGACTAGCATTTATTGCTAATCTATTAACGATATTTTTTAGATATATAGATGTGCCTTCTGTTGCTTTTAGTTTGTTTGGGGTGGCCACAATATTATTAAGCGCATCTATACTCTTATTTGTTATAGAAATTCAAAAATCATCTTCTGCACTTTCTAAACATATTAGTGATCTTAAAAAGTAAATTAATTTTATTTTAAGCCACGATTATTTTTTATAAATAATAAAAAAGCAATAAATTCATAGAAGATATTAAAAACTTGAAAAATTATAGGTAAATTCAAAATTTTACTTAATAACTTGTAATTAGGTAAGTTGCTCCACAATACTATAAATGCGCTTGCACCAGAGTAAATAGTTTCATCATCTACCACATGAAGTCTCCTCATCATTTCTTTATGTGATTTTCCTAAGATTTTTAGATCTTTCGATGGGGTATTAATGTCAACCCAAATTAAATTAGAAATATTTTTCTTTTTATAATGAGATATTTCAATGTTACACACAGCGCATTTTCGATTATAATAAATTCTAATCATTATCTTTTTATGATCATTCTCCCTGAGTAGTCAATTCGATGCATTAATGGCTGTTCATTAATACTATGGAAATACTCATCAACAGCTTTCTTTGCACCATGGAAGTGACCATAATCATCAATTATAAGAACACCGCCACTAACCAGAAGAGGGTAAAGCATTTCAAGCTCAATCTTTGTGGATTCATACCAATCAGTGTCTAGTCTTAGGAGTGCAATTTCTCCCGGATTATTTTCAGATAGAGTTTGCTCAACTTTACCTTCTATATATTTAATATTTTTTTCTGGATACCTTGTAGATCTCATGTTTTTAATGACAAGATCTTTTGGAGTATATGCCCACATATTTAATTTATCAGTAGTTTTATCAAGATCTTTGAGGAGCTCCATGCCTTTTATTTTAGTTTCAACCTCAATATCTTCATCTGTAGGGTTCGTCATACCATCAAATGTATCGTATAACCATATTTCTCTTTCAAATTGCTCGTTTTCGACTAAAGTATTTGCCATCATCATGCAAGATCCGCCTTTCCAAACACCACACTCCACAAAAGACCCGCTGATATTATTTTTAACTATGTAGTTTACCGCAGATTTCAAGGCATATATTCTTTCAATACTAGTCATCGTAAATGGTTCTATAGCTTCAAACTCACTTACAAAATCATTATTGTAATCAATAGGATATACGACTTTATTAATCTTGATTATTTTATATCCAAATAACTTCATTAATTTTTTTATAATATTTTTCATAATTTTGTATTTTCCTTAATAAAGTTATCAGCAAGAATAAAAAGCTCGTCTTTCCTCTTCTTGTCCATCTTACTAAGTATTACCGCCATCATGCTTAATCTTGGATTAGATTTAAAAAATTTTAAATGTTTATCAATAAATCTCCAATATAGTCCATCTAAAACCTTGCACCAATCGCCTTTTTTAAAATCCATCATTTTCAGCATATAATTTGAACCACATAGATAAGGTTTGGTAGCCATTATACCTCCATCAGCAAATAAACCCATGCTATATACATTAGGTGTCATAACCCAGTCAGATGAGTCTATGTACATCTCCATGAACCAGTTGTAGACAATTTTTGGATCAATTTCGCATAAATTCATTATATTAGCCTGAATCATTAATCTTTCAATATGATGTGCGTAAGAGTATTTTAATGTGCTTTTAATGCTTTGATCTAAGGGTAATAAGCCAGTAGAACCATCATACCAAGAGTTTTTCATTTTGCGATTATTACCGAAGAAATTAGAGTTAGACATAATTTTTGCATCTTGTTGATATATCCCTCTCATAAATTCTCTCCAACCAATAATTTGTCTAATGAACCCTTCATAAGAATTTATTTTTATGTTCTTTTTCTTAAGCACTCTTGAAATAATATCATCTGGAATAATAAGTCCAATATTTAGAAGGGGGCTGAGGACAGAGTGAAACCAAAAGGGCGAACGACCATCAACAGAGTCCTCATAATCGCCAAATTCATTGAGTTTTTCAGAAATAAATTGATCAAGCATACCAAGTGCAGTTTTTCTGGTGGTAGGGTAGTTAAAATCATCAGTTTCTCCAGAATTATCTGCAAAAACTTTATTAATAATCTTGGCAAAATGTCAAAACAGATCAGAAAACAAAAA
>JAYNVZ010000016.1:0-13947 GCA_038101125.1 Gammaproteobacteria bacterium | reverse complement strand
TTCTTTATATCTTTGGTATGAGTAGTATCTTTGAAAGTTTTAAAGATAGGAACATCGATGCTTTTTGGTATTTTCTTCCTATTTTCTTTATCATGGGACCATTTACCTCCTTTAGGCTTGCCATTCTCAAGTAATATATTCATTTTTTTACGCTGTGCTATATAGAAAGATGCCATTTTATATTTAGGTAGTGTTTTGCTAGGAGGGGAGAGTACTAGAAACTCATCTCTATTTGTAATAAACATAGGTGTTTTTATGATATTGATTTTAACATTACTCTCCTTTTTTAACCTGAACATCTCTTTTTCAAACCATTTGTCCTCTATTTCAAAAAAGTTTACTTCTTTGATATTTTTCTCATTAATAAATTTTATTAAGTATGAGATATAAGTACCTGTTAATTCTGGTTTTAATTTATGATAATGAACATCAAATTTACTCCTTGTTAAGTCATCTCTATAAGATCTCATTGCTGATAAGAATAGTGTTATTTTATGTTTATGATGTTTCTGGAATGTGCATAACTGATAATCTTCTCTCATGTAGATACAATCAGGCTTTACTTTTCTGATATGTTCAATAGGGAATAGCTGATTACCGAGTATTATAAGTGCTTTTGTCATTATATGTTCGTATAATATATATTATGTCTTAGATTAGTACTTTAATCTCGTGTTGCTACAATTCTAATTACAAGAGCATCATCATTACGATATTTTGCGAAACCCTTGCCTATAATATTATATTGTATTGTAAAGTTATGGGAGCGCAGTAAATTCAAAAAGACCTCTGGATCTATAAAATTTCTATAATGATCCTCGGTTTCTTTTAAGTTTTTTTCATCACCTTTGATCCGGAATTCAGAAATAAACAGATCATTAGGTTTTGTAATATGAGATAAATTATCTAAAAACGATAGAATATGGTCGTCAGTTAAAGCATGTATAAAAAATCTTGTATACACACATGATTTACCATCAATTTTATCAATATAATCTTTAGATTGACAAAAGTTATCAATTTTATTGAATTCTATTTGAGAGTCTAAAGCACTATTATTACAAATATCAATAGCTGACTGACAGGAGTCAAAAGCTATCACATTCATATTCTTACTTGAGAAAAATATACTATCTTTGCCCGTGCCACAGCCATACTCAATAACATTGACAACATTTGACTCAATCATTTCATTAAGTGCAAATATTGAGAATTGAGACGGGATATCTTTTATAGATTTATCCACAAACTTACTTTGATAAAATTTATCCCAATATTTCATAATTGTATAGTAATTTACTCATTTTGAAAATTTGGGACAAACAACGATTTCCCATCTAATTTATAATTTTTAATTAACTGTTGCACATCTTTAGATGTAATCCATTTAAAGAATGTATCAGCAAGATTGTTGTTAATCATAGTACAATACTTGGGATTGATTTGCACTATACTATATTGATTAAACATCAAATGATCATTTTCATATACAATCATATGATTTTGCTTGTTTTTAAACTTTAGCCAAGTAGCTCTATCGGAGTATACATATGAATTTGTTGCAACAGCAATATTTAATGTTGCTCCCATCCCCTGCCCTGTTTCTAAATACCAATCACCACTATGATTCTTGATATTAATATTAGAAAGATTCCAAATTTTATGCTCAGAAATATTAGTACCACTATTATCACCTCTAGAAATAAACTTAATTTTATTAAATGCTAAATATGAGAATACATCGGTAATATTTGTAAGTTTTTGTAATTCTCTTAATTGAGTCTTAGGTCCTATAAGAACAAAATCATTATACATGAGGTTATGCCTCGATACACCAAACTTATTTTTAACGAACTTCTTTTCTAAATCCGGTGCATGAGTTATAAGTATGTCTCCATTGCAGTTTTGAGCATTTTTGATAGCTTGCCCAGTTCCTGTTGCAATCACATATACCTTAACTTTATATTGCTCTTCAAATTTCGGTAGCAAATAATTATAAAAACCTGAGTCACGCGTAGATGTTGTACTCAAAACTTTTAAAACATTATTATTAGATGCATATCCAGAGTTTATGCTAGATATAAAAATCAAGAAATAAAAAAATATCCTCAAACTATAGACCCCTTATTCATTTTAATTATATGAAAATCCTCATCTCTATAACTAGAGCTTTCATGTGTAACTATAAATACTTTAGTCTTCTTGGATAAAGTAAATATGTGTTCACTGATTAATTTAGCATATCGATCATCAAGGTGAGCATATGGCTCATCTAAGAATATGATATGAGGGTTTAAAACAGCACATCTAATATAAGAAACTATTTTTTTTTCACCAGTAGACAAATTATTAGCTAACTTATGTTTTAATTTTATTATATTAAATTCTGATAATATTTCATTTATCAGATACTTATATCTATGGCTATAACGCCCGTTGTAACATGTTAGCGCATGCTCAAGATTTGAACCAACTGACCTATTAAGAAATATAGGTTCTTGAAATGAAAAAGCTGTCTTTTTTAATTTATAATCATTCCCATAATTAACTATTCCCCTGGTTGGTGATACAATCTTACCAAGAATCTTTAATAGCGACGTTTTGCCAGCACCATTATGACCTGTAATCAGAGTAGTTTTTTTTGTATTTACTACTAGATTAATATTATTTAATAAAATATTATTATTTATTTTTAAACTTATATCATCTAGGGTGATTATATTATTCATTATGCACCATAATCTTTCTTTTAATAATATAGAGTATAATATTTATAAATAATGAAATTAATAGCAAGGTTATACCTAAACTTAAAGCGATAGATAATTCGCCTTTAGATGTTTC
This sequence comes from Gammaproteobacteria bacterium, assembly GCA_038101125.1. Taxonomy (GTDB): domain Bacteria; phylum Pseudomonadota; class Gammaproteobacteria. The sequence goes on along the minus strand of JAYNVZ010000016.1, from coordinate 11,103 downwards.
TAGAACAATACCGGTAGTCATTGTTCTTGTAATATTTTCAATATTCCCACCTACTATCAAAATTGCCCCTACTTCTGATAATGCTCTCCCCAAGGATATTAGAATATGTACAAAAAGATTAACTTTGGCCTCCCAAATCAATGTGATCATTTTTTGAAATTTTGAGGCATATACTGAATCGAGGTATTCTTTATATTGACTATAATAATCATCTATTGTTTCTTTCACTAAACTCAATAATATTGGTGATATTAATATCACTTGTGCAATAATCATGGCTGAAACTGTATATAAAAGATCATACTTTCCAAAAAGTCCAAATCTTGAAAGTAGTATATAAATAATTAATCCAATAACGACCGGAGGTAATGCTAATAATGTATTAATTAATATGATCAAAAAGTTTTTAAAATAAAAATTATTTATTGATATTATAGTTGCCAAGGGTATGCATATAGCAGCTGATATAATGACAGCAGATAGCGAAACATTTAATGATACAAGGATTATATCTATATAGTTACTCTGAAGGTCAAGAATAATTTTGATTGATTGTGTAAGTAGTTGAGAAAAATCAGACATTATTTGATCTTATTTATTTTTTAATAGCCCCAATAAGAAAAGTTTAATCTTTTCTGAAGAATTTTGATTTTTGACATCATAGTACATACTTAAATATCTTTTAATATTATTGTCATATTTTTGTATATATTTGTCTTTATTCATAATTATCTCATCTATAATCTTTTGAAATGTTTCAAAATCTTCACACCAATTACCAGGCAGCATCTCAATATAGTTTTTATTTAACAGAACATGTTTTTTATATATTTCATGATCAGGTAAGCAAAAAACTTGAGGTTTGCCTGTTATGCAATAATCTATAGATGTTGTAGAATAATCGTTCAATAAAATATCAGCTTCATGCATTAAGTTATTAACATCTATTAAAGTTTGATCATTATATGACGTTACAAATCTATTATGGTTAAAAGATTCATGCATAGTCTTGTTATTAGATATAGTCTTTTCGTTAGATTTGGTTTTAAATTGATCGAAAAATGGTTTACTGGGCCTATTAATCGGGTGTGGCGAACAAATAAATAAGATATCTTTATCATCTAGGAGATCTGAAAATATTTTATGACTATAATCGGGCATACAAAAAAAAGGGATATCTGATTTATAATTCCTCCATGTGGGTGTATATAGAATTACAGTGGAGTTCGTTATATCCATATCAGGAAATAGGTTTTTAATGATAAACTTATCTTTATGTAGCAATTCTGATTCATTCTTTTTAAATAAGCTATCATTTTTAGGATACCCATATGATATAATTTTGCTCCTAGATAACCGATAGAGCTTAGTCGCATTATTTTCGATAGAATATTTAGATGGAAAATTAACATAATCAAACTTATGTATCCTTTTAATTAAGTTTTGATCAAGCTTTAAAAAGTCAGTTTTGGGCCCAAAACCATGTGTAAGTGATATTTTGTATACACTACTTTCTTCAAATATAGAAAAAATATCAACATATGCGTCTCCAGAGTTTATTACAATCTTTGTTTCCAACATTATTTTGATAGCTTTAAAAATATTTTTATGCGAAATGTATTTAAAAGATTTTGATTTTAAATATCTTTTTACTTTTGAATTGTTTGTGAACCAGTAAATGTCCATATCAGAATATTTTGATAGGTATTCATACAAAAATCTACTATTACCAGAATAGTCTTGATAATCATGACAGCTAATTAGAATTTTATCTTTTTTTCTAATTAGAATCTTTAGTATGGCTACTAGGTACTTCCCTATATTTTTTATAAAAGATTTCATGATATGTTCTTAAGCTTTACTAAATATTTATATAATTTTACTGGTATTATTAATCCTATAATTAAGATATATGCTTTGATATTCTTACAGTCATACGTAATTGATTTTGAGTAAGCTCTTAATGCTTCTGAGTTTGAGTGGTTTAAGTAAAACTGCTTGCCTGCATTAATCCAGCAATTACTTAACGCAAGATTTAGTTGATCACTTTTATCATTTAAATGACTTTTTATGACAGATATGACAGCCTCTGTGTTACGTAATATATTAGAACTTTCAGATAGATTATGTATTTGATAGTACCCTAGTGATTCATCTGTAAAAGCAATTTTTGTACCAATACCCGCAAGTCTTATCCATAAATCATAATCTTCAGCAGTTATTATCTCGGTCTGTTCTGAAAATCTATTGATTTCTTCTATCTTCTTTTTTCTTATAACCATGGCAGACAAAGAAACTGAGTTACCTCTCATTAGCAAGCTTTCAGAGCTAAAAAATTCCTTAGGCCCATATTTCTTAGTCAATTTATATCCATCAGGATATAGCCAGTATTCAGCATGACATAGACCATCATAAATAGGGTTATTAGTTAATATAGTAAAGCTTTTTTTAAGTTTATTTTGATCCCAATAATCATCTGAATCTAAAAATGCTATATAGTCACCACTTGCTTTAGATATGCCTAGGTTACGTGATTTAGCAATATTCCCATTATTTGAAATATTATATAACTTAATTTGATTATTTTTATATGATTCAATTAAATTTTTTGTATTATCTATAGAATTATTATCAATGATTATTAATTCCCAGTCTATATATGTTTGATTTATTACAGATTCAATTGCTCTTGATAGAAATGACTCTGCTCTATTATAGGTTGGTAAAATAATTGAGAATTTCATTGTGAAAAATTATCTTTACAATACATGTATAATTTCTGAATCTCATCTTCATGGTTAAGGAATATCTCCGGCATCTTAGAAGAAATTTTATTATTCATTAATACAAAATTATTGGTTTTCTTGTAATTCTCTTTATATTCAATTTGTAAAGATATGCCTAAAGCCTTTCCAATGATATTTTTAATATATTTGCTGAACTCAATCAATTCTCTTGATTCACCTGATGTTAAATTATATAAACCTTCTTTTATATTGTTATCATCTATAAAATGCTCTATAACCTCACAAAAATATGTGACTGGAAGGAAGTCCCTTTTGATATATGGGTTGTTTTTAATTTTTAGAGAATTGTTAGTAATTGACCCTCTGCATATATCATTAACAAATAGATTCCAGCAATCTTTTGATTTAGTTACTGGATAGCCATAACAGTTGGATAACCTCAATGTATAAAACTTGGTATTCAATATAGTAGATTTATTGATTACATCCTCTACTGCAATTTTGCTTAAAGCATAAGGATGATTATTTAGTGTAGCGCTTTTTTCATCAATATCTCCTTCTGGATTTTCAGAATAAACATGTATTGACGATAATAATATAACTTTAGTTATCATATTCGAATTTATAGCTTTTAAAAGATTTTGCGTATATCTCTTGTATAAAGATATTTGATTGATTGGGTCGCTTGAACACAGTTGGGCTGATGGCCCAAAAGCATGCACTACGATATCTATATTTTTTAGTATATTATTTAATTGATTCTGATCTTCCCAGTTAATATTGATTACAGAACCATAGTTTTTTAAACAATCATGTTCTTCTGCGTTTCTAGATAACATTGTAAGAGTGTATTTCTTTTGTTGATGAAGATAATTAGCCAATCTACCGCCTAATAGTCCAGATGCTCCTGTTATAAGTATTCTCATTGACTTATTTTTTCTGCCATGGAGGATTGCCTTTTTGATATAGGTCTTCTAGTAATTTATGATCTCTTCTGGTATCCATACATTGCCAAAAACCATCATGCTTAAACGCATATAAATTTTTATCTTTTGTAGCTGACTCTAATGGTTCTCTTTCAAGCATAATTGAATCAGAGCTGATGTATTTAAAAAAATCATTTTCTAATAGAAAATAACCTCCATTTATCCATCCTGTCTGAAGCTGAGGTTTTTCCTCAAAGGATAATACTCTATCGCCATCTAAATCTAATTCTCCAAATCTAGCTGCCGGATGAACTGCAGTGACTGTAGCCAGCTTTCCATGATTATTATGAAATGCTTCTAGTTGAGATAAATCTACATTAGATAATCCATCACCATATGTAAGAAAACATCGTTCGCCATTTAAAGACGAACTAATTTGTTTGGCTCTCCCCCCAGTTGCAGTATGAAGTCCTGTATCATGAAGATTAATACTCCATTCAAAAGAATGTTCGCTAAAATATTTTTCAATTACATCAGCCTTGTAACCTAGCGCAAGATGAAACTGAGTATGTCCGTAAGAGACGAAATGTTCCATGAGATGAACAATTATAGGCTTCCCTCCTACTGATACCATAGGTTTTGGGATAAGGTCTGTGACCTCACCTAGTCGTGTTCCAAATCCACCCGCTAAAATTATAACTCTCATTTTTACTTAAACTCAAATTCGTTAATATCTATTTTTTTTACTTCATCATCACTATGAGTAATATCTGCAATATTTACAACAATACTCGAATCCTTTCCGATCCCCTTAAACCCAAAGATTATATTTGGTGGTACCGTGATCCTGCAATAGTTATCATGAGACACTGTAAGCTCCATACGTTTATCTATTAATCCCTCTGAATTAAGTTGAATGAAATTAAAACGCACTGAGCCAAATGGGACTATCAAATTTAATGTCATTTTTTTATGAATCTTCCAGGCTTTGATTTTATCTTTTAAGATATATGAGAAATAAATCTCGCCAAAATCTTTATATCCGACATCTGTCTTTTTCATGCCATGAAGAATATCTCCATCAGGCACAGATATCCTCTTTAGATTTGTGATAACTATTCCCTCTATCATTTATCTAATAACTCAGTATATTGCTCAATCTGCTCTAACGATAATTTATAGGCATTTTTAGGATTAGAATTATAATATGTTTCATACCATTGACTTGTCATTTTGGCAGTATTCTTAAAATTAATCTTAGATGACCAGTTAAGTAACTTTTTTGCTTTTAAACAATTCAAGCTTAGAAGATTAGCTTCATACCGTTTATTTTTATCTGGAATTACTTTAGACTTCGATCCTGGATAATATAAAGACAGATTATCAACTAATTCTTTAACAGTATAAGAAGAGTTAGAATTAGGACCAAAATTAAAAGCTTCTCCATTTAGATTTTGATCTTTAGATAATGATTTTGCAAGTGTTAAGTATCCACTAATTGGCTCAAGAACATGTTGCCATGGTCTTGTTGATTTAGCATTTCTTATAATCACTTTTTTTCCTTGAGACCATGATTTCATACAATCCGGAACTATTCTATATTTTGCCCAATCACCCCCGCCCATTACATTGCCGGCTCTAGCAGAACAAATTCGGACATTAGAAGATTTAGTTTTAAAATATGATTCATAATAACTTCGTATTATAAGCTCAGCTGATGCTTTTGATGAACTATAAGGGTCAAGCCCACCCAGCCTGTCATTTTCTTTATAATTAACTTTTTTATTAATATTCTCATAGCACTTGTCACTAGTAATTAATATTGCAGTACATTTATGATTACTTTCCTTTAAAGACTCTAATATATTTAACGTGCCAACTGTATTTGACAGATAAGTAGCATATGGATCACTATAGGATTCTAATACTATGGGTTGCGCTGCTAGATGAAATATATAATCTGGCTTAGAATTTTTGATAATTTTTGTGGTCAGTCTTTTATTCGATAAGTCAAATTTTTCTTTCTTTAAATAAAATTTATTATTAAGTTTATAATGAGATGGACTTGTTGGTACATCTTTAGAAATTCCAATTACTTTTGCACCCAAGAGATGAAGCCATAGCGACAACCAGGAGCCCTTAAAGCCTGTATTACCTGTGACGAGGACTTTTTTGTTTTTGAAATGACCGACAAAGCTCATTGAAACTCAACCACGCAGAGTCTTAAGTTTATCTTTTTCGCCTTGGAGAAGTGATCTAGGACCACCGTCACCAGCACTAGCTTCAATTTCTCTTATGAATGCCACTAGTTCACTAAGTTCTTTAGGTTCAAGTGAAGCTTTATGATCAGAGCCCCATAATTCTTTGTCGAGAGTTATATGTCTTTCTACATATTTTGCCCCAATTGCGACAGCATGAATTGTCGGCATGAGGCCTAACTCATGTCCACTATAGCCTATGATTTTATTTTTATATTTAGACTGTAACCAACTGATATATCTAATATTAATTTGATTTATAGGAGAGGGATAAGTAGAATTTGTATGCATAATTATATCAGGATCACACCATGAAACAGCTTGCTCGATCTCTTTTTCTGTACTCATTCCTGTTGAAATAATCAGCTCAGTATTTTCCTGTCTTGCTTTTTTACACAACTCCTCATCAACAATCAAAGCCGATGGTATTTTTGTAATAGAGCAATATTGTTTCATAAAATCCACAGAATCTAAATCCCATACGCTGCAAAACCATTTAATCCTCTTTTTCTTACAATAATCATCAATATGATCGTATTCTTTTTTATCAAATTCAGTTTTCTTTTTATACTCTAAGTATGTCATTTCACCCCAGGGAGTAGACTTAGAGACGTTCTTTTGTTTTTCTGGTACACAGATATCTGGGTTCCTTTTTTGAAACTTTATATAATCACAACCAGAATCAACAGCTACATCAATTAGTTTTTCGGCCATAGTGATGTCACCATTATGATTAATGCCGCCTTCGGCAATTATTTTTACACCCATTATTGTCTCCAGAAAAATTACAATACTAGCTAATTAATATAGCATCAAGCCTATCATGATAATAGCTAAGTATAATTTTATTTTGAATTCCTATTATACTGATCTTCAATTCTAATAATATCGTTTTCCGATAACTTTTTCCCAAGTTGGGTTTCTAAAATAATCAGTGGTTTATCGGTATTATTAGTTACCTTATGTTCTGTCTTCTGAGGAACATATGTTGATTCAGATTTTTTTAAAGTTATCTTATTTTTATTTATTAAGATAGTTGCAGTGCCTTCTAGAACAATCCAATGCTCTGATCTAAAATTGTGAATTTGTAATGAGATGCTTTGTTTGGGGAATATTACAATCTTTTTGACCAAAAACTCTTTATTATTGATTAACGTATTATAGTATCCCCAAGGTTTGTGTACAGTAGTTTCCCAAGATGTGACTTTATCTGAAACAACAGAAACTAAATTTCTCTTTGTATTCAATACTGGAATTACTTTAATTCTATCATTCAATGACTCTAGTATTAAATTATTGGTTACATCCGAATCAATAAGATAGAAGAAATCTTTATTCATGCATTCATGGATAATCGAATCTAAGTTATTTTCTTTTAACATAAATCTTCGTATATCACCATCTGTTGCAACCCCAACAACTTTATTGTCATCCTCTATAAATATTATACCTAAATGATTCCCATCTATTTTTTTTAAAGCAGACTTAATTGTCTCATTTTTATTTATTAGATACTTATCAATTTTCATATAATATAATGACTAGTAGATTAACTACGAGTTAGCTTTAAAATCAATAATATTCTCTGTTTTACTCGGTCTATAACCTTCTACAGACTGATAAAGGATTTTTTGTACTTCATTAACACTTGATTTAGATTTTAGATTAGTCAGGTCTTGAATGAAATTATCAATCTCCTCTATAGAAAGCTTCCCTTCATTTGCATACATAATATGATCATGTACTGTCTTGCTTACATTATCACCAATAAGCAATTCTTCATAAAGCTTTTCACCTGGCCTCAACCCTGTTATTACAATTTCTATATCACCATCAGGATTTGTTTCGTCTTTAATCTCTTTGCCGCTCAGCTTGATCATTTCTTTTGCTAGGCTAAGTATACTCATAGGTTCTCCCATATCTAATAGGAATACTTCTCCGCCTTTACTTAATGAACCCGCCTGTATAACGAGCTCTGTAGCCTCGCTGATTGTCATAAAATATCTAATCACTCTAGTATCTGTAACCGTTACTGGGCCACCCTGTTTTATTTGACTCCTAAACAATGGCACTACTGAGCCTGATGTATCAAGAACATTACCAAATCGAACCATACAGAATTTAGTTTTACATTGATTTGATGGCATCTTGTCAACTTTATCTTGCATTGACTGAAGGATTAACTCTGCGAATCTTTTTGTTGCACCCATAATATTTGTTGGTCTAACAGCTTTATCACTGGATATTAGGACAAAGTTTTCTATATTATTTTCCAATGCATTTTCCGCCACAACTTTAGTTCCAAATATATTTGTTTTGATTGCTGATATTGGATTATGTTCAACAAGAGGAACATGCTTGTTTGCAGCAGCATGATAAACCGTATCAATCATTTCTGATTTAAATATATTTGACACGAAGTCATTATCTGTCACTGATCCAAGATAAGATTTTAATTTGATATCTTTATTTTTTATTTTATCAATATTTGAGACTTCATTATCAATTTGATACAAAAAGTATTCTGATTGTTCAAGAAGAATAATTTTCTTAGGATTATGTTGTATTATCTGTCTTGCTAACTCTGACCCTATTGAGCCACCTGCACCCGTGACTAAAACTGTTTTATTTTCAATGCACGACTTTAACAAGAATGGATCGGTCTTAATCGCTACTCTTCCTAATAGATCCTCAATATCAATTCTTTTAAAATCTGAAACTTGGATCTTCCCAGAAGCATAATCGGATATATCAGGAACTTTCCTAATTAATTTTTGATGAGGCGCGAGTTGCTTAATAATTTCTAAAGTTTCTTTTTTAGTTATTTTATTTTCAATTATTAAGATCTCTTCAATGTCTTTTTTGATAATTACATTATTTGTTTGTAAAACGCTATATACAGGTAATTCTGAAATAGTAGATTTTTCGTAGTTAATAGCTGAAACTATGAAACCCATAGGTTTTAATTGATCATTATTCTTTAGAAATTCAGCTATCTGAATAGATTCCTCATGAGTGCCAACCATTAACACGTTTCGTCTTTTAGTTATATTTTTAAATGCTAGATAACTGCTGGCAGTATATCTTATGTAGATCACAGATGTAGTAGCCAGTATGAAATAAATTGGATATGTAAATCTTGGTATTGGCATATCATAAGAAATCATAGCTGCAGCTAATATTCCAGTTGATAATAAACATGCCTTAGCAATATTTACATATGTATCTAGATTAATATATCGAACTATCGATCGATATAAACGCATTTTTAATAGAACTGCTATAGTTATTATAGAGGCTAATGTAATAAATTGATAAAGTTCTGTAGATGTGGCGCCGGATAATTCATACCCACTATTTATATTAAAAAAACCATCGCCTCTTAAAACAAGAGCGATCCATGCCATCAGTGCAAGAACTACAAAATCAGTTATTACCATTAATAACCTTTTTATAAATCTCGGCAAGTTAAGTAAATAGTCTTTCAAATTATCCCCTTTAATACGATTACCTAGTAAATATACTATTAATTCAACCTAATGGGTAGATTAAACTGATGATTTACAGGAAATAATAGGACCATATTCAAATGAGAATTCCCAAAATGATCATGTGACTTAAATGGTATTTTCGGCCAATTAATAATTCTTATATTATTTCTCATACCCCATTCTAACCATTTCCTCATTATTGTATTTGACTTAGCGAAGCAAGGGTATACGTATGGACAAAAGACTTGATTAATATCAATCTCAAAAGAGCTTAATTCATTTTTAGGCAAGAATTCTCTCCATGAAATAAAATTATTACGTCTAGTGAGGCATATTTGATTAATGTTGAAACTATTATTATTTAATATCTTTTTCGAAATATAGTCTATGCCTTTTTCATCAAATATTATCTTATTGTCTTTAGTATGATTTATAAATATCTTCGTATTTTTTTTATTTCTATAAGATCTTAAGAGGTACTTGATTTCACCAATGCTAGGAAGTCTTACTCTAGGGTAATTTATTTCTGCCTCGCTGCTATGGATATTTATTTTGAGTTCTGAGCCACTTAATAATGGTATAATTTTTCGTAAGCTATTAAAAGAATAGTCTCCATAGGACCCTACTCCATCTTCTTCGTTTAAAGAATGACAATTATCTTCGATGGTTATCAACTCATAGTCCTTTTTAATTCTGTCAATAGAACTCCAATTAGACATAACGCCAAAATAGTTGACAATGAGTAATATTGATTTTCTTTTTAGTTTTTCTTTTAAAAAATGTATATTTGGTGAAAGATCATCGTTTAGTTTATAAAATATAATATCAAGCTTAAATGATACTAATGAGGAAATTACTTCTTCACATATAAAGCTCGGTAAATATATATCTTTTACATCAGGATTATTTTTTTTAATAATCTTAATGATTTTATAAAGAGAGTAGCGTCCAGATTTAGTTAAATAATTTGTGGTTGATATACCGCCCTTGTTACTTTGAAATAGATCTTCAAACTTTATGATTGGTTGAATTGTAATATTCTTCTTAATAAAAATACCAACGTTATATATTATATAAGCCCGATTTATATAATTTGATGTTATTTGGATTTGTAAACCAGTCTATAGTTTCTATCATTGCTTTTTTTAATCCTTGTTTTCCATGATACTCTGGTGTCCAACCTATTAGATCTCTAGCTTTTTTATTATTAGCTTTCAATCTATTGACCTCTCCTTTTTTTGGTCTAATACGTGATTTATCTTTTTTAATTTGTATGTCGGTATTGATTATAGAATTAATTAATAAAAATAAGTCTTCTATAGATATCTCATAACCAGAGCCAATATTTATTATTTCACCAAGACTTTTACTCTTATTTGCAATAGCAATAAATCCTCTCACCGTATCTTTTACATATGTGAAGTCTCGAGTAGGATATAATGAGCCAAGCTTTACATCTTTCTCATTATTTAATAGTTGAGTGATAATTGTTGGTATGATAGCTCTATTGGACTGTCTTGGTCCAAATGTATTAAATGGTCTTATGATACTTATAGGAATATCATAACTACTATAATAAGAATAAGCTAGCTGATCTGCAGCAATTTTCGTTGCTGAATATGGGGATTTAGCTATTACAGGAGTTTTTTCATCTATAGGTATTTTACCAAAATCGCCATAA
>JAYNVZ010000015.1:11041-25440 GCA_038101125.1 Gammaproteobacteria bacterium | reverse complement strand
TAGTAGCACTAGTGGAGCTGGGTATTATTTATTAAGCCATTGACTCCAATGCTTTTGTGAATCTATTTGCATGAGACCTTTCGGCTTTTGCAAGTGTTTCAAACCAATCTGCAATTTCATCAAAACCTTCATCTCTGGCGCATTTGGCCATACCAGGATACATGTCAGTGTATTCATGGGTTTCACCAGCAATAGCAGCCTTAAGATTCATTTCGCTATTTCCAATTGGCTCACCAGTAGCAGGGTCACCACACTCTTTTTCTAGATACTCTAAGTGACCATGTGCATGACCAGTCTCTCCTTCAGCAGTTGATCTAAAGACAGTAGCTATATCGTTTTGACCTTCAACATCAGCTTTAGCTGCAAAATATAAATACCTTCTGTTTGCTTGAGACTCTCCAGCAAAAGCGTCCTTAAGATTTTGTTCAGTTTTTGAACCTTTTAAACTCATTTTTTTTCTCCTTATTGTGAAATAAATAATTTAAAATAGTAATAACTAATAAATTAGAACTATTTAGAATCATTCTAAATTTAATAATATGAGTTGTCAACGCTATTATGATAAACTTAAGAATATGACAATGATTCTCATTCTTATAAAGTAATATTATGAAACTTATGCCTATGTTTTTTGAAGTGTATAAAAAATTTATCTTTTTGCTTCCACCAGAAAAAGCTCATGAAGTAAGTTTGTATATTGCTGAGAAAATTTATGGATCATTTCTAAAGAGATTTTTAGTATCGAAACCAAGTAGTCGTAATGAAAATATTATGGGAATAAATTTTCCGAACAAATTAGGTTTAGCTGCAGGATTTGATAAAAATGGAGATTATATTAACTTTATAACTAATATTGGATTTGGTTTTATAGAATTAGGAACAGTTACACCTAAGCCTCAGTTTGGGAATCCAAAACCAAGAATATTTAGAGTTAAAGATGATCAGGCTATAATAAACCGTCTTGGGTTTAACAATAAAGGTGTAGATTATCTTAAAAATAATTTACTTAAAATCGATAGAAGTATACCTATTGGAATTAATATAGGTAAAAATAGTACTACAAAAATAGAAAAAGCCCATGAGGATTATGAATACTGTATGGAGCAAATTTTTTTCTTGGCAGATTATATTACCCTGAACATATCATCTCCGAATACGAAGAATTTAAGAGACCTTCATTCTGAAGACTCTTTAAATTTCTTTTTAAAACAGGTAAAGAAGAAACATGATAGCTTGACAAAAAAACATCGCAAACATGTGCCGCTAGTTTTGAAGGTTTCACCAGATATTCAATATGATAGCCTTGAAAGTTTTTGTAAAATAGCAATTGATTATGAGATTGATGGGATCATAGCAACTAATACAACAATTGACAAAAGCGTATTGAATGATAAATCGATATGTATTGAAGGTGGTATAAGTGGCAAACCATTATTGAATAAATCTAATAATCTCATAAAAGCTATCAAGGACCAAGTGGGGAGTAAAATAAAAATTATTGGGACTGGCGGTATAACCACAAAAGAATCAGCTATTTATAAATTAGAATATGGAGCTGATCTAATACAAATGTACACCGGTTTAGTCTACAAGGGCACAAATTTAATTCAAGAGATTACTTCTAGTATAAAGTAATTACTTAGGAGTCCACTTACCAAATGCATCAGTAGCTGGTTGCGGCGGCGAAGATTCATTTGCTTGGCTTTGCTGATCATAGACATATTGTATGAAGTCGAGAAGTTGTTTTAATATATCACCTTGGTCTGCTTTAGGGATACCAGACGTTGAAACTATTGAGCCTACAACTGCTGATAAATATTGAGCAGCTAGGATAGGGTCTTCATTTGCAGGGTCGTGCTTCACAAGAACTTCCTGTAAACCCTTAATTAATTCTGGCTTTAAAACAATCTCTGTCATAACATTACATATATAATTATTTGCTTTTGACTAAAGTATTACAAAAATAGCTATGATGCAACAACAAAAACAAACTTATACAATTAAAGCTTTCGATATAGGTCCGATGCAGAACCTAATTTATGTTATCACGGATAATGATACCAAAGAGTCTGCAATTGTAGATCCAGCTTGGGATATGACAGAAATATATGAATATTTAAATAATAATAACCTTGTATTAAAAAAGATATTATTAACTCATAGTCATAATGATCATGTTAATGCAGTAGATGAGGTTCTCGAAAAGTTTGATACTCAAATTCATATTAATAAAAAAGAAAAGGTTTTTTGGGCAAAAGATTATGATAATTTTTCTATAAACTATGGTGGAGATATCATATATCTTGGCGAAACTCAGATTAAATCTTTACATACACCTGGGCATACTCCAGGTTCAACTTGTTATTATATAGGAAATAATCTGATTGCTGGAGATACTCTATTTGTTTTTGGGTGCGGAAGATGTGATTTGCATGGAGGTAATCCAGAAGAAATGTATCACACTTTACAGGATATAAAAAGTAACTTAGATTCAGAAACTATTATTTTACCAGGACATAATTATTCTATAAAAAAACAATCATCGTTAAAAGAAGAAATTAATGGTAATCCATTTTTGCACTTTAATAACATAGATAGGTTCATAGAATACAGGATGACTTTACATGACAAGGTAAGGCATTCACCTTATAGCCCAATAGCTAAGTAAAAAAGTTAATTGGCAACCGCTCTCAGCTTATTGAATATTAACGTAGAAGCAGTTGATATCATTTCTTCATGAATATCATCTTCTCTGTCTGAATTACCCATAACATTATTTTCATCAAAGGAATAATCACGATATAAAATTATAGAATCAGATAAGTTTTTCTCATTAGGTGAATTAATTTCATATCTAACTTCATAAATCAATTCATATTCATTTACTCTACCAGTGATATTCATTGAAAGCTGTCTTCTATTAAGTTTTTCTGAAAGTACTACAATTCGATATAGATCTTTATTATTAGAGCTAGTTACAGTGATACCGGAATTTTTAAGGGTAGAATTTATTGAGTTTACTAGCTCACTATAAGAATCCGAATAGACGGATATTTTTGCTAAAGAAGGTGGTAAATTTAAACTGCCTCGCATTGAGTAACCGCATGATGTTATTAAGCTCATCATAATCATAACTATGAAAATAGAGTATAGATTTTTCATTTTAAATAACATAATTTACTAACTTTCCTTTAACATGTACAACCTTTTTAATTTCACTATCCACAAGATATGTTTTTAGCTTTTGATCTTGTAGTACTAGTTTAGTAATTTCATCTTTGTCTAGCTCAACATTCACAATAAGCTTACCTCTGAGTTTACCATTGATCTGAATTATAATCTCTTTTTTTGATTCTTCTAGTGCACTATCATCTACCTCAGGCCAAGATTCTTGCATTAGAATTGAAGTTTCTCCAACATCAGTCCATATTTTCTGAGTAATATGTGGTGCGAAGGGCGACAACATTTTTAGAATTACTTTAATACCATTTAGTGAGATATCATTCGTAGAATTTTGGTGTTGGTGATATTTTGTTAAATTATTCAACAACTCCATAATCGCCGCAATTGCAGTATTAAAACTGTTCCTTTCAAAGATATCATGTGTAACCTTTTTCACGGTTTTATTTATCTTAATGTTCATATCGTTTTCACTTATTTCTTGATTTGATGATTCATCATTTCTTTTTTTGTTTAAAACATTATAACTTAATGCCCACAAGCGTTTTAAAAATTTATAAGATCCTTCTATTGCAGTATCTGACCACTCTAAGCTCTGCTCTGGTGGCGCAGAAAACATAATAAATAGTCTAATAGTATCTGCCCCGTACTTTTTAATAATATCATCTGGGTCAATTGTATTTCCTTTTGATTTCGACATTTTAACTCCGCCTTGTAACACCATGCCTTGAGATAGAAGAGATGAAAATGGTTCGGAATCATCAACAATACCAACATCCCTCATGAGTTTATGAAAAAACCTAGCATATAGGAGATGAAGAATCGCATGTTCAATTCCCCCGATATATTGATCTACGGGTAGCCATGATTTTTTTGATTCTTCCATTACACCATCAGTATAATCTGAAGACAAGAATCTAAGGTAATACCAAGATGACTCAAAAAAAGTGTCAAATGTATCAGTTTCTCTAATTGCATCTTTACCAGTATAAGGACATTTAATATATTTCCATGTCGGATGGTTATCTAGAGGGTTTCCCTCTTTTGTAAAATCAATATCTTCAGGAAGAGTAACAGGCAAGTCTTTTTCAGGAACTGGATATACAGTTCCATCTTTATGATAAAATATCGGTATCGGGCATCCCCAATAACGTTGTCTAGATATGCCCCAATCTCTCAATCTATAATTTACTTTTGATTCTCCAGCATTTTTTTTCAATAAGTCATCTAATATTTTATTTTTAGCTGATTCTGAATCAAGACCATTATACTTTTCAGAATTAATTAAGACCCCAGGTCCTGTATAAGCAGTATTTTCTTTTTTATTATCACCTTCAATAACAGGCTTTATTGGTAAATTGTATTTACTAGCAAATTCATAGTCTCTATCATCATGAGCAGGAACTGACATAACACAACCTGTGCCATAATCTGCTAAAACATAATTCGCAACCCATATCGGTATGTCTTTTCCATTAATTGGATTGACTGCGAGTAATCCTGTATCAAAACCTTCTTTTTCTATGTTGCTGACAGTTTCTTCCGATACTTTCAATGTTTTATATTTATTAATGAAAATATTAATTTCTTTATTTTTAAT
This sequence comes from Gammaproteobacteria bacterium, assembly GCA_038101125.1. GTDB lineage: Bacteria > Pseudomonadota > Gammaproteobacteria. The sequence goes on along the minus strand of JAYNVZ010000015.1, from coordinate 20,660 downwards.
TCGATCCATAAGGAAATGATCAGGTGATACTGCAATGAAACTCACGCCATATATCGTATCAGATCTTGTTGTGTATACTTCTAAATACTCATCAGTTTTTTTTATCTTAAATTTTATAAGAGTACCTTTTGACATCCCAATCCAATTCTTTTGCATCATTCTTACTCTTGATGGCCAGCTCTCTAAACTTTCTATGCTTTCTAATAATTCATTAGAATAATCTGTGATCTTCAGAAACCATTGAGGTATTTTTTTTCTCTCAACTTCGGCGCCAGATCTCCAGCCTTTTCCATCGATTACTTGTTCATTAGCTAAAACTGTATTATCAACAGGGTCCCAGTTAACTTCAGATTCTTTTCTATATACAAGATCTTTTTCTAATAACTTGAGGAAAAACCATTGTTCCCATTTATAGTAACTAGGTTTAGAGGTTGATATTTCATTACTCCAATCATATGCATAACCAAGTCTATTTAACTGCTCTCTCATATGATCAATATTCTTTTTTGTCCATTCAGATGGATGAATTTTATTAGCTATTGCAGCATTCTCAGCTGGTAAACCAAAAGAGTCCCACCCCATAGGCTGAAATATGTTTTTGCCCAGCATTTTCTGACTCCTAGATATCACATCACCTATAGTATAATTTCGAACATGCCCAATGTGGAGTTTGCCACTTGGATAAGGAAACATGCTTAAGCAATAAAATTTATTTTTTGAATTATTAAGATCTGTTTTAAAACAATCTGATTTTTTCCACAAATCTTGAATGTTTTCTTCAATATCTTTGGGTTTATAGTCTTTATCCATATATTTTATATTTTTTCCAATAAAACAACATAATTGAGAATATTAACATCAATATAGGGTAATCTCCAAAATACATATATGGAGTTAATCCCCTAGATGGAAACACCTCGGCATTGATATAGCCTGAATGATTTAATTCAATCTTATCTACAATAGCCCCTCTTTTATCTAGAATAGCTGATATGCCGGTATTTGCAGCTCTTATTATTGGCAAGCTTGACTCCAAAGCGCGGACTTTGGCTATTTGAAGATGTTGATGAGGGGCAAAAGTATTCCCAAACCAAGCGTCATTACTAACAGTTATAATCAAGCCATATTTATCCTCTTTAGGTTTGATTAATGATGGGTATGCTATTTCATAACATATCAGAGGGTAAATAATAGTATCTCTATAGTATATAGAGTTCTGATTAGATTTCCCGTGTTCTATGTCTGACATTGGTATATTCAAAATATCGGCTATGTAACTAAAAATATTTTCTAAAGGCGTATACTCTCCAAAAGGAACAAGGTGTCGCTTATTATAAAAAAATTCTTTTTTATTTTCTAACATCAACATACTGTTATATACCTTATCTTTAGACTGATCATAATTAAATATTCCAGTTATAAAATCAAAGTTGAATTTATCTACAAGATCATTATAAAATTTTTTATCAAATTGATATATTTTTGGAATTGCGGTTTCAGGCATTATGACAAAGTCATTAATTTCATTTTCTAGGATATCCATATACTTTTTTTTAATATTCTCAAGCTGGGATTCATTATACTTTAGACCTAAATGTATATTTGGCTGAATTACACTTACCTTTATAGGTTGATGAGAGTCAGTTGATTGTATTGGAATTATATTTATTGTTAAAAATAGCAAGGATATAAATAATGTATATATTTTGAATACTCTGAACTTTACTTGAGAAGATATCGTGGATACCAGAACAGTTGATACTATTACTACCATAAAGCTAACTGAATACACTCCCATAAATGGATATAAACTATCAAAAATGGTTCCAACTTGACTTGTGCCTACTAAAAGCCATGGGAAGCCCCCAAATAGACTCGACCGAATGATTTCCATTAATACCCATATGGAAGATGCAATTAGAGGGAAATGTATACTTGAAAGGGTGCTTTTTTTATTAATGAAAAATCCTATAGGGATAAAAAAAATACTCATATATATAATAAAGACAAGAGTCATCGTAATTGATAATAGAAAGTGCTCTCCTCCATAATAATAAATACTATTAAATATCCACGATACTCCAGATGAGAAGATTGCTAAACCATATATGTACGATTCTAAGATGCTTGATTGTCTAGAGCTATTAGATATTAAATAAAAATATATAAATAGAGAGATAAAGATCCCAATTTTAAAATCAAATGGCGAAAACGATGCTGTATAGATAAAACCTGAGGTTATAAGAAGTAAATATCTAACAAATGTGTTTTTCATTATTAACACAATAGTTTTAAGTATTTTTACTTAATTTTATTCTTTTAATTTTTCTAGAGTCAGCAGAAAGAACTTTAAAAGATAAATCTGATATGACTATTGTTTCTCCATTGAGAGGAACTTTTTCAAACTTATTAATTAAGAATCCACCGATAGTCTCAATATCATTATCACTAAAGTTTGTTAGAAAGTATGAGTTAAACTCATCCAAGGTTGTCAAAGCATCCACTATATAATCATCATGGCTTTGAGCTATAATTCTAGATTCTGATTTTTTATCATGCTCATCATCAATTTCACCAACGATTTCCTCTATAACATCTTCAATAGAAACAAGACCAGATACTCCGCCATGCTCATCAATTACAATCGCTATATGATTTCGACTTGATTTAAATTCATTCAAAAGAATATTAAGTCTTTTGCTTTCAGGTATAAAAACTGCAGGTCTTAACAATTCATGGAGATCATCATTATCATCTTTTATGGATCTTTTTAAAAGATCTTTAGCTAGCAACACTCCAATGATTTCATCACGACTGTCATCTATCACAGGAAAACGTGAGTGACCTGAAGAAGCTACTTTTTTAATTATTTCATCTATCTGATCTGTTATATCAATAACTGTCATATGAGGTCTTGGTATCATTATATCTCTCACCTGGACTTCAGATACTCGAAAAACTCCTTCTATCATTCTAAGTGACTCATTGTCTATATGACCATCTAATACTGCATGTTTTAATATACCTAATAGCTCGGCTTTATCTTTCGGGTGATTTTTAAATATAGCGATAATATTATCTAATAGTTTTTTAATATTAGTTTGCATAGTATGGATCTTGATATCCTAAAAATTGCATTAGTTCTCTTTCTCTTTTTTCCATCGTTAACTTATCATTTTTCTTTTCATGAGTATAACCTTGTATATGTAACATCGAGTGGATTATCATATGTGCCCATCTACTATCAATATCTTTATTATATAAATCTGATTCTTTTTTGACAATATCAGGGCATATGATTATATCACCCAAAACATATTCACCGCTATCTAGAACTGAATTATTTGGGAAAGATAGAACATTGCATGGGTTGTTTTTATTGAAGAACTGTTTATTTATTTTCATTATTTCATCTGAACTAGCCAACTTAATTATAACAATAGCCTTTTTTCTTTTATTAAAAGATAGATTTGCCCACTTCTTTATTTTATAAGGCGAAGGTATGTATGTTTTTATCTTATCTTTTATTATTCTAATAGTAAGCGGATTATTTTTTTCTTTTCTCATATTCTTTTATAATATCTTTTACTATTCTGTGTCTCATTACATCACTTGCTTTAAATTCTGTAATGTGGGAACCATTAACCTTGGGCATAAATTCCAAACAGTCTTTTAGGCCTGACTTAGAGCCTCTTGGTAAGTCGATTTGACTGGTATCACCAGTTACAACAGTTTTAGATCCATAACCAATCCTAGTTAGAAACATTTCCATTTGCGCTATAGTGGTATTTTGACCTTCATCCAAAATTATAAAGGCATCATTCAAAGTTCTTCCTCTCATATATGCTAAAGGCGCTATTTCTATTACCTTTTTTTCTATCAACTTATTTACTTTTTCAAAACCTAAAATTTCATAGAGCGCATCATAAATAGGCTGTAAGTAAGGGTTAACTTTTTCTGACAAGTCTCCGGGGAGAAATCCCAGTTTTTCACCAGCTTCAATTGCAGGCCTAGCAAGGAAAATTTTCTTGCATAAATCTTTTTCTAAAAAATATACAGCACATGCTACAGCTAAATATGTTTTACCTGTTCCAGCTGACCCTATCCCAAATGTTAAATCATTGTTAAGAATAGCGCGAAGATACTCTTGTTGAGATTTTGACTTTGGGCGTATTGTAAGCTTTCTACATTTTATAGTTACTTCATCATCAGGTATCTCATGTTCGGTCTTAGACATACTATCACTATTTTTATTCATATACATATGGAGTTGCTTTGATGTCAGTTCTTCTTCTCTAGAAATATCATATAGCTTTTCAATAAGGTCAGATGTCTGAGGTACTATATTCTCATGTCCTTTGATAATAAACTTATTACCTCTATTTGATATTTGAACATTCATATAAGATTCAATTTGCCTGAGGTTCTCATCTAGTAAACCACAAAGATTAGCTAATCTCTCATTATCTTGTGGTTGCAATATTAGATTTTGATGAGTAATTTTTTCAGTCAAAGTATTTTATGCTCATAAGTTTTGTTTAAATTTAACATCATATCATTTAAAGTACCATGAAGAGTATTACCTCTAACCTCATCAATATGTACATCTACTAGATGACCTATAAGGTTTTCAGTCCCTTTAAAATTTACCACTTTATTGTTATCTGTTCGCCCAAAAACCTCTGTTTTTCTTTTAATAGAAATGCCTTCTACTAAAACCTTTTCCGTTGTTCCTAGCATTTTTTCTGAATATTTTTTTGATTGATGATTTATCAGCTCTTTTAGCTGATTCAACCTATCTACTTTAACATCATTGCTAATGCTATCCGCCTCAATTGATGCTGGAGTACCGGGTCTCGGACTATATATAAAGCTATACGCATCACTAAAATTTATTTCAGTTATAAATTCCATAGTATCAATAAAATCTGAATTTGTCTCTCCAGGATAACCAACTATGAAGTCTGACGTGAGATTAATATTCGGTCTAATCTTTCTAACATTACGAATAATATTTTTATATTCAAGTATAGTATGTTTTCTTTTCATTTTAGAAAGTATTCTATCTGAACCTGACTGAACAGGTAAATGTAAATTATTAGCTAATTTAGGATTATGATATTCTTGTATTAAATCTTCGGAAAAATCAATAGGATGAGATGTAGTATATCTAATCCTCTCGATACCATCTATGAAAGAAACATGCCTTATTAAATCCGAGAAAGAAATATATTCTCCATTATAGTTTTTAGACTTATACGCATTAACATTTTGACCAAGGAATGTAATTTCTTTTGCTCCTTTGTTTGAAAGCTCTCTAACATCATAGAGTATGCTATCTAAACTTCTGTTCACTTCTTCGCCTCTAGTGTAAGGAACAACACAAAATGTACAATACTTACTGCACCCCTCCATAATAGATATATATGATGAAATATTATTATTAGTAACAGATGGCAGATAATCGAATTTTTCTATCTCTGGAAAAGCTACATCTATTTCTACTTTTGTTTTATTAGTATAAAGATCTTTGATCATCTTAGGTATCCTATGGATAGTCTGTGGCCCAAAGATAATATCTATTTCCGGCGCTCTAGATCTTAGTTGTCTACCTTCCTGAGAAGCAACACACCCCCCCACAGCAATTAAAAGGTTCGGATTTTTTTTCTTGATTTTTTTCCATCTTCCTAACTGATGGTAAACTTTATCTTGAGCTTTCTCTCTAATAGAACATGTATTTAATATTAATAAATCAGCATTTTCGAAATCTTTAGTTTCGATCATTCTTAAATTATGCCTGAGAATATCTCCGAGCTTATCAGAATCATATTCGTTCATCTGACAGCCGTGAGTTTTTATAAAAAATTTTTTATTTTCCAGCATTTAATCTAGAATGGAACATCATCATCTTGATTTGACGGAGTACTTTGGTTAAAGTCATCAGATTTTTGAGATTGATTATCAAATTGTGAATCACCCATGGAATCAGACTTTGATCCAATAAATGTAAAATTATCAGATATAATATCTGTAGAATATTTTTCTATTCCGTCTTTATCTTGCCATTTTCTGGTTTGAAGCCTGCCCTCTACATATAGTTGCTGACCCTTCTTTACATATTGACCAATTGTTTCTGCTGGTTTATTGAAGAACACGACTCTATGCCATTCAGTTTTATCCTCATAAGCTCCAGATTCTTGATTTTTAAATTTCCTATTAGTAGCAATAGATAAATTCACCACGGCATTGCCGCTAGGCATAAATTTAACTTCAGGATCAACCCCAACTCTACCTAATAATATAACTTTATTTACTGACATGAATACTCATACTAAAAATTACTAATAAGATATTAACTATAACCCAAATATTGATCTACGAATAGGGGTATTTAACTGAAAATATACATTTCATATAATTTATTATTAAAGTATTAAAGAGAAATACTTGTAAAGCTAGTCATTATCCAGTAAGTAATAAATAATATCCAATAGCAAATAAGGGTAATTGTGGTAAAAAATTTAACATTAGTGATCGATCTTTAATATAGACACTGATAAATACCCAACTAATAGCACCTAATGATTGAAAATATATATTATATGGATAAATATTCAAATTAGTACAAAGTACACCTATTAGAACAGATATGCTGCTCAACCATTTTAAAATTGTGATATTCATAATTCCTCAAGGTAAATGATTTAATTACAAGTATTTGATGATATCATTTCTTTAACATGAAAAAGAATATTTTTGTCAAAGGCGCAAGAACACATAATTTAAAAAATATTAACCTAGAGCTCCCAAGAAATAAACTAATAACTATTACTGGTTTATCAGGTTCTGGAAAGTCATCTCTTGCCTTTGATACAATTTTTGCAGAAGGACAAAGGAGATATATGGAGTCCCTGTCATCATATGCTAGACAATTTTTAGCGATGATGGACAAACCAGATGTTGACACTATTGAAGGTTTATCTCCAGCTATATCAATAGAACAAAAATCATCATCTCATAACCCTAGATCCACAGTTGGAACAGTAACTGAAATTTATGATTATCTTAGATTGTTATATGCAAGAGTTGGCACACCAAGATGTCCGGATCATTCTGTTGATCTGGAAGCAATGTCGATATCTGACATGACATATAAAGTTTTGAATGACCTCTCTGAAGAAAATATTATGATATTGTCTCCAATTGTAAAAAATCAAAAAGGAGAACACACTAAACTAATAGAATCATTTTCGAATCAGGGTTATCGAAGGATTAGAGTGAATGAAGAAATTGTAGAAATAGCTGATATTTCAAAAAATTTATTGGATCATTTGATTAATCCAAAAAAAAAGAATGACATTGAATTAGTAGTAGATAGGTTAAAGGTTGATCAAGAAAATAAACTTAGAATTTCTGAATCTATTGAGACTGCTTCAAATATATCTAATGGAATAATATATATACTAGATATGGATTCTAATAGAATACAGAACATTTTTTCAACTAAGTATTCATGTCCTCACTGTGGTTACACAGTAACTGAAGTTGAACCAAAACTATTCTCATTTAATAGCCCTGCTGGCGCTTGTGAATCTTGTGATGGTTTAGGTGTAAAAGAATCTTTTGATCCAAACAAGATAATAGTAAATCAAGAGTTGAGTTTGCTTAAGGGAGCAATCTATGGCTGGGATGATAAAAGTGCATATTATAGTTTATTACTTCAGTCTTTATCAGAACACTACAATATTGACCTTACAGTCGCATATAGAAAACTACCTAAGTCATTCAAAAAAGTTCTTTTTTATGGAAGTGATAAAGATATTATTAAAATGAAATATGCTAGATACGGTAAAAGGGATCCAAGTGATTATGTCATCAAAGAAGAAAAGTGGGATGGGGTATTAAACAAATTTTCAAAACAATATGATAGGGGATCGTATTCAGCGAAAGAAAGACTATCTAAATATTTAAGCATACATAAATGCGATGAATGCTCAGGCACACGGCTAAATAAGAAAAGTAGGAATGTCTTCATTTCTAAAAAATCAATAAGTAGCATAACATCATTGACAATAGAGAGTTGTTATAATTTCTTTAAAAAATTGAAACTTACAGGTATGAAAAAAGAAATTTCTCAGAGGATTATTTTAGAAATTACTAGCAGATTGAGTTTTTTAAATAATGTTGGCTTAACATATCTAACTCTTGATAGAAGTGCTGAAACATTATCAGGTGGCGAAGCTCAAAGAATTAGGCTAGCTAGTCAAATTGGTTCTGGCTTAGTTGGTGTTATGTATATACTAGACGAACCATCGATCGGTCTTCATCAAAGAGATAATGATAAGCTGCTAAAAACTCTTAGAGATCTTAAAGCTTTAGGTAATACGGTGATTGTTGTTGAGCATGATGAAGATACTATGCTCGCATCAGATCATATTGTTGATGTCGGCCCTGGAGCAGGCAACTCAGGAGGCAATATCGTATATACAGGTGCGCCAGAGGGCATAAAAAAGTTGAAAACATCGCTTACAGGCCAGTACTTATCTGGTGAAAAACAGATTCAAGTTCCAAAACAAAGAGTAGCATATAATAATAAAAAAGTTCTTAAAATACACAAAGCTCATTTGAATAATTTACAAAATCTAGACGTTAGTATCCCTGTTGGACTGTTAACATGCGTAACTGGTGTATCAGGTTCTGGAAAATCCAGTTTAATTAATAACGTTTTATTTGAGTATATTTATAATAATTTTTTAGATAAGGATAACTCTCAAGTAGCTTGTGAAAAAGTCGATGGTCTTGAAAACATAGATAAAATAATTGAAATTGATCAGAGCCCTATTGGTCGAACACCTAGATCAAATCCAGCAACTTACACAGGAATTTTTACTCATATAAGAGATTTATTCTCACAAACACCAGAAGCTAAATCAAGAGGATATAAAACTGGGAGATTTAGTTTTAATGTTAAAGGAGGCAGATGTGAATCTTGTGAAGGAGATGGAGTTATAAAGGTTGAAATGCATTTTTTATCTGATGTATATGTAAAGTGTGATAAGTGTGATGGCCAAAGGTATAACCCACAGACATTAGAGATTTTATTTAAAACAAAAAATATTAATGATATTTTAAATTTTACAGTTGCAAAGGCTCTAGAATTCTTTGAAAATATTCCTATTATTAGTAAGAAGTTAGAGATATTAAATGAGGTTGGATTATCCTATATAAAACTAGGTCAAAATGCCACAACATTATCTGGAGGTGAAGCTCAAAGAATTAAGTTGGCAAAGGAATTAATTAGAAGAGATACGGGTAAAACATTATATGTTCTAGATGAACCAACAACTGGTCTACATTTTCATGATGTCGCTAAACTTCTTCAGGTATTAAACAAGTTAAAAGAACGAGGTAACACATTAATCATAATTGAGCATAACCTTGAAGTAATTAAAACTGCAGACTGGGTGATAGACTTAGGGCCAGAAGGTGGAACCGGCGGAGGATATGTTATATCAGAAGGTACGCCAGAAGAAGTTTCTAAAAATAAAAAATCATATACGGGTAAGTTCTTAAAAAATAAACTTAACTAGTTTTCTAATCAGTAAGCTCTATGTATGCC
>JAYNVZ010000015.1:0-11031 GCA_038101125.1 Gammaproteobacteria bacterium | reverse complement strand
ATGTATGCCTGAGGTGACGCGTCTCCCAGGTTATGTCCAGCTTTAAGTATTCTAAGATATCCACCAGGTCTATTTTTAAACCTTGGACCTAGAACTTCGAATAGTTTTTTTACAACTTTCTTGCTTCTGATTTTGGAGTATGCAAGTCTTCTGCGAACGAGCGTGTCTTCTTTAGCAAGAGTGATCAGTGGTTCTGCAATCTTCCTCAGCTCTTTAGCCTTAGGAAGTGATGTAGTTATTTTTTCATATTCAAACAATGATAGTGCTAAGTTTTTCATCAAGGCTTTTCTATGAGATGAATTTCTATTTAATTGTCTTCCACTTTTTCTATGTCTCATGTTCTCTTTTCCATTGTTTTGGGCGGCCAATCTTCTAATTTAATTCCCAGAGATAGGCTATGTGTAGCTAATACATCTTTTATTTCAGTAAGAGACTTTTTACCTAAATTTGGTGTTTTGAGTAACTCATTTTCACTCCTTTGCACCAAATCTCCAATATAATAAATATTTTCCGCTTTTAGACAATTAGCGGATCTGACAGTAAGCTCTAAATCATCTACGGGTCTCAATAAAACTGGATCAATTTGAGGTCCTTCGTTATCTTCGACCATTTCCTCTTTAACTTCTAAGTAAGTAAAGACTTCTAGTTGATCCCTAAGGATCTGGCCTGCTTTTCTGATAGCATCTTCAGGCTCAATAGTTGCATTTGTTTTTAAATCAATTATCAACTTATCTAAGTCAGTTCTTTGTTTTACTCTTGCAGTATCAACATTATATGTAACTTGTACTACTGGGCTGAAGGATGCATCTAGTTGCATTTTTCCTATACCTAGATCCTCTTGTTCATTAAACTTCCTTTTTTGAGCTTGTTGGTAACCTCTTCCAGTTGATACTGTCATGTTTATAACAAGTTCAGTTTTTTCATTTGTAATATTAGCAAGACAAAAATCTGGATTTTTTATCTCTAGATCAGGATTGGGTGAAATGTCAGATGCAAGAACTGGTCCTGAGCCCTTTTTTCTGAGTGTAACATCTATGGTTTCTTTGTCATGTAATACTAGCGCTAGTTTCTTTATATTAAGTAATATTTCAAGTACATCTTCTTGAACACCTTCTATGGTGCTATATTCATGCAAAATATTATCAATAGTAACCTCTGTAACAGCGCTACCTGGAAGAGATGATAGTAAAACTCTTCTTAGAGCATTACCTAGAGTATGACCAAACCCTCTTTCAAGCGGCTCTATTGTTATTTTTGCATGAGAAGTATTTAACATCTCTATATCTACAAGTTTTGGTTTTAGAAAGTTGTTTTTAGTCATATATCACCTATTTTGAGTATAATTCTACGATTAACGATTCATTTATTTCAGAAGGCAATTCTTTTCTTTCTGGATTTCTCATAAATGTTCCCTTAAGATTCTTTGTATCTACTTCAACCCAATCACTAAACCCTCGAGTTTCAGCTAAACTTAATGCTAGCTTGATTCTTAGTTGATCTTTTTTGTTATCTCTAACTGAGATTTTATCATTTGGATTCACTTGATATGATGCAATGTTCACAATATCACCATTAACCTGGATATTTTTGTGATTAACAAGCTGTCTTGACTCAGATCTTGTTGAACCAAACCCTAGCCTATAAACAACATTATCCAACCTTGATTCCAACATATTGAGTAGGTTCTCACCTGTAGACCCTTTTTTACTAGCAGCCTTTTTATAATAATTTCTAAATTGTTTTTCTAGCACACCATATATTCTTTTAACTTTTTGTTTTTCTCGAAGCTGCAATGAGTAGTCAGAGTTTTTTGCTCTTCTAGCATCGCCAGTTTGACCTGGTTTTTTTTCTAAATTACATTTTGTATCTAATGCTCTCGAACCAGACTTTAAATATAAGTCAGTACCTTCCCTTCGCATTAATTTACATTTTGATCCTGTGAACTTAGCCATAAACTATACTCTCCTCTTTTTAGGTGGTCTACATCCATTATGAGGTAATGGTGTTATATCAGTTATATTTGTAATCTTGTATCCTGAGCTATTCAGAGCTCTAACTGCTGAGTCTCTACCTGGACCTGGACCTTTCACAAGAACCTCCAAACTTTTAACCCCAAACTCTGCTGCCTTTATTCCAGCTTTTTCAGCTGCTATTTGAGCAGCAAAAGGAGTGCTTTTTCTTGATCCTCTAAAACCTGAGCCACCAGATGTAGCCCAAGATAACGTGTTGCCCTGTTTATCTGTGATTGTCACAATAGTATTATTGAATGACGCATATATATGAGCTACGCCTTCATTAACTACTCTTTTTTCTTTTTTCTTTTTTGGTTTAGTTGTTGTTACCATATTACTTTGCCTTTAATAATTTTCTTGGTCCTTTTCTAGTCCTACTATTATTTTTTGTTTTTTGCCCTCTCAATGGCAGACCCTTACGAGGTCTGATACCTCTATATGAACCAATATCCATCAATCTTTTGATATTAATTGAGTTCTCTCTCCTAAGGTCACCTTCTAATTGATATTTTTCTACAAAGTTTCTTAGCACTTCAAGATCTTTTTCATCTAAATCTTTAACTTTTTTAGTTCTATCGACACCCGAATCTGAGCAAATTTTATTTGCCCTAGTGGGACCAATACCATAGATTGCGGTCAATGCAATCCATATGTGTTTGCCATTTGGTAAATTTATTCCTGCAATTCTAGCCATTTATTCTCTCTCGAACGATGATTCTATATTTCATTTACTATTAATACAACCTATTTAACCTTGTCTTTGCTTATGTCTGGGATCTTTACATATGATCCTAACAACTCTATTTCTTCTTATTACACGACAATTTCTACATAATTTCTTCACTGATGCTCTTACTTTCATAATATTACCTCATTCCCCCGCCTATACCCTTTAAATTAGCCTTTTTCATCATACCTTCATACTGATGAGAAAGCAGATGAGATTGTATTTGTGCCATTAAATCCATTACTACAATTACAACGATCAATAATGATGTTCCACCAAAATAGAATGGTACATTAAAGTAAAGGATCAAGAATTCTGGTAGCAAACAAACTGCAGTTATGTAAATAGCTCCGATTGTTGTTAATTTTGTAGTTATATCATCAATATACTGAGCCGTTTGATCTCCAGGTCTGATACCAGGGATAAATGCTCCAGTCTTTTTAAGATTATCTGCTGTCTCTCTAGCATTAAAAACTAAAGCAGTATAAAAATAACAGAAAAATATTATAGCAAATGAATAAAGCAAGATATATAAAGGCTGACCTGGTGATAGCGATAATGCAATATTCTGTACTAAACCGGGTTCGCCGCCAGTTCCGCTCCAACTAGCAATAGTTGCTGGGAAAAGAATTATAGCAGAGGCAAATATTGGCGGTATAACGCCAGCCATATTTATTTTTAATGGCAAGTGTGAACTCTGTGCTGCATACATTTTTCTTCCTTGCATCTTTCTAGCATAGTTAATCGGAATTTTCCTTTGTCCTCTTTCAATAAAAATCACAAAAGCTGTTATCAAGATAACTAACAAGAATATAAGAATTACAGTAAATCCTTGTAGTTCCCCATTTCTTGCTAAATCAATTGTGTTGCCAATAGCAGATGGCAGACCTGCAACAATTCCTGCAAAAATTAAAATTGAAATTCCATTTCCTATTCCTCTTTCAGTAATTTGTTCACCAAGCCACACTAAAAACATAGTACCTGTAACAAGCGTTATTACACCTATTGCTAAGAATGTAAAACCTGGATCTAGCACTAATGTTGTTGATGATGAATTTTGGTTTTGGAGAGCATTAGCTACACCAAGTGATTGCATGAATGCTAAGATTAAAGTGAAATACCGTGTGTATTTAGTAATTTTTTTTCTTCCACGCTCACCCTCTTTTCTCAATTGAATGAGAGGCGAATAAACATGAGTCATCATTTGTATAATTATAGATGCAGAAATATAAGGCATGACACCTAGTGCAAAAATAGACATTCTCTCTAGAGAGCCGCCCGAAAACATATTGAACATATCAAGAATACTTCCTCTTTGTTGCTCAAATAAGAATTTCATTACAGAGGGATCTATACCAGGTAAAGTAATAAAACTACCTAATCTAAAAATTATCAAAGCAAATACTACGAAAAATATTCGTTGCCTCAATTCGGTGGATTTTGTTAGACCACCTAAACCACCTGATATATTATTACCTGCTCTTGACATAATTCTCTATTTCTTTAAATACTCTGTAACTGATTTAGTACAAGTTATATTTTTTAAGACTTTTTTGCTCTTGATGGTACAAGGGCCAATGACTTTCACTTTTTTAATTTTTGTTTTAATTAATTTATATTTCTTTAACAATTCTATAGTGATTTCGTCTTCTGTGACTTTTTCAAGACGATCATATTTTATTTCTGTTGAAAAATTATTTACCCTAGAGCTGAACCCTACTTTAGGTAACCTTCTTTGTAACGGCATTTGCCCACCTTCAAAACCAACCTGAATCGTACCACCAGTTCTTGATTTTTGACCTTTATGTCCTCGACCACATGTTTTGCCAGTTCCAGAGGCAATACCCCTTCCAACTCTTTTCTTATTGGATTTACTTGCAGCATTAGGTTTTAATTCATTTAATAAACTACTCATTTTTTTACCTTTTAATTACTAACTTCAACCATATGGCGTACAACTTTTATCATGCCTCTTATTTCTGGCGTGTCCATAAGAGATACAGTATGATTTATTCTTCTTAAACCAAGACCTTTCATTGAAGATATTTGCTTCTTAGTGCTTCCAATCAAACTCTTGGTTTGCTTAACTATTATAGTTTTGTTGTCTTTCTTAACCATATTATAACTCGCTTGTTTTCTTACCACGTTTAGCAGCTACATAAGCTGGATAAAACATTGACTCTAATCCTTTTACAGTTGCTTTAACAACATTAATTGGGTTTGTAGAGCCAATACTTTTTGCCAATACATTATGAATGCCAGTCGCTTCAAATACCGCTCTCATTGCACCACCAGCAATAACACCAGTACCTTCACCCGCTGGCTGCATATATACTTTTGCTGATCCATGAGCGTGGGTAACTGTATGATGAAGGGTGCCATTTTTAAGAGCAACAGATATCATGCTCTTTTTTGCCTTTTCCATAGCTTTTTGAATGGCAATAGGAACTTCTTTGGCTTTTCCATATCCATATCCCACACGCCCATTACCATCGCCGACAACTGTAAGGGCTGTGAAACCAAATTGTCTGCCACCTTTTACAACCTTAGCTGTACGGTTCACAGAGACAAGTTTTTCTATATAATCTGACTTCTTATCATCATATGCCATTATATTTTTACTCCATTTTCACGAATAGAATCAGCTAATGCTTTAATCTTTCCATGATATTTATAACCTGACCTATCAAAGGCAACTTTTTCAATTTTTTCTTTTTTAATATAATCTGCCATCAACTTACCAATTACTTTTGATGATTCAATATTATTGGATGGTGCTGTTTTTCTAACATCTTTTTGATTAGTAGATATTGTTGTTAAAACTTTACTTCCATTTGAATTTAATAACTGTAAGTAGATATGTTTAACAGATCTATAGACGCTCAATCTATGAGCATTAGATTCGCTAATTCTCATTCTTGTTTTTTTTGCACGTCTTAAACGCGTATTTTTTCTATCTCGATTTACTCGGATCATTTCTTTTTAGCCTCTTTTTTAATTACTATCTCATCTTCATATCTTAGTCCTTTGCCTTTATAAGGTTCAGGTGGTCTATATGATCTTATTTCAGCTGCCGCTTGACCTACTTTTTGTTTATCAATTCCTGTTATAACTATCTCTGTTTGAGCTGGAGTCTCAATTTTTAATCCTTCAGGAATAGGGTATTTTACTGGATGAGAGAAACCTACATTTATCTCTAGATTTTTAGCATCTGCTTTAGCTCTGTATCCGACACCTATCATTTTAAGTTTTTTGACCCAACCTTTGGATACACCATGAATCATGTTGAATAATAATGCTCTGGTTGTTCCTGAGAGCGCTACTTGCTCTTCATTATTTGTTTTTACCAAAATTGATCCTTCTTCCTGATCTATAGAAATATTTTCATGTTTAGTAAATGATAATTTACCCATTGGCCCTTCAATATCAATCATATTGGCATTCATTGAGAACTTAATTCCCTCAGGTATAGCTATAGGTTTTCTTGCAATTTTAGACATTTTTAATTACTTATGAGACAAAACAAATTATCTCTCCTCCATAGTTATTTTCTCTAGCTTTCTTATCAGTCATAACACCATGAGATGTAGATACAATACAAATACCAAGACCATTTTTCACTGTTGGCACTTCTTTAGATGATTTGAAGATTCTTAATCCAGGTTTACTGACACGGTCTATGTTTTCTATAACAGGCTTGCCTTCATAATATTTAAGCATAACCATAAGGTCTTTTTTAACATCTCCTACTATTTCCGTAGACTCGATATATCCTTCTTCCTCTAGTACCTTACATATAGAATGTTTCATTTTTGAAAAAGGTATAAGCACCGAAGATTTATTAGCTCTTTGGGCATTTCTTATCCTTGTTAATAAATCTGCTATTGTATCACTCATGCTCATAATTTTTTACCAACTTGCTTTCGTTAAACCAGGAATATCTCCCCTCATAGCTGCTTTTCTCAACTTAGATCTTCCAAGACCAAACTTTCTATACACGCCCCTAGGTCTCCCAGTTAATGAACACCTATTTCTCAATCTATTGGGCGCTGAATTGAGTGGAAGCTTCTGAAGTTGCTTTCTTAATAACATTAACTCATCCATGTCTAGTCCAGGATTTTTTAATTTATCTTTTATACTCTGTCTCTTTTGAGCATATTTTAAAACCAATGTTTCACGTTTTTTTTCTCTCTGAATTATTGATAGTTTAGCCATATTTATTTAAATGGAAAATTAAATTGTTTAAATAATTCCATTGCCTCCTGATTATTTTTTGCACTCGTTGTTATAGTGATATCAAGCCCTTTGATCTTGTCAATTGTATCAAAATCAATCTCCGGGAAAATTATATGCTCTTTAACACCAAGAGTATAATTACCTCTTCCATCGAAAGAGTTTGGATTTAATCCTCTAAAATCTCTTGTTCTTGGTAATGATATTTTTATTAATTTTTCAAAAAAATCATACATCTTTTCTTTTCTAAGAGTTACTTTGCAACCAATGGGCATACCTTCTCTTAACTTAAAATTAGCAATTGATTTTTTTGCATATGTTAATACTGCTTTTTGCCCAGTAATTTGTGATAGCTCTGCCTGAGCAGATTCTAATACTTTCTTATCGCTAACAGCTGACCCTAGTCCCATATTTAAAGTGATTTTTTGCAACCTAGGAACCTCCATGGGTGACTTCACTTTTAGAGCATCCATTAGCGCAGGCACTACATTTTCTCGATAATATTCATTATATGTATTCATACTAAATATCTATAACCTCTTTATTAGATTTATATACTCTAACTTTTTTCCCATCCTCTAGGTTCTTGAAACCAACACGGTCACCTTTTTTAGAAATGGGGTTTAAAATCATTACATTTGATATATGCATTGGCATTTCTTTCTCTATGATGCCACCACTTTCACCTTTATTCGGATTACCCTTAACATGTTTCTTTGCAAGATTGATATTGGATATAATTAGTTTATCGGGTTCAACTACTTTCAAAACCTCACCTTTCTTACCTTTATCTTTGCCTGCAATAACAATTATTGAGTCTCCTTTCTTTAACTTTTTCATAATCTCTCTCTATAATACCTCTGGTGCTAATGATATTATCTTCATAAATGTTAATGCTCTTAACTCTCTTGTCACAGGGCCAAATATTCTCGTTCCTAGTGGCTCAAGCTTATTATCCAATAAGACAACGGCATTGCTATCGAATCGAATCGCAGAACCATCAGGCCTTCTAATTCCTTTTTTTGTTCTTACTATCACAGCATTGTAAACTTCACCCTTTTTGACTTTACCTTTTGGCATCGCATCTTTTATAGCTACTTTAATAACATCCCCAATAGTTGCAAACCTTCTATGTGAACCGCCGAGGACTTTAATGCACATCAATTTCTTTGCTCCGCTATTATCTGCTGACTGTAATGTAGTTTGCATTTGTATCATTTTTTACTATTCTTCCTTAAATAAAGACCAAAATTTTGTTTTTGATATTGGTCTACATTGTTGTATTTTAACCTGTTGGCCTACTTCACATTCATTATTTTCATCATGAATATGATACTTGCTTGTTCTTTTAATAAACTTACCGTTAACTGGATGCTTAATTTGCCTTTCAACAATAACAGTTGCAGACTTATCCATTTTATTACTAAGTACTTTTGCTAATATTGTTTTAACTTTTTTATTTTCCATCTATTTTTTTCTCATTTAATATTGTTTTAATTCTTGCTATATTTTTTTTGTTTATAGAAAACAAGTGAGGTTTAGGATTTAATCCAGATCCTCTTTGGATTCTTAAATTAAAACGTTCTTTAACAAGTTTATTTAACTCTTGTTTAAGCTCATCATTATTTTTTTTTCTGTATTCTTCAATATTCATCACATTATAGCCCTTGTAACAAATGTAGTTATTATTGGTAACTTAGCTGCCGCAAGTCTAAAAGCTTCTCTTGCGACTTCTTCTGAAACTCCTTCCATTTCATATAATACTTTTCCTGGTTGTATTTTAGCTACCCAATATTCAACATTACCTTTTCCTTTGCCCATTCTTACTTCGACGGGTTTTTTTGTGATAGGCACATCAGGAAAAATCCTTATCCATACTTTACCGCCACGTTTAATGTGTCTTGTCATAGCTCTCCTGGCCGCCTCAATTTGTCTAGCAGTTACTCTACCTCTAGTAGTTGCTTTAAGACCAAACTCGCCAAAACTAACCTTAGCACCTGATGTAGCAAATCCTCTTAATTTGCCTTTTTGTTGCTTTCTATATTTAGTCTTTTTTGGTTGTAACATTTTTATTTACCACTATTATCTTTTTTAGAAATCTTTTTGTCATTTGTTTTATCATCAGTATTCTCTTCCGCATGATAAATCCAAACTTTGATACCTATGATTCCATAAGTCGTTAAAGCTTCTGAAAATCCATAATCTATATTTGCTTTTAATGTATGTAAAGGAACTCTCCCCTCTCTGTACCATTCACTTCTAGCAATCTCTGCTCCATTTAATCTTCCAGCTACATTAACTTTTATCCCTAACGCACCTAATCTCATTGTGTTTGTAACAGCTCTTTTCATAGCCCTTCTATACATAATTCTTCTTTCTAATTGTTGAGCAATACCCTCTGATACTAATTGTGAGTCTAATTCTGGTTTTCTAATTTCTACAACATTTAGCTTTATTTTATTCATCGGCAAACCTATTATTTTAGAAATTTGACTTCTATATTTTTCTATATCTTCACCTTTTTTTCCTATCACTATGCCTGGTCTTGAAGAAAATACAGAGACAACAGCTTCTTTCGTTGGGCGCTCTATTAATATTCTACTTACTGATGCTTGTTTTAACTCTTTGCGCAGATAATCTCTAACCTTAATGTCTTCCATTAAGAATTTAGGAAACTCTTTGGCGTTAGCATACCACTTTGAATTCCAATCAGTAGAAATGCCTAACCGTATACCTGTTGGGTGTACTTTCTGTCCCATATCTAAACCTCTTTTCCATCAGAAACAATAACTGTAATATGACTGCTTCTTTTTAAAATTTCATTTACTCTTCCACGTGCTCTTGGCATATGTCTCTTACCTGTTGGTCCTTCATCTATTAATATATTTTTCACCATTAAATCATCAATATCTTGAGAATTATTATTTTCTGCATTAGCTACTGCTGACTCTAAAACTTTTAGTATCAAGCCAGAAGCTTTCTTGTTATTAAATTGCAAAAATTCAAGAGCTTTTTCAACCTTCAAGCCTCTTATAGCATTTGCCACCAACCTGCATTTTTGAGCAGATATTCTTTGGTATTTTAAAATTGCACGAGTATCCATAATTATCTATTTAGCCTTAGCTTTTCTATCTCCAGAATGTCCTTTAAAAACTCTTGTAGGTGAAAATTCGCCTAATTTGTGACCTACCATATTCTCACTCACATACACTGGTACATGTTGTTTCCCATTATGTACACCTATAGTCAACCCGACCATATCAGGTGATATAACAGATCTTCTAGACCATGTCTTTATAGGTTTTTTATCATTATTCTCAACAGCGTTATCAACTTTTGACTGTAAGTGATAATCTATAAAAGGCCCTTTTTTAAGTGATCTTGTCATGCTTATTTCCTTTTCTTGTTAGATCTTCTTCTAACTATCATGTTGTTTGTTCTTTTATTAGATCTTGTCTTGTATCCTTTTGTCGGAGTTCCCCAAGGAGAAACTGGGTGTCTGCCACCAGAAGTTTTTCCTTCTCCACCACCATGTGGGTGATCAATAGGGTTCATGGCTACACCACGAACTGTTGGTCTTACGCCTAACCATCTTTTAGCTCCGGCTTTTCCATGAGATTGTAAACTATACTCACTGTTTCCAACTTCACCTATAGTGGCTTTACATTTTGAGAATATCTTTCTCATTTCTCCAGATCTTAGTTTTACAGTTACATAATCTCCATCTATCGCAGCAATTTGTGCTACTGTGCCAGCGCTTCTAGCTATTTGCGCACCTTTACCTGGCTTCATTTCTATACAGTGTACTTGTGTTCCTACTGGTATATTTTCCATAGGAAGAGAGTTTCCAACAGATATGTCAGAATCTTTCCCAGACATGACAGAATCGCCTGCTTTTAAGTTTTTAGGGGCAATTATGTATCTTCTTTCTCCATCAATGTACAAAAGAAGAGCAATGTTAGCATTTCGGTTTGGATCATACTCAAGTCTTTCAACTTTAGCTGCAATATTATCCTTGTCACGCTTAAAATCAATTATTCTATAGCTTCTTTTATGTCC
>JAYNVZ010000014.1:17497-25700 GCA_038101125.1 Gammaproteobacteria bacterium | reverse complement strand
CCCCTAAACCTAATAAGCCCATCGCAGCAACGGTCAGACCCATTATAGATCCGCCAAAAAAAGCCACTGTTAAGCTCTCTGATATGCCAAATTTGTTTGCAGAATTTGTTGTCCTAACATTTGCCTTAGTTGATGTGTACATGCCAATAAATCCTGTCGCAGATGAACAAAGTGCTCCAATTACAAACGCTAACGTACTCTCTGCCCCTAGTCCTACAAAAACACCTACTGTGAGCAAAAGTGAGAAGACAAACATAATTGAATATTCTTTTTTAATAAAAGTCATTGCTCCAAGATGAATTTCATCTGCAATTTCAACAATTTTCCCCTCACCGGCTGAAAAGCCTAGAATAAATTTATAAAGGAAAAAGGCTGTGATTAAGCCAATAATACCAAGGTAAATGGGTAATAAGTCTAAGTTGAACATAATAGCTCCAGGTCAATTTTTTTTACTATATATATAAAATTATCAGTTCTTGCACAATTTTGATATTCTTTTAATAGAACTCTTAATATAATTAATAGAACTCTTAATATAATTAATAGAACTCTTAATATAATCATGTTATGAAAACAAAAGCTCGAAAAGACTCTATCAGAAAACGCAATAATTTTGAAGAAAAATATAGCCGCGACCCGATGAGTAATGCAGAAAATGAGAGAAGATCTCATAGATTAAGAGCTCTTATTGCAACTGGGATTGTCTTTGTTTTTTTCACCACATATATATATGAATTATATGAAGTTCAAGTATCTGAGCATAGTTATTATACAGTAAAATCAGATTCTAACAGAATACGAATAAGACCAGTCCAAGCTACTAGAGGTCTAATATATGATAGAAATGGAAAAACTCTTGCTGATAATATTAATACTTTTAATTTGATTGTAAAAAAAGAGTTAATAAGTGATAAAGAAATTTTTCTACAAAATCTTCAAAAACTCTTAGTCCTCAATCCGAACCAAATAAAAGTAATATCTCAGCAATTTCAAAATAGACGCCTGAAAGACATAACAATTTTAGAAGACATTTCATTAGATGATTTCTCTAAGATAGCAGTTGATAGGCATGTATTACCAGAGATTGAGTTAGTGCCAAAGTCAAAGAGAAGATACTTATCGCCATATGCTATGTCTCATGTTCTGGGATATGTTGCAAAAGTTTCTGATGATGACATTGAATCAGATGTAGTAAAAGTTCATGAGGGAATGACAGAAATCGGAAAACTGGGAATTGAGAGATTTTACCAAAATATTTTATCCGGAAAGCCTGGATATGAAAAGCTAGAAACAGATGCGAAAGGAAAAGTCATTAGAGTTATTGAAAAAAAACAACCAGTAAGAGGTGACGATATTTATCTAACATTAGATCTTAACCTTCAGCAATACATATATAATAAAGTAGATAAAAAAGAGGGAGCGATAATTGTTATGGATCCTAATAATGGCGATATTTTATCATTTGTTAGTTTCCCTGGTTATGACAGTAACCTTTTTACTAAATCTATATCTACAAAAAAATATAATGAATTGATAACCGATAAAAGAAGACCGTTGATTAATAGAGTAATAGCCGGTCAATATCCGCCTGGTTCTACATTAAAACCTTTTGTAGGCATCGTAGCTTTAGAGGAGCAGATCATCGATTCAACTAAATTAGTTAATTGTGATGGAGCGTATGAACTGAAGAATCATAGCAGGCCATTTAAGTGCTGGAAGAAAACTGGGCATGGGGATACTGATTTATCCTTTGCATTAGCTCAATCTTGCGATGTTTTCTTCTATAGAGTTGCTCAGTTAACAGGGATAGATGCTATAAGCGAAAATTTATATAAGTTCGGTTTTGGTCAAAAAACATACATTGATTTATATGGTGAAAAGTCAGGGTTAATTCCAGATCGTGAGTGGAAAGCTAAAACAAAACAACTTCCTTGGTATCAGGGAGAGACACTTAATGTTGGAATTGGACAAGGCTATTTTTTAGCTACACCAATTCAGTTAACTTTGGCCACATCAGTTTTGGCGACTAATGGCAGCACTTATACTCCTCATTTACTGAAAGGCTATAAGAGCAGTTCAACTAGAGAAATATTTAATTATAATCCTCATGATAATAAATTTACTACAGTGCTTGAAGATGAAAATTATCTAGACATAGTCAAGCATGCAATGTGGAGGGTAGTCAATGAAAAGAATGTTGGTACAGCTTCAAATATGAGAAAAGTTGCTAATATAGAATATGCTGGAAAAACTGGAACTGCACAAGTCTATAATCTGGATGCAGGAAAATCTGATAAAAAAATATTACAGGATCATGCTTTATTTATAAGTTATGCTCCATATGAAGCCCCTGAAATAGTAGTTACAGTTATTGTTGAACATGGTGGCGGAGGTTCCTCGACTGCGGCGCCAATAGCTAGAGATATTATAGATTTTTATATGCAAAACAAAAACAAGAAGATTGCGCATAATGAATGAGTACATTGAAAATAACAAGCGTCCTTTTACGGGTTTATCATCTCTTTTTTATATTGACCTAAAACTTTTTATGCCTATCGTCATTATTACTCTAATAGGGTTGGTAACAATTTACAGTAGTTCATCAGGAGACATTGCTCTTGTTTTAAAGCAACTCACTAGAATCCTGATTGGTGTAATAGTAATGATTTTTATTGCCCAGGTTCATCCTGATAATCTTAAGTTATTTGCACCTATCTTATATTTTTTCACTCTAGTCTTATTAATTTTAGTCCTTTTCTTTGGTGTAGGTAAAAGCGCAGATAGATGGTTGGACTTATATGTCATTAGGTTTCAACCTTCAGAATTAATGAAGATATTCGTACCTCTTATGTTAGCATCATATTATTCGGACAAACCATTGCCTCCTAATATTAAATATATCTTCATTGCTATATTAATAGCTTTAATACCTGTTTTCTTGATAATGAAACAACCAGATTTGGGTACTTCCCTGCTCATAGGAATGTCAGGAGCAATAGCAATTTTATTAGCGGGCATGAGCATTAAGTTTTTTCTAGGAAGCTCTTTGTCTGTAGCCGCACTTGCACCGATACTATGGATGAATATGCATGAATATCAAAAACAAAGAGTGCTAACATTTTTTAACCCTGAGCTTGATCCTCTAGGCTCAGGTTATCATTTAATGCAATCTAAAATTGCTCTTGGATCTGGAGGGTTTTTTGGCAAAGGTATTTTTAATGGCACCCAGTCAAAACTCGGTTTCGTCCCAGAACATTCAACAGACTTTATTTTAACCGCATTTGGAGAAGAATTTGGATTTTTTGGCGTCCTAATATTGATGACATTGTATCTCTTTGTTGCTTTACGGGGATTGAGTATTTCCATCAAAGCCACTGATAATTTTGGAAGAATATTAAGTGCGACACTTAGCTTAACAATTTTTTTATATGTACTTGTTAACGTAGGAATGGTGATCGGATTCCTACCAGTTGTTGGAGCGCCATTGCCGTTTATGAGTTATGGAGGAACATCGATGGTGACACTTTTTGCAACGATAGGTATTATAATGTCAATTAAGTCTCATCAAAGGATATTGCGAAAATGATCAAAAACATCTTAATTTTTATTATATTTGCATCATCACCAGTTTTTGGTGGAGTTGATAATAATGAAATAAATATTTTTATTAAATTTATGCATGATAAACACTCGTTTGATCAAGAAGAGCTAAGGAATTTATTTGATAACGTTAGAATAGAGCCGCGCATCAAAAAATATATAAAAAAAGCTCCAGAAAGAACGCTTACATGGAACGGGTGCGCTATTGATGATAGAAAATGCACAAATTACAGAAATTTATTTGTAAATAATAAAAATATTCAAAACGGCATAGATTTTTGGAAAAATAATCTTAGAGCGTTAACTAAAGCGGAGAAAGAGTTTGGTGTGCCTGCCGAAATTATAGTTGCAATTATAGGCATTGAGAGTAAATATGGCTCAAGAACAGGAACCTTTAAGACTTTTGATACACTTGTCTCTCTCTCTTTGGGTGAAAACAAAGGACGAAGAGCCAAATTTTATAAAACTGAACTAATTAACTTTTTGTTGATGTGCCGAGAAAATGAGTTTGACCCATCTATTATAAAAGGCTCATATGCAGGAGCCCTCGGTAAACCACAGTTTATTTCTAGCAGCTATAGGCATTATGCTGTTGATTTTGATCAAGATGGTTATATTAATTTATGGGAATCAGATTATGATGTCATTGGAAGTGTTGCAAATTATTTTAAAAAAAATGGATGGCAAGCTGGCCAGAGTATCATGACACCTATTTCATACTCTAAATCTAACATGGGCAATATTGAAGAAGCATCAACAAAAACTTATAAGCCTACGACTAAATATAAATCATTCAAGAAAAATAACATCTTCGCAGAAATAAACATAGACCAAGATAAACTTTTGTCTGTAATTGGCAGAAAAGAAAAAAATGGTAAAGAGTATAGTTTTGGGCATAAAAATTTCTATGTAATTACAAGATATAATCGAAGTAGACTTTATGCTCTTGCTGTTTATTATTTGAGCAGAGAAATTAAGAAGGCCAAATCAGACATTTTATAATATTAATTTATGATATAATTTTTTCATATATGAATACTTTTACTGACAATTTTCTATATAAGCATTTTCTAGCAGTTATAGTGTTAGTAATAGGTTTTAACGTTAATGCTGCGCCGATTCCTAAAGCTCCAAATCCCGATGTTAAGTCATACATTTTAATCGATTATGACAGTGGAATGGTGATTGCTGAAAAAAATGCTGATCTTATTCTCCCTCCAGCTAGCATTACAAAAATCATGACATCTTATATTATTTTCACAGAGCTTCAAAATGAAACTCTAGCAAAAAATGATGATGTTCTTATTAGCAAAAAAGCATGGAAAACCGGGGGCTCAAAGATGTTCATTGAAGTAGGAAAAAAAGTAAAGGTTTCTGACTTGCTCCAAGGAATTATCACCTCATCTGGGAATGATGCTAGTGTTGCAATGGCTGAGCATATTTCTGGGGATGAAGAAACTTTTTCAATATATATGAATCAAATAGCTGAGAATCTAGGTATGGTTAATACTAGTTATGCTAATTCAACAGGCTTGCCAAATGATAATTTGTTTACATCAGCTAGAGATATATCTTTGTTAGCACGCTCATTAATAAAAAAATTTCCTGATGAGTATAAGTTATATTCAAAAAAAGAATATGTTTATAATGAAATTAAACAATACTCCAGAAATAAGTTGCTGTATCTAGATGACACTGTTGATGGGATGAAAACTGGTTACACTAAAAAGGCTGGTTACTGTCTTGTTAGTTCTGC
This sequence comes from Gammaproteobacteria bacterium, assembly GCA_038101125.1. Classification (GTDB taxonomy): domain Bacteria; phylum Pseudomonadota; class Gammaproteobacteria. Next base: position 20,344 of record JAYNVZ010000014.1, on the reverse strand, counting down.
TTTAAGAGGAAAAAAGAGATTAATATCTGTGGTTCTTGGTGCTAAATCGCCAGAACATAGAACTAATGCGTCAAAATCACTTTTAGAATATGGCTTTAGATTCTTTGAAACTCATAAACTATATGAGCAAAATAAAATAGTAACTGAGGGTAATATTTTTGGAGGCTCTCAACAGAAAATCAAGCTCGGAGTTTTTGACGATGAATATATATCTATTCCTAGAAGGCAAATAAAGAATATAAAAACTAAATATGTAATAGATCAAAATTTAACCGCACCAGTACAAAAAGGTGAATCCATTGGTTATGCTGTTATACAACTTCAAGGTGAAAGCATAACTACTATTAAGTTATATGCCATGGAATCGGTAGATGAAGGTAGCTTTTATAGAAAAACTCTTGACTCAATATTGAGAAAATTTTAAGTATGGATGAAATATATCTCAATGGAAAGTTCGTAAGTAGATCGAGTGCACAAATATCAATAATGGATAGGGGGTTTTTATTTGGTGATGGTGTTTATGAATTAATACCTGTCTACAATAAGAAAATCTTTCTATTGCATAAACATTTAAATAGGCTTAAAAATAGCCTGAGCCAAATTGGAATGTCTGATATAAGCGGTTTAGATGACATAATTAAGCAGCTCATTTCAAGGAATAGTAGTAAAAATTTTTTTATTTATCTTCATGTAACTAGAGGCGAACAATCCCAGAGAAATCATATCTATGGAGAAGCTATGGAGCCTACTATCTTGGTTATGTGTGAACAATATCCTTCTTATGACAAAGATCAGATAAGAAAAGGATTTCATGCATGCTTACATGAAGATTTTAGATGGTTAAAATCTAATATAAAAAGTATTTCATTATTAGGAAATGTAATGTTGAAAAATCATGCATCTAGGCATGGCTATTATGAGACTCTCTTAATTCGAAATAATAAGTTAACTGAAGGATCTGCTAGCAATGTCTTTATAGTGAAAGACGATATTGTTCATACACCAAGGCTGAGTAATGAACTCTTACCAGGTGTAACAAGAGATTTGTTAATTGACCTCTTAAAGGATAATAATATTTCAATAAATGAATCAGACATAAGCCAAGATGATCTATTGTCATCTGATGAAGTTTGGTGTTCAAGTTCAACGAATGCCGTTGTACCAATTACAATGGTAGATAAACATCAGATTGGTTCTGGATCAGTAGGAAGTATTTCTTTGCAGATGCATGATATTACGAAAGATTTTATAAAAAATTATTGATATATAAGCCGCTAATTTATTTTAGCGGCTTATATCTGTTTATTGGTTTAGTTTGTCTTAGGATCACAAGAGTACGCAGCAGCATTCATTTCTCTTGCTTTTGCTGTACACTCATCTCTTGATGAGAAAGGTCCAACAGTTTCAAAACGATCGAAATCATTCTCTATTGGATATACTTTTGCAGTGTATTCGCTTGGAGCAGTTCCAGTTCCACCACCACAAGCAGTCAGCACAGCTGTTAACATTAAGACAGACATTATTTTGACTTTATTCATTTGCCCCCCGTTTTGGCATTATTACTGTAATAAGTCTTATTATACTTCTTCTTATCTTCAATTAACAAACATTTATTTTATTATGGTTGAGCGAAATTATATGAATATATCAAAAATTTAAGGTATAATTGTGTTTGTATATAATTAAATGCTTATTTAGGGCATATTTTAGTGATCATAGAATTTAAATAATAGGGGAGTAAAATGAAAGAAATTACAAAGAAAAAAGGAATTCTGAGCAAAGCTGCTGATTCACGCAGAGGGTTCATGAAAACACTTGCAACAGTTGCTGCTGCAACTCCGATCGTAGGTTCGCTTTTTAAATCTAAAGATGTTGACGCGGCACTTGCAGATCATACTATGTATCTAAGAGGTTCATATTTTGAAAGTTGTACATGTGAGACAATTTGTCCGTGTTTATTATTATTAGACCCAACAGAAGGGTTCTGTAAAGCAGTTCTTGGATGGGATATTGAGAAAGGGCATGTTGGCACAGTTGATGTAAGTGGGCTAAAGGTAGCAATGTGGTTAAATGCTCCTGGTAACCTACTGGATGGGAAATTTGAAATGGCCGTTTATATCGATGACAGAGCAAGCAGATCTCAATTCAATGCATTAAGAGACGCTTACCATGGAATACATGGCGGGCATTTAGGTGTAATTGCAAGTCTTGGCAAAGGAGCCGAGGGTGGACCAAGAGAATACCTGCCAACTAAGTCAGCTAGGATAAATATGACCCAAGCAGGACCAAGTAGACATTTAAAAATTGATGGCATTATGGAAAATAAAATGGAGCAACTAAAAGGATCAGCTGGGGCTGTTACAGTTCGTGGCACACCTTTAGCTGTCGCACCTCCATTTGCTATAACAGTTAGTAGAGCTTCAAAAGCTACATTTACTGATCATGGAATTAATCACTCATGGGAAGGCGGTAACGGTTTAAGTTCACCATTCGTTTATATGGATGGCGCAGCCAAACAAACAGCTATAGAAGTGTAATTTTTTTTATAAGGCTCACTTATTTATAATAGGTGAGCCTTTTTTTTTGAATAATCAATATGAATACAGAAACTCGCATGGAATTTAACCCCGCTCCTCTTAAGGACAGAATGACCGTTTATATTGGAGCGCTCGTTGTCATAACTGTATCTTGGTTATACATTCTTGGAATGGGCTGGCATATGAACACATTACCATTTGTCAATAACCCAGCGGCGATGAATATGGATATGGACATGGGTATGGATAAAAAACCTATGGACATGGGTATGGATAAAAAACCTATGGATATGGGAATGAATACCGAGAT
>JAYNVZ010000014.1:10001-17397 GCA_038101125.1 Gammaproteobacteria bacterium | reverse complement strand
CTATGGACATGGGTATGGATAAAAAACCTATGGATATGGGAATGAATACCGAGATGACATTAGTTGATAAAATTCTATCTTGGATGCCACCATCTCAAGGATCATGGATGTTAAAAGATTTTACGCTTTTATTTATCATGTGGTCAGTTATGATGATAGCTATGATGACTCCATCTATACTTCCAATGCTATTATTATTCACAACCCTAAATTCCAGAAATAAAGATAATGGGAAAGAAGTAAATTCAACAATGACCCTTCTATCTGGCTACTTATTTAGCTGGGTATTGTTTAGTTTAGTAATTACATTTCCTCAGTATGCTATGCATAAAAGCGGATTACTTAATCCGATGATGGAACCCACTCATGCTTATCTTGGAGCAGTCATGTTATGTTTAGCTGGTATCTATCAATTTACGCCATTTAAAGATGCCTGTCTTACAGTTTGCCAGTCACCCCTAAGCTTTCTGATGAATAACTGGAAAGATGGAAAACTGGGTACCTTTATTGTTGGATATAAACATGGTTTTTATTGTATAGGTTGCTGTTGGGCACTTATGATGACCTTATTTGCACTAGGCGTAATGAATATCATGTGGGTGATGATACTTACATTATTTGTATTGTTTGAAAAACTTGCTTATAGAAGACCAATATTATTTAGACAAGTCACAGGTATATTCTTTATTGGCTGGGGCATTCTCTTAGTAGTATAGTTCTTTTGAATATTCAAAAACACATAAAGATATATGGAAAAGTGCAAGGAGTAGGTTATCGTAACTGGTTACAGTCTTTTGCAATAGAATATGGTGTTTTTGGTTGGGTTAAAAATAATATAAATGGAGAGGTTGAGGCTGTTCTTATTGGTCAAGAAGACGTAGTTAGTAGTTTGATAGAACAATGTTATATGGGGTCGCCGAACTCGAATGTTGAAAAAATATTAATAGAAGATTCAGATGATATGTATGATCTTAGGTCTTTCGAAATTGTTTCTGATAATTAGTTAGAGCGATATTGTCTTCCTTGCGGCGTTTAGTCTTTCTGGAGTACCAATATCATCCCATAGACCTGAGTATATCTCTGCATTTATATTTTTTTCTTTCTTCAGTATACTGCCTAATTCTTTATCTTTATATTTAGTAAAAAGTTTTGGGCTATATACTCCTATTCCTGTATATGTATATTTATTTCCTTGGGCTATACTTTTCTTAATAATATCAAAGTCACCATCAGAGTAAATTGGCTTAGGTGCCAAAACAATATGTGCTAGAAAATTTTCGACTAATCGATGGTTAAGGTCTACAAAGAGGTAATTTGTCCAAATATCTGCATTTACAATAACAAAAGCTTCATCATTAAACTCATCCAATGTTTTTCTTATACCATTAGCTGTACCAATAGGCATGTCTCCTTCATCACTTATAATTATATTGATACCATATTTAGATCCATCACCAACATGATCATGAATGTAACTTCCAAGATAACCTGTATTGATAACTATTTTTTCAACTCCTGCTTCGGCTAATCTCACTATCTTGTCTTCTATTAAAGTCATATTCCCAATTTTCAACATCGACTTTGGCATGTCTCTAGTGAGGGGCATCATTCTGTTACCTCTACCGGCTGCTAGAATCATTGCTTGTTTAATCATAGATATTATCCAAGTTAATTTCTGAAAATACTCTTTTAACTTCTGATAGTTCTGAATATTTTGATAAAGTATTTCTGATATAGCTAAAAGTTCTTGGTATATCATCAAGATAATTTGGCTTATTATCCCTGTAATTTAGTCTTGAGAAAATCCCTATAGCTTTCAAATGTCTTTGTAAACCAGTGACATCAAACCAGTACTCAAATTCTTCATAAACTATATTATGATCTTTCTCAATTTTAGCAAAGAAAGAGCTCGTCATAGAATAAACTGTTTCATCATCCCAGGCGATATAACAATCCCTTAGAAGAGAAGCAAGGTCGTAAGTAATGGGACCTATAATAGCATCTTGATAATCAAGTACGCCAGGATTCTTTTCAGAAGTAACCATCAGATTTCTTGAATGGAAATCTCTATGCATAAAACTTTTTGGAATTTTAGAAACAATATCATATATTTCTTCATAACACTGATAAAGTTCGTCTAACTGTTTATCTGAAAGATTCATATTTAAATGTTTTTGTAAGTACCACTCATCAAAAAGTTTCATCTCATTCATCTGTTCAGATTTATTAAAATTCTCAAGACCTTCTGTATCAACTTCGTTTTGCATTTTACATATACAATCTATCGCATCGGTATATAAACAATATAATGTTTCTTTTGTTAATATATCTAGATACTTGTCATTACCTAAATCTGACATTAGTATCAATCCTCGTGATTGATCTACTTTATATATTTTAGGGATATTAATTTTAGCCTTGAATAGCCTTTGAGTAATATCTAAGAATGATGATATTGGTTCATGCTCGGGAGGAGCAACCATTATAATATTTGTTTTTTCAGTTGATGTTACTCTAAAGTATGATCTAAAGCTCGCATCAGCTGACGCGCTATCGATGGAATATTTCTCAGGAAAAAATGGCTTAACCCAATCAGTCAATTCAGATATTAAATTTTCATTCATTTGGTAATCTTACATGATTATTTAATTATTTTTTATAAAAAAGCTATACTAAATAGAAAAGTTAGTAGATTTAGATATGAATAAAAAGACAATACTTCAAGAATCAATTGATTTACAGCTAAAAGCCAAAGAAATTGGGCTTGACTGGTTAGAGGTTGATGGGGTGATTAATAAATTAAGCGAGGAAACCGATGAGGTTATTGAGGCAATAACTTCAGGAGATAGATTAGCAATTAAAGAAGAGTTAGGAGATTTGTTTTTTACTTTACTTTGTTTATCTCGTCATTTAGAACAGTGCCCTGAGGAAATATTAACCTCAGCTAATAAAAAATTTGAATCTAGATATACTAAAGTCTTAAATCATCTCAACAAGATGGATAAAAATTATGCTGACCCAAAGGAAATGGAGCAGATTTGGCAAATTATAAAGAAACAAGTTTAATCTTGTTTCGGCTAAACCCATACTAATTCACTATTACAGATATCAGAGTTCAATTTTAAATTACGGTTGATATGATCAACATATTCCAGCTTATTACATAAAAATATAACCCCATTATTATCTGTTGTACAAAGATGGCAATTACCAATTACTCCCAAAATGTATAGAACTAAAATAATCGTAGATGTAGCGGCAAGCGTGGAAATACCAATATGACGGTTTTTATTTCTTAGAACTTGGTATAGTAGGATACTGCTAATGTACAACAAGAGTGCTACTGTGATAGTAAGTTGAAGAAAAATTATAAGCACAAGGTAAACTATTGAAATAAATATAAAGACATCTTTAGTCATTAGACATCTCCTTCTTTTTATATTTACAATATTTAACTACTTTACAATCAAAGCATCTAGGGCTCCTCGCTATACATGTATATCTACCTAGGATAATTAACCAATGATGAGCATGCATTTTAAATTTATCAGGTATATTTTTTTCTAATTTTTTTTCTACTTGTAGAACATTTTTGCCAGTAGCTATACCCAATCTGTTTGATACTCTAAAAACATGAGTATCTACACCAATAGTTGGTTGACCAAAAGCATTGTTTAAAACAACATTAGCTGTTTTCCTGCCAACACCTGGAAGAGACTGCAGCGTGTCACGATCTTGAGGGATTTTATTATCATATTTATCAAGCAGTATTTTGCATGTTTTGATAACATTTTTTGCTTTCGCATTATAAAGGCCAATCGTCTTGATATGTTCTTTGAGTTTTTTTTCTCCAAGGTTATAAATACTTTTTGCATCCGGAGCAATTTTAAATAATGGCTTAGTCGCTGCATTAACACTTTTGTCAGTTGCCTGCGCTGACAATATTACTGCAATTAATAATTGAAAGTTAGTCTTATAAATAAGCTCTGTAACTGGTTCAGGTGTAGCTTTTTTTAAAATCTGAAAGATTTTAGAAAGATCATCTTTATTCATATACTTTGGCTTGTTTACGCTTATTTTCTTCCCTTAATAAAGCATCTTTAATATAAGATTTTATTTTAGCTGAGGAAGCCAATCTTTCTCTTGCTTGATTCTTTTCTTTCTTTTGATTATTCAATCTAATTTTCTTATTTTCATAAAAATTCTTTGACTGATAAGATTTCTGACTTGGCCAAGCCCATGATTCTTTAGCTGGGTTAACAATCATCTCCATACAATTTACAGGACACTCAGAAATACAGAGTTCACAACCATTACATTGGTCATTTATTATAAAGTGAATCTTATGTTTCGCGCCAATGATAGCATCAACTGGACAAACTTTGATACAAATTGTGCACCCTATGCAATCTTCATGTTTAATCTCTGCTATTGGGAATTTTTTAATTTCATTAACTGTAATTACTTGTTGTGATTCTTGTAATATGTTTATTAATTGATTTTCTGTCTGTAGCGACCCTGGCTCACATTTATTTAAACTTTCATTTTTGTTTGCAATGGCTTCAGCATATGACTCACAATCTTTATATTCACATTTCTTACATTGAAGTTGAGGTAAAGCTTCTAAAATTATATCCTTTAAATCTTTATCCTTTGATGTCATTACGATACCTTTGATCCTGGCAAAACATCTTTTTCAGGCTGAATAACTATTATCTCTCCATCATTTTGTGTTGCTAGCATCATCCCATCTGATGTTCCAAACTTCATTTCTCTTGGTAATAGATTGGCTATTACTACAACCATCTTATTAATCAAGTCTTCAGGCGCATATGATTTCTTGACGCCAGCATAAATAATTCTTTTTTCCTCACCTATATCAACATCAAGCTTTAACATTTTTCTTGAATCTTCGACTTCTTCAGCATGTAGTATTTTTCCTATTCTAAGATCTATTTTAATAAAATCATCAATTGTAATTTTATCATCTGTCATTATTTTTCTCCTTTATTAAAATTTTTCATAGACTTTATATCCTCATCATCAATCCGTTTAATAATTGGTTTAAATTTATTAATTTTTTTATTGAGCAACAAGTGATCCAGATTTGCCCAACTTATTGGTTCACATATTAAGATATCTTCTACTTTGACAGATATATTCGGTAGTATGGGCTTCAGATAGCCAATCAAAATCCTAAAAAGGTTTAGTCCATCTGTACAAATTTTTTGAACCAAGACTTTGTCATCATTATTTTTTATTTTGACCCAAGGTTTTTCGGTATCAAGGTACTTATTAATTTTATCAGCCAATGAGGATATAAGTCTGACATTAGTTGAATAATTTCTAAGTTCATAATTTTTAATAATTTCTTCCTTGTTAGATAAACATTCTTTAATCAAATCATTATTCTCTGATGAGTCTGATAAGTTATCATCAAAATCTTTATTAATAAATTTTGCGCATCTGCTACCTATATTTATTATTTTCCCAATTAAATCAGAATTGACCCTTGACTGGAAATCATCGAAATTGAGATCGATATCCTCAATTTTTGATGTGAGTCTACTTGCAAAATAGTACCTTAAATATTCTGGTTCAAGAAAATCAAGATAGGTTCTAGCGTTAAAAAATGTTCCTCTTGATTTAGACATTTTCTCACCATCAATCGTCAAGAAACCATGACAATAAACTGCATTAGGCTTTCTAAAATTAGCTCCTTCTAGCATCGCAGGCCAAAAAAGCGCATGAAAATAAGCTATGTCTTTTCCAATAAAATGATATAGCTCTGTTGTTGAATCCTTATTCCAAAATTCATCAAAATTCATTTTATGCTTCATACAATAGTTTTTAAATGAAGCAATGTAACCCACAGGTGCATCTAGCCATACATAAAAATATTTGTCTTTAGTATCAGGAATAGTAAATCCAAAATATGGCTCATCTCTAGTTATGTCCCAGTCAGCCAGTCCTTCTGACAACCATTCGCTTAGTTTATTCCTTATTTCTTGTTGTGTTGTTTCATTTGAAATCCACTCTTTTAAAAAATCATTATAGTTGCTCAGTTTAAAGAAAAAATGTTCAGTTTCTTTTGTTATAGGAGGCGTATTTGTAACGACTGAGATTGGATTTACAATCTCTGTTGATGAGTATGTTCCACCACATTCTTCACATGAATCCCCGTATTGATCTTTAGCCCCGCATTTTGGACATTCGCCCTTAATGTATCTATCAGGTAGAAACATTTTGGCTTGATCATCATAAAATTGCTCTATTGTTTTAGAGATAATATCCCCTTTTTCTTTGAGTTTCCCATAAATATATGAGGAATATTCTTTATTTTCATCTGAATGTGTAGAATGATAATTATCAAATTCTATATAAAAATCAGAGAAATCTTTACAATGTTCTTTATAATTTTTCTCAATTAAGTCCTCAGGATTAATTCCTAATTCATGAGCTTTTAGCATTATAGGTGTGCCATGAGCATCATCAGCACATATATAAATACACTGATTTTCTGACATTTTCTGATTACGAACCCAAATATCTGTTTGGAGATACTCAACTAGGTGACCTAAATGAATGGAACCATTTGCATAAGGTAATGCACTTGTAACTAATATCTTTCTCATTGGCACTTTAATTTTGTTGTATTAAATTTTTATATAAACGCTATAATATATCAATCTGAGATATATAAACTATATTTTACAGTATAAATGGAGAAAATAGTCTAATGCAAAAGGAAAACATCGAAGCGATTTTAAAGGATTACCAATGCCCATACATGGGAACAGATCTTGTCAGCGGTAATACTGTGAAAGAAATTAATGTAGAGGGCAAGAATGTTTCAATAAAAGTTGTTCTAGGATGGCCCGCTGAGGGCATAATGACAGCTTTTCATGAGAACTTAAATGCTAAGATCATGGATGCATATCCGGATATTCAATTAACACTCGATTTGAGCTATGAAGTTATCCCGCATACAGTCCAAGGAAGTATCGATAGAATTAAAGGGATAAAAAATATTATCGCAGTCGCGTCTGGTAAGGGCGGTGTCGGTAAGTCTACGACTTCAGTTAATTTAGCTTTAGCTTTAAAAGAAGAAGGTGCAACGGCTGCTATACTCGATGCTGATATATATGGTCCAAGTATACCAAGAATGTTGGGCTTAAATGGACGTCCAGATTCAGAGGACGGAAAAAAACTTGAGCCAAAAGTTGGACATGGTTTACAAGCTATGTCTATAGGCCTTTTGGTAGAAGAAGACACACCGATGATTTGGCGCGGACCAATGGTAACACAAGCTCTAGAGCAGTTATTGACGGATACAAACTGGGAAGATGTAGATTTTTTAATTATCGATTTACCGCCAGGCACTGGTGATGTGCAG
>JAYNVZ010000014.1:4889-9991 GCA_038101125.1 Gammaproteobacteria bacterium | reverse complement strand
CAGTTAACACTATGTCAAAAGATACCATTAAGTGGCGCCGTCATAGTTACAACACCTCAAGATATATCATTGATTGATGCTAGAAAAGGTTTAAAAATGTTCGAGAAAGTTGAAGTTCCTGTGCTAGGAGTTGTAGAAAATATGAGTACATTCATATGTCCTAAATGTGGAACCACAGAAAGTATTTTTGGAGAAGGCGGCGGTGAGCAGTTAGCTACAGAAAATGATGTGAAGCTATTGGGTGAATTACCACTTCAAAAATCTATTAGAGAAGAGATGGACAAGGGAACACCGACTGTATCAGAAAATCCAGAGTCTCCTACGTCTATGGCTTATAGAGAAATAGCGCGTAAAATGGCAGCAACTTTATCTATGCGCAAGAAAGATTACTCTTCTGCATTTCCAAAGATTGTTATTCAAAACGACTAAACCACAGATAATATGTTAGTAGCTTTAGATATAATATATGTCTTAAGCTACTAGTTATCTAAAATAAAAACCGTCTAACGTGAAAATATTATACAATAGGTAATTATGGCAATTAAATCAGATAAATGGATAAAAGAAATGGCTTTAAATCATAATATGATTGAGCCTTTTCAGGCTGATCAAGTAAAATCAAATGATAGTGGCAAAATAGTTTCTTATGGTACATCAAGTTATGGTTATGATGTTCGTTGTGCAGATGAATTTAAAGTATTCACCAATATCAATTCAACGATGGTTGATCCCAAAAATTTTGACGATAAAAGTTTTATAGATATTAAATCTGACGTTTGTACAATCCCTCCTAATTCTTTCGCCTTAGCTAGAACTGTTGAGTATTTTAGAATTCCAAGACAGGTTTTGACTTTATGTTTAGGGAAATCCACTTATGCTAGGTGCGGTATTATTGTAAATGTTACACCTTTAGAGCCAGAGTGGGAAGGACACGTAACTTTAGAGTTTTCAAACACTACGTCCCTGCCTGCTAAAATATATGCTAATGAAGGTGTTGCTCAATTTATATTTTTAGAATCAGATGAAGTATGCCAAACATCATATAAAGATAGAGCTGGAAAATATCAAGGACAGAAAGGCGTCACTCTTCCAAAAACTTAATTTTGACAGAATACATCATCAATCAAATGCTTCAAAAAAACTTTCATGATAAGGATGGCTGGAATAATAGTCTTTACCAGTTTACTAATAAGAATATCTTTCAAACGTTCGAATGGGGAGAATTAAAAAAGCATGAGGGCTGGGAAGTTTTGCAGATTGCTGTAACGGATAATGAGACGTTAAAATGTATCCTTCTTGCACAAGTCCTAATAAAGAGAATTCTTGGGATCAAGATTGCTTGGTGCCCTGGCGGGCCACTAATTCAATGTGACAATATTCAAAATGGTATTAATGCTCTAGATAAATTTCAAGAGGCTATATATGAGGAAAATATATTTAATCTCCGCTGTAAACCATATATGTGTAATTCGCCTAATAATCAAAAACTATTTTCTAAAATATCTAAATCAAAAAATTTATATACAAGTTCAAAAAGTAATATTATTAAAATAGTTTCTGGTGATGACTTTTTAAAACAAGTTAAAAAGAAACATCGTTACTATATTAAGCAGTCTGAAAAATCTGACCTCATTTGGAAAGTTTGTCAAGGTTCAGATACCGCTAAAGTATTTAAAATAGTTTATGATGAAATGAAAAAGAATAAAAATTTAAATCTACCCATAATTGATATAGACGTTTTCTCTAAAATACTTGGTTATGATAATAATGAAAATCCGAGGCTTTTTACATATGCTGGGTTTATAAATAATACTCCAGTTTCAGTATGCTTGATAAGTATATTGCATGACAAAGCTTTTTATCATTATGCGGCTTCAACCGAAAGAGGTCGGGAATTATCTGCTTCTTACGGGATGATATACAACTTAATTCAGGAACTTAAACGTTTGTCTATTGATGAACTTGATTTTGGAGGCATATCATCTGATGGATCTTCTGCTGGGGTTGATTTTTTCAAACTTGGTTTTAATGGAGATGAACTATCAAAACTCGGAGAGTTTGATATTAGTAAATCAAAAGCATATAGTTACTTCTTCAATAAATTACTTCAATTCAAAAAAAACACATAAAGGACAATATAATGAATATCAATACTATTAAGTGGACCAGCACTTTTTTTATTTTATCAGGCATCTTAATGGCACAATTTGAAATGTATCCATACTATATTTTCGCACACTCTTTGGGGGCAATTGGTTGGCTTATTTCAGGTTATTTAATGAATGATAAAGCAGTTATGACTAACTTCGGATTACAAATACCTATTTTTATAATTGGTTATATCAATTATTTTGTTGGATAGACTAATCTAATAAAGTTCGATATAGCGTAAATCTATATTTGCCTGAAAATTCCTTCCAATGGCCACAACTCCGATAGTCTGAATATCAATTGATGAAACATCAGAGGGTTGATAGAAATTTGATTTCTTGAAATCTTTCAGGGGTAATTCAATAACTTGCCATTCTTCTGTAGCAATGAAATTTGATTGATAGTACTGCCATGGTAAAAATAAATATTTAGTTCTTATATGAAGTGCATATTCCTCATTATTTCCCCTTACTTGAATTCTTATGCCTTTATATAATTTTCCATCAGGGTGATTATTAATCTTAGTTCGAAATTGTAGAAATCCGCCATTATTTTTAGTTGAAACATTACCTTGCATGTTATAATAAGCATCTTCTCCTTCAATTACAGTTTCAAATGTCCCCTCAGAGACACCGCCCATTACTTTATCTGAAACAAAGCACCATCGTTTAGAATTATCCTCACAAAAGTCAGCTTTTTCAGCTTCCCCATTCATAGTAGAATTTTTCATATCATCAATAATCATAGTGTCTGCCCATATACATTTTCCATATAAAATAATAATAGAAAATAATAAAATATAAATATATTTATCTAAAGGATATACATTCCCACTCATTGTTTTTCGCCTGTTTAATTAGTTCATTATCACCATCGACTACGATAGCAGTTTTTACTTTTTCCAAAAGAGGCAGATCATTGAATGAGTCAGAGTAGAATGTTGCCTCTGATAAATCATACCCATTTTTTTTTACCCAATCTTCAACTTTAGCGACCTTTCCTTCTCTAAAACAAGGGACACCATCCACCTCCCCAGTGAATTCATTATTCTTAATTACAAATTCAGTAGCAATGAGGTCATCTATTTTAAAAAGATCTGCGATAGGCCTTGTAACAAAACTATTGGTAGCCGTTGCAATTATCACTCGTCCCTCAGATTTTTTTTTATTTACCATCTTAATAGCTTTATTTAACATCATTGGTTTAATTTTATATTCTATAAAATCTTTTCGTAATTTTAGTAGTTTTGATAGTTTGTTTTGCATTAGTGGTTTAAGACAAAAAGCTAAAAACCTTTCAATATCTAAATCTCCATCATAATAACTATCATAGAAGCGTTCACTTTCAAGAAGAAACTCATTCGATACAACATTTTTTTCAACAATATATTGCCCCCAAGCTCTATCACTATCGCCAGCCAAGAGAGTATTGTCTAGATCAAATATTGTTAAATTAGGCATATGATATACTTCAATTCCAAATATATTTTATCATCTATTTTATAATTAAGAATGTTATTTATTAATTATTGACATCTCAATACCTGATATATATTAAGTTTATTAATGATTTGCTATAATAGGTATTAATGAATAAGAAAAATTATAGAAAAGGTGTTGGGATTGTCGTTGTTAATGAAAGCGGCCAGTTTTTTTTAGGTAAAAGAGTTGGCGCAGAAGCCTGGCAATTTCCTCAAGGTGGCATAGATGAGGGAGAGACACCAGAGCAGGCTTTATATCGTGAGTTATATGAGGAGACTGGTATTAAAAAAGATAAAGTCGAAATAATATCAATTAGTCGAAAATGGCTTGTTTATCACATTCCACATGTTTATCAGCGCTTTAATAAAAAATACGATGGAGCTATGCAAAAATGGTTCCTTCTAAAATTCATTGGCGATAATCAAGACATAGATCTAAATGTCTTTAATCATGCAGAATTTGATGGTTGGAAGTGGGCCGATAAGAAAACAGCCATCAATAATGTAATAAGGTTTAAAAAGGGCGTCTATGAAAGCATCTTTAATGAGTTTGACGATGTTTTAAAAGCTTTTAAAAATAACTAAGTACACAATTAGAAATAGTAATATAACAGGGACTTCATTAAAAACCCTGAACCAAACATGTCCATGAGTAACTCGATTGTATTTAAAGTCATACATAATTTTACCGCACCATATGTGATAAAAAGCTAATAATACAACCAAGAAGATTTTAAGTTTTAACCATAATAAAACTTCATGATACTGGATTAACAAAACACCAAATACTATTGTTAGTATTCCACCAGGTGTCATTATTCCCCAAAATAGCTTCCTCTCCATTATTACAAATCTATCATAGGATATTTTATCATCTGACATCGAATGGTATACGAATAATCTTGGCAAGTAGAATAGCCCTGCAAACCAAGTCACCATGAAAACAATATGTAACGTTTTGTACCACAACATGTTTATTATTCTACCTTTAAATGTATAATGTGACTAAGTAAATATGATTACCTTTTAAAATCTTTATCTAGAAAACACTTATGATATCAGTTGGAATTATCGGAGCCTCAGGATATACGGGCGAAGAATTAGTCAAAATCTTACAAAACCATCAGAATGTAGTGATAAAATCACTAACATCAAGGACACAAGCTGGGAAAAACATAGGGGATGTATTTAATCTGGAAAAGCCAATAAATGATGTATTTAAAAGCCCAAATATAGAAAATTTATTGGAGTGTGATGTTGTTTTTTTTGCAACTCCAAATGGTGTAGCAATGGATATGGCACAAGAACTTCTTGATAATAAAATTAGGATAATCGATATATCAGCCGACTTTAGATTAAAAGATGTCGACGTATGGCAAAAATGGTATGGGAAAGTTCACAGTTGTCCATCATTGTTATCTAATAGCATTTATGGTTTGCCTGAGATACCGGGCCAAAAAGCGAAAATTCA
>JAYNVZ010000014.1:1163-4879 GCA_038101125.1 Gammaproteobacteria bacterium | reverse complement strand
CATAAAAGAATATCAAATAATATCTTGTCCCGGCTGTTATCCAACTTCAGCATTGCTCGGGTTATTGCCAATTTCAGAAAACCTTGAAAAACAAAAAATCATACTTAACGCTACTTCTGGTATAAGTGGTGCTGGTAGGAACCTTGACAGCAAGAAACTCTTCCCTGAAGGAAAAGATAATTTTCAAGCATACGCAGTTAAATCGCATAGGCACTACCCAGAAATACTTGAAATACTTCATAGCAAGAATAGCAACTTAGATATCCTGTTCGTTCCGCATTTGAGTTCTATGATCAGAGGTATATATTCAACAATATACTTGAAATATAACTATCAAAAATTGGAGGATGTGATTAATATTTATAAAACGTTTTATAATGATTCTCCGTTTGTTCAAATCAGCGATAGTAATTTTCCAAAGGCATCTGAGACTAACATGACCAACATGTGTCAAATATCTCTACATGAGGTCGAATCAAATGATGGGGATGTAAATTTAGTTATTTTCTCAGTTCTTGATAATCTAATCAAAGGAGCCTCAGGCCAAGCAGTACAAAATATGAATATTATGTTCAATCTAGATGAAAAAGAATCATTGATTTGATATATAACTTGCTATTTATCATTTTTATAAGTTAGACTTAAAATTCGCCTCTATTATTAAGAGGTTGTTGGGGGTAAATATGAAAATAACAGATATTATAGGTAGTACGGACAGTGCAAAGAAAATGACTGGTATGTCAGGAAAAGATACGATCATAGGTGCTAATGCTCAATTTACTGGTAATGTGGTATTCACACAAAAATTAAGAGTTTCTGGAACCGTCAAAGGAAATGTTGAGTCTAATGATGATTCCGATGCAGAGGTTTTAGTAGATAGCAATGGTTTGGTTGAAGGTGATTTGATTGCACCAACAATAACTCTTCGCGGAGAAGTTAATGGCAACGTTCATTCTTCAGCTAAGATTATTATTGATGCATCTGCTTTGATTACTGGGAACGTATACTACGATATTCTAGAAATGCATGGTGGCGCGACCGTAAATGGTAGTCTAATCCGTAATATGGGCAAAACAGCGGGTCTTCTTGAGAAGAAAGCGGAGATTGATAGCAAAAATAGTGATCAATCTTCAAGTTTTCTTCAATCAATTGATAAGAAAGAGAAATAATCTATCTAGCTAAATTGTCTTTTTGCACTAATGTATATATAATTAATTCATTATAAATACACAAAGGCGATGAAATAATGCAAACTGAAGTAAATGCGTCTAAAACAGATAGCGGATTAATATTCACAGAAAGCGCAGCTAAGAAAGTCAAAACTCTTATAGAAGATGAAAAGAATCCTAACCTCAAACTTAGGGTATTCATCACTGGTGGCGGTTGTTCAGGCTTTCAATATGGATTCACTTTTGATGAAAAGATACAGGACGGTGATTCTGAGATTGAAAAATGTGGTGTAACTCTTTTGGTCGACCCGATGAGTGTTCAATATCTTAGAGGTGCAGAAATTGATTACCAGGAAGGACTTGAAGGTGCACAGTTCGTTATAAAGAATCCAAATGCAAAAACCACATGTGGTTGTGGCTCGTCTTTTTCAACATAAAACTAGGCAAAACAATATGACAGATTATCATCCAGGGTTGGAAGGTGTAATAGCAACCGAGTCATCTATCTCGGATATTAATGGTGAAAAAGGTATACTCAGTTACAGAGGTTATTCAATAGAAGAGTTAGCTGAGAAAAGTACATTTGAAGAAACAGCATTCTTATTATTAACTGGTGAATTGCCAAATTCAGAAGAACTATCAAAATTTACCCAACAAATTAACTCAAGAAGAGCTTTGCCATCCGGGTTAATAGAGTTAATGAAAAATTTTCCTAAAGATTCAAACCCAATGGATGTATTACAATCTACTGTTTCCTCTTTAGGCACTTTTTACCCAGTAATTTTTGATGCTGAAGAATTGAAAGCAAAAAAATATACTAAAGATTATTATATCGAAGTATCAGCAGGAATCTTAGGGAGCATGGGTTCTATCGTGGCCGCATGGAATCGAATCAAGAATAACAAAGAATATATCAAACCAGATGATAGTCTATCTTATGCTGATAATTTCATGCATATGTTAGATGATTCTATCAAAACCACTCCTTTAATAAGTAGAATAATCGATGCGACATTAATATTGCATGCTGAACATACTATTAATGCATCGACATTTACTTCAATGGTTACATCATCAACATTGGCAAGTCCAACTCAGGTTATCGCATCTGCAATTGGTTCATTATCAGGACCACTTCATGGAGGTGCCAACCAAAAAGTTATATTAATGTTAGATGAAATGGGTTCTAAGGATAATGCACGTGCTTGGCTTGAGGAAAGGTTATCTAAAAAACAAGTTGTATGGGGCATGGGCCATAGAGAATATTCAACTAAAGATCCAAGGGCAAATATTCTCACTGAGATGGTTAAGGAACTATTTAAAGAACAGAGTGGCAAGGTATCTGATATGTTTGAAAAAGCAATGGAACTTGAAAAAGCATGTGAGGAAAAATTAGCCAAAAAAGGTGTATATGCAAATGTAGATTTCTATTCAGGGATCCTTTACAAGGAGATTGGCATTCCTGTGGATTTATTCACGCCCATTTTTGCTGTTTCTAGAACATCAGGATGGCTGGCTCATTGGATAGAGCAGGTAAGTAATAATAAAATATTTAGACCAACTCAAATTTATACTGGTTACGATAATAGAAAATATAGCCCTAAAGACTAATAGATATTGCCTAGCAAGTAAGTTTTCTTAGACTTAATTGAATTCATATTAGTGACCTCAATTTCATTTTGTCTCATATATGCCAGCCAAGC
This sequence comes from Gammaproteobacteria bacterium, assembly GCA_038101125.1. Lineage (GTDB taxonomy): Bacteria > Pseudomonadota > Gammaproteobacteria. Next base: position 2,007 of record JAYNVZ010000014.1, on the reverse strand, counting down.
AAAAGCTGTTGCTTCAAGGTTTTTTTCATTAATAATATTTTTCAAATCTTCAGTTTGCTTCATGCCTGAAAGATCTAAAATACCATTCATCAATATTTTATTGAAAGAACCGCCCCCATAAACAAATAATCTAGATCTATTATTTTTATATTTTTTGAGTTCATTTGATACTGTTATCACCGTGAGATATGTAAGTGTCGCTAATATATCCAAATCACTAATTTTAGGTACTTTTTTTAGATGTCCTTGAACCCAGCTTTCATTAAATAACTCAAACCCAGTACTCTTAGGATATTTTTTTTTGAAATATTTTTCCTTCAACATCGATTTCAGTAAATCAATATTTATGTTACCCATAGATGCTAAATTTCCATCAATGTCATATTCCATATCAAAGTATTTGTCACACCATAAATCTATGAGATAGTTAGCCGGCCCCGTATCATAAGATACAGTTCTATTTTGATGAGATACAGTTATATTGGCAAATCCTCCAAGATTAAGGTAGGTTATATTTTTCTTAATAATTCTATTCAAATAATTATGAAATAAACCAGCCAGAGGTGCCCCTTGTCCACCGGCATCAATGTCTGTCTGTCTAAAATCTGAAACAACTGTTATTTTTAATTTTTTTGATAATAGGATTGGGTCTCCGATAAATGTTGAAGTTTTAAGATCAGGTCTATGATTTAACGTTATACCCGTAAAACCCACCGCATGTATATCTTTGTATGTTAATTTATATTTACTAATAGATTGCTGAACATGTTTAGCTATTAAAAGAGTTATGCTTGAATTGACTTTCGTGAGATTATTTGATGAGCGACTATTTACTTTAATTTCA
>JAYNVZ010000014.1:0-1153 GCA_038101125.1 Gammaproteobacteria bacterium | reverse complement strand
AACTTATATTCATCAAAAAATTTGACTAAAATTCTTTTACCAGTGATCGAAGCTATTGATATATCAATAGAATCGAGACTAGTGCCACACATTATTCCTATATAGTATTTAGACATTTCGATATAAAACCAACATTATTTATTATATAGTTTATTGAAAGAATATGAAAAACATTGATGAACAATTAGAAATAATTAGATATGGCACATCTGAGATTATTCAAGAAGATGAACTAATAAAGAAGCTAAAGTCTAATAAGAAATTAGTTGTAAAAGCTGGACTTGATCCCACTATGCCTGATATGCACCTAGGCCATACAGTCGTTCTAAATAAGCTGAAACAATTTCAAGACTTAGGTCATCAAGTAATATTCTTAATAGGTGATTATACAGCAAGTATTGGTGACCCTTCTGGTAGAGACATAACACGACCATCTGTTGACCTTAAAGCAGTTAAGAAGAATGCTAAAATATTTGAAAAGGAAATTTACAAGATACTTTCTAAAAAGAATACCATCATTAAATTTAATTCTGAGTGGTTGGGTAAATTCAATGGAACAGATTTAATTAATCTAGCTGCATCGCAAACTGTTGCTAGAATGCTTGAAAGAGATGATTTTGATAAAAGATATAAATCAAATAAACCCATATCGATACATGAATTTATATATCCATTATTGCAGGCATATGACTCGGTTCATCTAAAAGCAGATGTTGAATTAGGTGGGACAGATCAAAAATTTAACTTACTACTTGGCAGAAAGTTACAGGAACAAAACAATATGAAACCTCAGATATGCATCACTATGCCGATCTTAGAGGGGCTAGATGGTGTTAAAAAAATGTCTAAATCGTATGATAATTATATTTCTATAAGTGATGAACCAGCTGATATGTTTGGCAAGATTATGTCAATTAGCGATGAATTAATGTGGAAGTACCTCGATTTATTGAGTTCTCTTCAACCATCTGAGATAGTTTCAATTAAAAAATCAGTCACTCAAGATAATGTGAACCCTCGGGATATTAAATTAAAACTAGGAGAAGAGATTGTTGGCCGATTTTATGGAGAAAAGATTGGAAAAGATTGCTCTAGTAATTTTGTCAATAGATTCTCTAATAAGAAATTAACAGATGATATCGAATTAAAAGAA
>JAYNVZ010000013.1:16634-25871 GCA_038101125.1 Gammaproteobacteria bacterium | reverse complement strand
ATGTCCTTTGGGTGAGAATAATATGCCTTTACCATGCATTTTATTATTTTCCCACTGACCAATATATTGATGACCATTCTTAAAGATTAAAATACCTTTTCCATGAGCTTTATTATTTTTCAAATCACCATAATATATCCCGCCAAAATTAAAGATATCATGCCCTTTATCTTTTCTTCTTTTTAGTATGTATAGTGGATTATTTTTACTCATAGGCACTCTCTAATACTATGGGAAGTATTTTATTCATTATTATTTAATAACAAAAAATTTAAACATAAATCTTCGCTCATTAGAATCTTGTCCTATTATTAGAATTTCTTCACCTTCTTTGATATTCCTTCGAGGACCTATCAGCTTTAAATGAGTGCTACCTGGCTTGAGTTCGAGAGTGCTTTTTCCTGGAATTACTAATTTATCCATTTTTCTCATTTTTGATACATCATCGCGATGTTCAACATTTTGAATTTCTACAAAGTCCCATACAGGAGATGTAAACTGATGAAATATTATTTTTTTATCAGATAAGTTCTTAAATTTTAGATATCCAACATCCATTATTCCTGATGTCTGTATTGGTATATACGCCCCTATTATCTCTATTTCACCATGAGTAGCTCTTCCATCATCAATACCAGCCATAAATCCATAAGTGTTATGTGTAAACAAAATCAACATTATTATTAATATTTTATGCATATGATGATTAATTACTTTTACTCATTTCCAGATGACGCACATAAATATCTTCAGGCCAATATGTTTTTATATAGGCTAAAATAGAATCAATCTCTTTATCGTTTAGCTTGTCACCGAAGCCTAGCATTTTACCTTGGTAGTTTTTAACTAAGTTATTAAACCCATATTTAATAATACTATGCAAGAGTTCATCAGAATGATGCCATGTATGTGCTGTTCCATTGAGTGGGGGCGGCACAGTATGACCATCTGCATCAACTGACCTCCAATTTTTAGTTCCACTTAAATCTTTTTTATGACAGCTAGCACAGTTCTGATTATATAATAATTCTCCCTGTTGAACTTGCTCTTTAGAATCTCTTGAAATAGGAAAGTGATTATCTGCATAGCTATACTCTATTGAGGAATAACTAAAAAGAATTAATATTATGGGAAGTATTTTATTCATATCTTAATTATAACAAGAAAGTGTGTGGCTAGAGTAGTCTTTTAATCAAATTCTTGTGCCACCAGATATGCCACCACGCCTATCAAAATCAAGTGTATCGGTCAGAATATCTTTAGAATTAAATATGACTTAATTAATTCAGAATTTTTTTTTGTTTATCAGGTATTTTCATGATGCTTACCTATATCTCTTATCGTTGCTAAAATACAGAACAAATAAAACCGTAATTTAGATACTAAACTAGACGATGATAGTTTCTCTAACTCATCATATTTAGCTTTGCCACATTCTGTCTTTATATATTTTTTCATATCCTATCCAAACAATATTATTTATTCTATCATGCATGGCTAATTATTTGCTCCATGCATTTGCTTCAAAAACATCATCGATCTTTGCATTGGATACATGATTAGTATAATTTGATAATACCTTGATAGATGTTCCGACAATAATATCTAAGATTACTTCATTGTTATAACCAGCAGCTAAAAATTCATCAACATCACTTTTGGCTGGCCAACCACGAGTCTTATTGATTATTTCAGAAAGTTTACGCAAAGCTTCTAATTTAGGATCTTTAATTGGCTTATTATCTCTTAGTGACTCAATGACATCATCAGGGACTTTAGCCATTTGTGAAATTGTTGTATGAGCCGCCATACAATAAGTGCACTCATTTTGATTTGCATTGGTCATTAATATAATCTGTCTTTCAGTTTCTGAGAGTGATGTTTTTTCAAAAATATCATTCATAGTCATATAACTATCTAGCATAGCTGGCGATTCAGCCATAATTCCTAGCGCATTAGGTATAAAGCCATATTTATCACTCACTTTTTTAAGAATTTCTTTTGAGTCGTCAGGTGCGGTTTCAATAGTATGTATTTTAAAGTTATTCATATTATCCTCTTAATCATTTGTCCATATCCTAATCATAACAATAAAGTATGTGGCCAGAGTAGTATTTTAATCAAATTAACGCACTATAATATTGTTAGACTCTACAATTATTAGTAGAATTTGGTTATAGATATATTGTCTAATAATTATTTGCCTAAAGGAATAGCGTTAAGATTATGAAGAAGGAACTTATACTTAAACAAAAAATAAATGCATTAAATAGTCACCCTTTGCTCGCTCAGGATGATATTTTCACAGAAGATCATTTAAGAATATTTATGGAACACCATGTCTTTGCGGTTTGGGATTTTATGTGTATTGTAAAAAAGTTACAGGAAATAATTTGTCCATCATCAACACCTTGGTACCCAAATAACTTTTCTAAAAATGGTATAGCAAGATTAATAAATGAAATAGTAATGTTTGAAGAATCAGATGAAATCTCAGATGGTATTTTTATGTCACATTTTGAATTATATTTATCTAGCATGAAAAATATTAATGCAAAAACAGACAAGATAGAAGCTATAGTGGACGATGTTTCAAGAAAAAAAGCTATAAGTTTTGATAAATATAATTTAGAGCCTGAATGCTTTAACTTTTTGGAGGGAAATAATAAATTAATAAATACTAATCAACTTCATATTATATCTGCATTATTTACATATGGCAGAGAAACAACTCTTCCTAGCATGTTTCAAAAACTACTACTAAGAATTGGTGATTCTTCAAAATATGACTCTTTAAAGTTATATTTAAAAAGACATATTGATGTAGACTCAAATAGACATGGACCATTATCATTAATATTGTTCAATAAATCCTGTGAAAGTAATGATTTAAAATATAATCAAGCTATGGATGCAGCAATTAAGAGTATAGAAATTCGATATGATTTATGGACAGGTATCCAAAAAAAAATAAATTCTATAACTAATTAACATACTTAGAATTTATATTTTGTGTTAATAATAATCCAGTTCAGATCTCTATCATGATTTTTCATTTTGCTACGATAATTTACATCTACCTTCAAAGCATTGAAGAAAGTTTTAGTGATGCCAAATCTAAGATAATCAAATGATTGTCCAGATCCCACTGGGGTTCCTTCATTTATATCTTCTCCAACACCTACTTCACCAAATAAACTATAATTTTCTATTTTAATCTTTTTACCGATTTTGACATGATGGGAGGTTTTATAATAACTTGAGTCGGAAAACCATAATTCCTGTCTTGTTGCAATATAACTTTCAGCAAAAAGGTTGGACGATAATAATAATGATATTACTATAAAATTAATTACTTTATGCATAGTAGATCTCCTGAATTTATAATTTTTTCTGATTTTTTTTAATTTGAATGTATGAATATTACTCTTTGCTCATCTTCCATAAGCTTGCATTGCTATTTGAATTTATTAAAAATAGTTCTCCTTTACTATTAACTTCGATGTCTCTAATTCTACCAATGAGATCTTCAAATATAATATTCTGACTCAAAACTTCATTGTTTTTAAAATTAAGTTTATATAATGTTTTATATTTTAATGATGTTACAAAAACATCGCCTTTCCATTCTGGGTAAAGATCTCCGTTATATATCAAAATATTGCTTGGCGCAATCGATGGCGTCCAAGTCCATAATGGTTTTGTAAACTTAGCTTTCCAGGCACTACCATCTCCGATTTTAGTGCCTATGTAATTAGTTCCACCCCAACCAATAATTTTCCAACCATAATTACCACCAAATTCTACTCTACCAAAAAAATCTCCACCTTTTGCACCATGGTTTGAAATGTAGACTTCGCCATCAAATGGAGATAAATACATTCCCTGTGGGTTTCTAATACCAATTTGAATCACCTCTGGGAGCCATTTAGGTTTAATTATAAATTTCGGATTATCTTGTGGTATCGAGCCATCCAAATGAATTCTAATAATACTACCTGGATGATTAGCTATATCTTGAGCAATCATTCCTTTTCCGCGTTCACCTATAGATGCATATAAATAATTATCTTTTATTACAATACGTGAACCAAAATGATAACCGCCGCTAATAGGTGGTTCAGCTCTAAATATATTTTCAAAAATAATTTTTTGCTCATTGTATAAGCCTCTTGCTATTGAAGTAGAAGATTTATCCTGATCTCTGTCTTCAGAGTAACTGACATATACATAGCCATCATGATAAAGAATATCTAATAATCCTCCTTGCCCATAATAAAAAAAGTTTAACTCATGATCTATCGAGTGCTTCTCTCCAGTTTTCATATTAATGCGTATGATTTCGCCAGTCTTTTCAGTAATGAGTAGATTATCATCATTGATAAAGGTCATGCCCCATGGCTCATTTAAATTGGAGGTAATTTCTGAAAGTTTGATTCCATGCGAAGATGTTATTGTTTCAGAAAACCCTATAGATAGAAATGACAAATTAAGAATAAGTATTAATATATAATTTTTAATCATTAGTCTTCATTGACAACCAAGGCTCTTGAGGTTTAAGTTTTTCACCCTCTTGAAGTAATTCGATAGAGATATTATCTGGTGATTTTACGAACGCCATATAACCATCTTTTGGAGGATAATTAATTACATACCCCATATCTTTTAATTTCTTGCATATTTCATATATATTTTTAACTCTGTACGCTATATGTCCAAAGTTTCTGGATGACGTTTTTAGATCGTCTCCATCCCAATTATATGTCAGTTCTAACTCTGCATCAGAATCATTAGGAGCAGATAGAAATATTAGAGTGAATCTCTCATCTTCAAATTCCATCCTTCGAGCTTCTTTTAAGCCCAACCCATTACAAAAAAAATTTAAAGATTCTTCAATGTTGGTGATTCTAAGCATTGTATGTAAATATTTCATAACTAATCATAACAAAGAAACATACGCTAGAACTAGTATTTTCAACACACTCTCAAGAAATGCAAAGAAAATAAATACTAAGATGATTGTAATATCGTTAATGCTTCATCCATTGTTTTTTTAGCATCTCCAAAAAGCATTCTGGTATTTTCTTTAAAGAATAACGGGTTTTGTACTCCAGCATACCCTGTCGCCATTCCTCGTTTTAACACTACAGAAGTTTTCCCTTTCCAGCACTCTAATACAGGCATTCCTGCTATAGGACTTTCAGGATCATCTAAAGCTGAAGGGTTTACGATATCATTAGCACCAATAATGATTGAGACATCTACATTTTTAAAATCATCATTAATTTCATCCATTTCATAAACAATATCATAAGGCACTTTTGCTTCTGCCAAGAGTACATTCATATGACCTGGCATTCTTCCAGCAACTGGATGAATAGCAAAACTAATATCAATATTTTTACCCTTAAGCACCTTAGCAATTTCATTTACAGTATGTTGTGCTTGACTGACAGCCATTCCATAACCAGGAATAATCATAATTTTCTTTGCCGATAATAATAGTTCGGTTAATTCTTGAGACTCAATTGCAATTATCTCGCCTTGATCTTCAACCGCGGTTGAACTTGATTTTGTATCTGTGCCAAAACCACCAGCTATTACAGAAATAAAACTACGGTTCATCGCTTTGCACATAATATAACTTAGGATAGCGCCACTGCTTCCTACTAGAGCGCCTACAACAATTAACAGATCATTGTTAAGCATGAAACCTGTTGCTGATGCAGCCCAACCAGAATATGAATTCAACATTGATACAACTACTGGCATATCTGCTCCACCTATTGCCAAAACTAGATGCATGCCAAATAAAAATGCAAGTATAGTCATAATAATTAGAGGGATGGTAGCATCATTGATTGAACTAGCTGTTGTAAAAATATAACCATAAAATATTACTATTAAAATTATCCCAAGATTCAGCAAGTGTCTAGAAGGCAATATAAGTGGATTTCCACTAATTTTTCCACTGAGTTTACCAAATGCAATTATTGACCCTGAAAATGTAATGACTCCAATAAATATTCCAATATATAGTTCAATGCTATGGATAAGCTTTTCAGTTCCTTTTAAAATTAATGTTTCATCTAAAAAATTTACATAGCCAACCAATACCGCAGCTAATCCTACCAAGCTGTGTAATATTGCTACTAATTCAGGCATTTCTGTCATTTGAACGTTTTTAGCTAAATAAATACCAATAGAACCACCAATAATCATTAGCATGAAAATTAATAAAAAGTTTTCTGTAACAAGTGGACTCATCAGTGTTGCAACTATTGCAATTGACATACCAAGTATGCCATACATATTGCCTTTTCTCGCTGATTCTTGATTACTTAGACCACCAAGAGTTAATATAAATAAAACTGTAGCTCCTATATATAATGCTCTTGCTAGTTCAATACTTATTTCAAAATTCATAAAATTACTTCCTAAACATATCCAGCATTCTTTTAGTGACCGCAAAGCCACCAACAATATTTATACTGGCGATCAAAATTGCAAGTGATGACATAATTACTAACAAAGGATTATCAGAAGACACCTGAATTAAAGCACCAATGATTATAATACTACTAACAGCATTAGTAACTGACATTAGTGGCGTATGCAATGATGCCGTAACATTCCAAACAACCATATATCCAATAAAACATGATAAAACAAACACTGTAAAGTGTGCCATAAATGAGGCAGGCGCAGATGAACCAACACCTATAAGTAAAAGTAACGAAACTAGAAAAGGTATAACTGGAAATACTTGCTTAGTAGCACCTTTTTTTTCAGGGATAACATTTTTTGGCTCACTCTTAGTGATAGTTTTTGGTTTAGGAGAATCTATCTTAGGTGGCGGATAAGTAATCTTTCCATTTCTACTTATTTTAATTCATATAATAACTTCATTATACAGATTAATTTGTTCTTCACAATCTTTGTTTGTTTTTTAGTCATGTATGACATGATAAAGATTAGTTTAATATAATTTACTAGATTGTGATGCTAAGCGTGAAGGTAAATCAGTATAACCAATAATTGTAACTCCTTCCTGGACAACACACTTATCTCTTTGTGTATAGGCGCAGTTTCCACCTTGTTGTGCTGCTAAGTCTACGATAACACTTCCTGGCTTCATTACCTCTATCATTTCTTCTGTAATTAATTTAGGAGCTTCTTTGCCTGGTATCAAGGCCGTTGTAATAATTATATCTACATCTTTACATTGTGATTTAAATAATTCATGTTCCGCTTTAAGAAAATCCTTGCTCATTTCTTTAGCATATCCTCCAGAACCAGAACCATCTTCATTAATATCGATTGTTAAAAATTCTGCATTGAGGCTTTCAACTTGCTCTTTTACTTCCGATCTTGTGTCAAAAGCTCTAACAATCGCTCCTAAGCTAACGGAGGTTCCAATTGCCGATAGACCAGCTACACCGGCCCCGATAATTAGTACTTTAGCTGGAGGTATTTTACCTGCTGCAGTTATTTGACCACCAAAAAATCTTCCAAATTTAAATGAAGCTTCAATAACAGCTCTAGATCCAGCAACGTTGGCCATTGAACTTAATGCATCCATTTTTTGTGCCCTTGATATTCTTGGCACACAATCCATTGCCAATACATTCACATTTTCCACTGCCATTTTTTTTAATTTTGATGTATGTTGTGCAGGACCAAAGAATGATACAAGAGTTTTAGAACCAACTAGAGCAGCCGTCTCATCAGGCATGTCCTCTGATGGGGCATTTATTTTTAGGATAATATCTGCAGACGACCAAATTTCATTCGCATCTTCAATAATGGATGCGCCAGATTCTATATATTGATCATCCGTAAAATTAGATTTTAAGCCTGCTTTACTTTGAACTAATACTAAGTATCCCAGCTTAATAAATTTAATTACTATGTCAGGTGTAATTGAAACGCGATTTTCGTTTTCTAAGACTTCCTTTAGAACTCCAATAATCATTTATTTTCCATAACGTTGATTATCATAAAATTAACTGACAGTAGCCTCTGAAGTTTGATCAATAATATAAGCTTATATGATTTATATTTATTATGGAAGCTTGAACAAGAGCAATTTACCGGGCTTGGTACTTTTAATACTATATTCTGTCCGATTAATTATCATAAATCCCTTGCCATGCTTGTTATTACTTATTTTTTCATATCATAATAAATATTTAATATTAAATGAGGAAGTGTTAAACATGCCAGAAGAATAAAGATATATTTAACTATAATGATATCAAATGAATATTGTCCATATGCTTGAAGAGAAACCAGCACTATTGTTGCAAAGAATATTGAGGTCATAATTATAGTTTTTAAATATTGTTTAGTCTCATATTTTTTAGGAACCAACTTATCATGATAGATTGAATAAATATAATGCCTAATCGAATGATGGAAGCAGAAATATAAAATAAACGATAATAATGGTGGCAAAATAATGAAGTTTAAAATAAGTATTAAATAGACCCATGATCTTTTAATCCCATTCGAATAAAGAGCAATAAATAATAATGAAAAATAAAGATAGTACATATAAATGTTAGTATCAGCATAATTAAAATTAAGACCAATTATTTGGTTAAATATATAAAAGACCTCTTGCGAATGGAATAAAATAGGCAAAGCAATTGGCATGGAGCCAATTATTAATATCTGATAAAAGCCCATATCCTTATATTCAATATGATTTAATTCCTCAATACCAAAATGAAAAATAGAAATCATTAGAAAAAATATTAATGCAGCTAAAGGATAATAAATCCAGATCAATAAATAAAATAAAGATAAAGATATATAACCCACAGTAAAATAATAAACCCAATTTATATTATTTTTAAATAATCTCTCTGCAACTGAATAATCAAAAAAGCCATGAGGTATCCCAATAATAGTTACTGTTATTAATAATAAATAATATTGAAAATAATATGTAAAGATAGAAGGATTTATAAAGATGATACTAATAAACAATAAGCTTAAGATCATCAGTAAGCCTAATTGCAGTTTGTTATATTTTTTTATTAATAAGAGATTTGATTGCATATTTAATAAAGATTACTTTTGGCATATTTATAATTATTCTAAGAATATCAAATATTGAAGGAATATCTGATAAAAATCTTATTATTACTTGATCATTATTTGAAGCAAACATATTAGAGATTATATCTTTGGCTTTTTTAGGTTCATTTCTAATAATTCTAAGCATAACAC
>JAYNVZ010000013.1:6172-16624 GCA_038101125.1 Gammaproteobacteria bacterium | reverse complement strand
GAGTGGATTTATAGAATGTATACCATTTATCCTTTTAACAAAGAATTCAGATTGCTTCTGGATATTTAAAAATGTATATCCAGTAGAAGCCCTAGTAGCTCCAGATCTTATGCCAATTTTATGGATATTTTTTACTTGATCTGGTGTTGGTAATCTAGGCGACATTGGTATTACACCATATTCTGACCTAATAAGGTTATACTCACCGATTGTGTTCTTGATATAAGAATCTAAAGCGCCTTCCAATTCATTAACTTTATAGATTATGGGTGTGAAAAACGTATATTCTACTAAATAGCTTTCATCTTTGAATGGAATAACATAATAAAAGTTAAATTCATTATCTTGTGTAAAATCCATCAACTTAGAAATGATTTTATCACTAGATGAAACAGGATTAATATAATAACCCAGAAATACCTGATACATAGAAGCTTCTATACTAGATGGTCTGCTATCATAAACATCTTTAGCTTCGTATGTAATATTATTAGATTTAATCTGAACATAGTTATCTTTAGTAACTATTTTATCAACACTAGTATCAAAAAATATATCAATATTTTTAGATGTATCGATTTTACCAAATATATATTTTTCAAAGTCTTTAGAATCAATTGATTTATAATTATATCTTTCACAATTAAGTTTTATAGGGGATGAATTATTAATGCAGTAAATATTATTTAATGAATTATTTTCGAGTGTAGCAAAAGGGTGTTGATATATATCCCAATATGACCAAGTCTTTCTTATTCTATTTTCTCGACTTCCACTCTCCAGTATACAAACATTAATATTTGTATTTAAGAGTCTATAAGCAAGACTTAGCCCTGAGCAGCCAGCTCCAATTATTACGATGTCATACTTCTTCATTTGCAAACGGGAAACCTTTAATAGCTTCATGTAATTCAGATTTATGTTGAGTCTTCTTAAAAGTAAATAAATGCATTAATATAAATTCAAAGAAACATAATATTAAAATAAGAAACTTTTCAGATTTTGTAGTATTTATTTTATTAATTAAATATGTATTCTTATCTTTCTTTATTTTTTTTCCAATTGCCTGATATAGTCTTAGTGCGAGAAGTATTGAGAATCTAGATCGTATTGGTATATATTTAATTCCATAAAGAGCACTATCATAGTATTTTTCTGATAACATCAACAGCTCATTTATACACTCAAGGACTGCTTCATCTTTTATAGATATGTTATCTTCAGGCATCATAGCTTTTGGAATATAATTTCTTCCATTAGTCAGATCTTCACTTATGTCTCTGCAGATATTTGTTAATTGCATCGCAATACCCAAATCTATCGCATGATATTTATGTTTGTTATCTTTAACATTGAGAAGTTCGCACATAACTAAACCAACACAACCAGCAACTCTATAAGAGTATTGAATTAATTCATTAATATTACTATGTCGAGTAAATTTTCTATCAGAACCTATTCCAATCTTTATTTGCTCTATAACTTTTTCATCAAGATTTAGATGTTTGATCTTTGGTTGAAGGCTATTTAAGTTATTATCTAGTTTTAGATCTACGATATCATCATATAACCTACAAAAAGTATAAACCTCCAAGACTTTTTTCTTAACATTATGTGGCAAAAATGCAGAAGCTAGATAAAAAGTTTTGCTATTTTTTTTAATGAGAGATGTATTTTCAACTAATGCCATAATCTTTTAATATTAGTTTTTCTGTTGCTTTTGCTGTAGATATAACTCCGGGTACACCCGCTCCGGGATGTGTGCTTGCACCAACAAAATATAAGTTATCAAATTCTTGTGCTTTATTGGAATACCTAAAGTAAGCGGATTGTCTAAATATAGGTTGTATACCAAATCCGCTACCAACATGAGTATTGAGATCTTCTTCAAAATACTTTGGAGTAATATAGAATGAATCAACTAGGTTTTTTTTAAGGCCTGGCAAAGCATACTCCTCTAATATATCGAACACAGTATCCTTAAATGAATCACCACATTTCTCCCAATCAATATTGCTTAAATTATTTGGGACTGGAGCTAACACATAAAAAGAGTCAGACTCAAACTGTTGTCCATCAATATCAGTTGATAATGGACGATGAAGATACAAGCTTGGATCATGTATCATTATTTTTTTATCAAATATGTCTGATAATAACTCTTTGTGTCGCTTATTGAAAATAATTGTATGATGTTGAATTCCATTATAAATTTTTTTTGTTGAAAAATATATCACAAATAAACTCATTGAATGTTTTAAGATAAACGGCTTATTAGAAATTTTTACTGGAGTTTTACATAGAACTTTTTCATAAAACATACTTGGGTCTGCATTACTAACGACAAGATCAGCATTGAAATTACCATTATTTGTTTCTACTGCAGTTATTTTATTATTACTTTTAATAACTCTAATTACCTCTGTATTTGTATGACACTCAACCCCGATTTCGCTAAGAAGTCTCTCTAAAGAATTTACAATAGATCTGGTGCCTCCTTCAGCATAATAGACTCCCCACTTCCATTCCAAGTATTGAATTAAAAGATAAATTGATGTTGTAGTGTAGGGGTTACCACCTACTAACAATGGATGCATGCTGAGGGCCTTAGTTAGATTTTCATTTTTCATAAATTTAGAAACCGATGAATTCACGGATTCATAAAATTTAATCCTTAATAATTCAGGTAAATATGGCATCATACTTCCCAGAGACTCAAAGGGTTTATCCGAAAGTTCAGTGAAGGCTGTTTTAAATATCCTTTTTGAGTGCTTTAGCAAAGCAATATAGCCTTGAGCATCTTCATAAGAATATTGTTTCTTAATAGAACGCAACATAACCAATAAATTATCACCATAGTCAAAATGGCTCTTATCAGAAAATATAAATCTATAAAATGGACTAACTTTAATTAAATTATAATAATCTTTACTGTCTTTCCCATGCATTTGAAATAATTCATCAATTAAGTATGGAGCAGTAATTACTGTTGGGCCAGCATCGTACTTGAAGCCATTGTGCGTGAAAGTTCTTGCTCTACCGCCAAGGTCGCTTTGTTTTTCTAAAAGCTTAACATTGAAGTTATGTTTTTTTAAGCGACATGCAATTGCGAGCCCACCAAAACCGGAACCTATTACAATAGCTTTTTTCATATTGTTAAAATGTTACAAGGGGCATTAGAGCCCCTTGTAATTTATATTTGTATTTAGGCTTTATACCAAGAATCTTGGACCGCAGCGTACCATATAAATACACCAAATGCGATTTTGTTTACAAAGTCTGCTAGGTTATAGATAAGGTTTAAGCTTGATGCATCTACCCCACCCATTAAATAACCGAATAAATATCCCAAAGGATAGATAGCCCAGCCTACTAGTACTACCATACGACAAGCACTAAATGCCATTTGAGCTGCTGCGCTGCCGCTGGCATCATTTACCTGACTTGCCTCACCTCTAAATATTTCATTTAGAATATAGATCCAGCCCGCCATACCAATTATGAAACCTAGAAGTGCTGGTAGCATTCCTGCTTCCCCCGCAAATCCTCCTATCAGCATAACTAGTGTACCTATTAATAGTCTCCAGAATACACCAACACTGACTGTTGTGACAGCAGCCAATATTAAATAGAATTCTATCATTTGTAATGGCACTGTTAACAACCAATCAATATATCTAAAGACTGTAGGTGATTCACCTGTAGATACCCATACTTCTCTCATATAGAAATAGTGTACTGCAGCTATTAGAGTTACCAGCGATATAACAGACAATGATGTTTGCCATTTTCCAGAAACTCGGCTTCTTTCAACAACAAAGAATAATGTTGCTGCAACCATTGCTATTGAAATAATCCAAAATGTTACTCCTACCACATCGTTTGGTTTTAGATCACCAGCAAATGCAAGCGATGGAATAAGTGTGGCTGTAAATATAGCCAAGACATTTGATAATAATGTTTTCATAAAATCCTCATTTTTTCTTGTTTATTATCTCTTCTTAAAAGATTTTATATTAAAAATAATAATATTCACAGTGCTTTTAACAAAGACTCTCATTTGGCTAAATAATATCACATTATTACCATTAAAAAAAAGTGGTTTAATAACCCTATACTCCAATCCGTATAGTGCTTATAAGGTTATCTAGGTGTGATATACATCCTATACAATGAGTATAGAAAGACAACTAATCCAATAGATACGACATTCATGTTGTTATAGAATTGTCCCATGAGGCCGAGAATCATACCCGTAAGGATTAATATTAAATTATAATCTGATACTTTCATATTGTTTATCCTGTGATTTATTTAAAGAGAACGGCTAAAATTATACCGATGAACGCTACTATTGATAGAGATCCTAGCACTGGTAAGTCTTTCATTATGCCCCTCCTCCAAAAATCAGTTTCATCTACAACAGTATATTTCCCATCTTTGTAGACTATACTACATGAAACAAGATGTTTGTTTTTCTCAGCTATGAGTTTTTTATAGTTCTCGCTCATTCAGAATCCCTACAAGTATACATTTGGATTGATTATACCTTAAATGATCACTCAATTAAATAAGGGTTCAATTCTGAACTTATAATTGAAAAAAAGTATATGCCAACAAAAGCTAGTGAGATAAATATAATCGAGCTAATAGCTAGGATAGTGAAATCATTAAGGCTAGAAGATAGTTTGATTCCTATATTACGAGCAATAATGAAACTTATGAGCACAATTACAATTGTCCCAATAAAATTTATCCCTACTATCAATGCGCTCATATTAATATTCTATATCTTATTAATATGTAATTATAATAATGTTATAGTTTAATTAAACAATATGAGAAAAAAATGGCTGAACAAAATTATGAAGAGTTAATAGGTCAATGGCATAAAGACAGGAATCTTATTGATGGTAGTACAGATAAGGACCAATATATGAAATTGATACAAGAAGCTGGTGAGTTGTCTGATAGCTTATGCAAAAACAAAGATATTCGAGATGATATTGGCGACATGATGGTTGTATTAATTAATATAATGGTAAGAAACAAACTAACAATGAATGATTGCTTAGAAATTGCATATAATGATATTAAGGATCGAAAGGGTAAAATGATTGATGGCATTTTTGTGAAAGAAGGCGATGAATAAAATTTTTTCCATACTGTTAGTTATTTGTATAACTGGGTGTAGTAGTAATAGTAATAAATTTGAAAATTGTGCTGATTCAATGTTCGTGCTAACTAATACATTAATGCAGAAAAGAATGCCAACAGAGGCAAAATCATCAGATGAGATTGCACAGTTTAATGCAAACTCATATGAGGATAAAAAGAAGTATCACTTTTATGTTGCTTTAATTGAAATTTGTAAACTTGAGCATTCTAAAGATCCAGAAAAGTTTAGTTCAAATTATAAATAACAAAGTTACATATTTTTAGATATAGAACCAAGTATTAAAAGTCCAATAAATAAGTATAAGCTAAAAAAGAAAACAAATAAGATAATCTTCATGACCCAATGGCCTTTATTATCTCCATTAATTGAAACAGTAGTTTTATTTGCAAGATATAGGCTCACTATGAATATGAGAATGAATACTATAGGTTCCATTATAATTTCTTTGTACCTCCATATTGATAATCATCAGAAAATTCTTTTTTGATCTTAGTTAAACATACTTGACATAAAAAAAGCCATGACTTCTTGTTATCGTATCTGCATCTAAACAATTTTTTTGGAATATCATTGCATATGGCGCACTGTGTTGCTTTCGTATTATTCATTATGCAAACTGTCCTGCCACATATCCGGATGACCATGCCCATTGGAAATTATATCCACCAAGATGTCCTGTGACGTCTACAACTTCACCTATGAAAAATAAACCTGGATGTTCTTTAGACATCATAGTTTTGGATGATAATTCGTTTGTATCGATTCCACCACGAGTAACTTCTGCTGTTCTGTAACCTTCTGAACCTATTGGCTTTATGATCCATCCGTTAATAGAATTACTAAACTTTTTCAACAAGTTATCGGGTATTTCAGAAATGTTTCCATTAAGATTATTATCAGTGCATAGTATTAATGCTAGACGTTT
The DNA here is from genome assembly GCA_038101125.1 of Gammaproteobacteria bacterium. GTDB lineage: Bacteria > Pseudomonadota > Gammaproteobacteria. The sequence goes on along the minus strand of JAYNVZ010000013.1, from coordinate 10,520 downwards.
AGGTATAATCTCTGAGACCAAATTATTTATATTTGCCTTGGGACTGGATACTTTCTTATGAGTTAGAAAATTAAATAGATCTATAGTTGGTGAGAGGTTAATTTTAATTACATCATTTAATTTCCAGTAAGATGAAATTTGGAGAATTGATGGCCCACTCAAACCTCTATGAGTAAATAACATGCCTTCATCAAATTTAATTTTATTACATGAAATTCTTGATTCGAGTGAAAGCCCACTTAACTCTTTACACATAGATAATAATTTATCACCGAATGTTAAAGGAACTAAGGCAGGATAAGTATCGATAATATTGATATCAAATTTTTTTGCTACATCATAACCAAAACTACTAGCTCCAATCTTAGGGATAGATAGTCCTCCAGTTGCAATAATTAAAGACTCAGAAATATATTTATTATCATTGATAGAGATTAAATACCTCTTGCCTTCTTTTTGAATATCATTAACAGTAGTATTGCTTCTTATAATCACATTATTTTGATCACATTCCATTAGAAGCATGTCTATGATTTGTTTGGCGCTGCCATCACAAAAGAGTTGACCCAGCTTCTTTTCATGATATTTAATATTATATTTCTTGATTAGGTTTATAAAATCTATGTGAGTAAAGCGCTTAAGAGCTGAGATAGAGAATTTTGGGTTTTTAGAAATGAACTTAGATGCATTACAATTTAAATTAGTGAAGTTGCATCTTCCACCACCAGATATTCGTATTTTTTCTCCTATTTTTTTTGAATGATCAATTACGAGGACTCTTCTACCCCTTTTACCAGCCTGAATAGCAGCCATTAAACCAGCTGCGCCAGCCCCAATTATAATTACATCATAGTTCGATACCATAATAATATTTTATTTTATAGAGTGGTAAATGAAATACGACAGACATGCCACAATTGTCATTACTCCCCAAAATTTTATCCACATTTTTTTAAATTTGATACCAAAATATAAGAATATCAAACCAGTTACTAATGTAAAAACAACAGTTCCATCCACGATATTTTCACTTGGATTATGATTATTGTCTTTTGAGTTAATTATATATCTCATTGCATATTTTTAGTATTTAATATTCTAAAAAATCTTTGATAGCTGAATTAAATATAAAATCATCTCCTCTTAGTGGTTTTCTTAAGAACAATCCATCTAATGATACTACTCTGCTTAGAGCCACATAAGTCTGTCCATGGGCAAAAGCACCATAATCCATATCAATCATTACCTTTTCAAATGTCTGTCCTTGGCACTTATGAATAGTGGCAGCCCATGCTAATTTTAAAGGGTATTGAATAAAAGTAGCACTAACAGATGGTATAATTTTATTATTTGAAATTTTATATTCAAATTTTTCCCATTTTTCTTTCTCTAGTTTATAAATTTCATCTTTTATTTTTATATGTACCTCATCTGGGGACAAATTATCAACTGTTGCTAAGGTTCCATTGACCCAGTTCTCACCATTCTTAACAAGCATGACTTGAGCACCTACTTTAAGCTTAAGTTCATCGTCAACAGGAGCTCCTGAATATTTTCCCTCAATATCAGCTTGATAAGAATATTCTCGAGAATCAATATTTTTCAGGTTTGATGCATTAATACTATTAACCTTATGATTATTAGTTGATAAAGTCAGGACTTCTTCAGGTATAATCCAGTCCTCATCTACAATATGTTTATTAAAAAGCATTAAATCCTCCTCATCAAGAGATGCATTACGTGCTTTATCGAGAAGGTTAATAAGATTTTGATCATTTTGTCGATAAACTTTAGTCAGTTCAAATTTTGTGATATCTGTTTTTTGAAAAACATTAGAGTTGAAAAAAAAATTACCAGTAGGATATAAGCTACTCATAATATCTGCCTCATCATTTGTTATTACTGGTGGTAATTGATACAAATCACCAACTAATACCATCTGTATGCCACCAAACGGCTGATTATTTTCTCTTGTAACTTGTAATGTTAGATCTATAGCGTCTACTATGTCAGGTCTAAGCATTGATGCTTCGTCAATTAATATAGAATCAATTTTATTAATTAATCTCTTATTGTAATGTTTTTTAATATCGGTCTTCGTAATAATATGAAATGGGAAATTGAAAAACGAATGAATTGTTTTTGCATTAATATTAAGAGAAGCAATTGCTGTTGGCGCTAACAAAACTAAATTTTTTTTAGTATTCTTTTTAAGATACCTAATTAGTGATGACTTTCCAGTACCAGCTTTACCAGTAATAAATATATTCTTAGAAGATTTTTCAAAAAGAGATATTATTTCTTTAAAATGATCATTTAGAACAAATTTATTAGCCATTATAATTAATGAATTACTCCTTGAAGCAACTTCGTAAACTCAAATATAACTAAAAATACCGCTACTAATGTACAAAAGAATATTACAACAATCAGAGGAGGAATAAGTTCAGGCTTGGTGGAGCCTAACGATTTGATTAAAAACATTTCAATAACTTTTTGTATTGAGAATATTATATTTCCAAATATTACAGCTGCAAAAAGAGGTCCAAGAATAAAGAATACAAATGGCTTCCATGAATATACATCAGAAAATCCAATATCTGTTGAGTATAAATAGAAACTTGAGCCAAGCCAAAATAATACTGAGATAATTTTAGCATTCTTTTTTACTTTGCTATCTTGAACTTGTTGCTGAGCAATTCGATTATTTTTTTTGCTCATGATTTCACTCTTGATGAATATTCATTATTTTCAGTGTCAATTCTAATCATTTCACCTTCTTTGATGAAAATTGGCACCATTATTATTTGATCGTTATCAAGCACAGCTTCTTTTAAAGTTGATGAAACTGTATCCCCTTTAATCGCATCAATCGTAGACTTTACAGTAAGGTTTACGAATTTTGGTGGTTGAACTTGTATAATATTATCATTCCAAATTATTATATCACATTCATCTCCATCAATTAGCCATTTAGAATTCTCTTCCAATGTACTTTTATTTACTTCTGTTTGCTCAAAGCTTTCAAGATTCATAAAGAAATATGAATCTCCTTCTTTATATAAGAACTGCATCTTAGTATTAATAACATCTGCTTCTTGAATAGATTCGCCGATTTTTATTGTTTTCTCAAGAACCTTTCCATTCAATAAGTTTTTTATTTTAACCTTAGTAAATGCTTGTCCTTTGCCGGGGTTAACAAAGCTATTATCTTGTATTAAATAAGGTTCCTGATCTATAAGGATTTTATTTCCATTTCTCAGCAAAGATGAATTATCAGCCATTAGTGTGCTTGCTGATGATTTGAATGGCTCACGATATCAGCCTCCTGAAGAGCTTCAATTCTCTTAGAGAGTGGCGGATGAGTAGAAAAAAGTTTTTGAACCATCGATGCATGACCTTTATTGGATATTCCAAAAGCCAACATCTGGTCAGGTAATTTAGCTGAACTATACTTTTGTAATGCCTTTAATGATGCAATCATACTTTCTTTAGATGTTAATTGTGCCCCACCATAGTCAGCATAAAATTCTCTTCGTCTTGAGTACCAACAAACAATTGTAGACGCTAAAATTGCAAGTATGATTTGTGCAAAAATTGTTGTTACGAAATAACCAATGCCATATCCTCTTTCATTCTTTAATATTACCCTATCAACAAAATGACCTATTATTCTAGAAAAGAAAATAACAAATGCATTTACGATTCCTTGGATCAAAGTAAGAGTTACCATGTCGCCGTTTGCAACATGACTCATTTCATGACCAATGACAGCTTCTATTTCATCACGAGACATCGAATGAATCAAACCGGAACTAAGCGCTACCAAAGAACTATTCCTGGACGAGCCAGTCGCGAAAGCGTTAGGCCCTTCAGATTGAAATATGCCAATTTCTGGCATTTTGATATCTAAAATATTGGCTTGCTTTTCGACAACATTAAAATACCATTTTTCAAATTCATTTGATGGGCTTTTTATAACCTTAACACCAGCCATGGATTTAGCCATCCATTTAGACATATAAAGGGAGATGAACGATCCACCCATACCAAAAACAAGGGAAAATAACATCAAGGATTCATAGTTTAAATCAATGCCATTACTCTGTAATATTCCAGTAAATCCAGTCAGTGATAAAAATATAGACAGTACTAATAAAATAGCTATGTTTGTTATTATAAAAAATATTATTCTTTTCATGTTAATCCTCCCAGTATCTATTCAATATTATAGGTTGTTTTGGCATTTTCAAGTAAAAACTTTTTATCGATTTTTTTGCCTCTACGAGACTTATCCATCATAAATGCTCTCAAATCGGTATATTCAATTTTTTTACTTCTTTTAGAT
>JAYNVZ010000013.1:2682-6162 GCA_038101125.1 Gammaproteobacteria bacterium | reverse complement strand
TTCATAATTAAATATCAACGCCTGTTCTTTCTTCAATATGCCTGCAAAAATAATGGTTTCGCTGCTAGTTTTAGGGATATTAATTAATTTGATACCACGTCCTTTTGGCAGGATAGGTATAGTTTTAAGCTCACCAATCAACATGTAGCCATCACTTGTTATCAATAGATAATGTTTATCATGGTCTAGATCAACTGCAATTGAATAACATGCATGCGAATCTTTAGTTTTAAGTAAAGTTTTACCTCTTTTATTCTTAACAATCATATCATCATAAAGCGATATAAAACCATACCCTTTATCAGTCATAGATAGACTAGAAATTTTTTCATCAAGACAATTCATACCAATTATTGAAATTCCATCCTGTATTTGGAAAAATTTACTTAATGGGTCACCTGCTCCTCTAGTAATAGATATTTTTGATGAATCAAGATTATAGACAAAACCAAGCTGATCCATAAACATTAGAGGCTTGTTATTATAAAAATTAGTATGAGACATATATTCATCTCCAGTTTTAAATGACAATTTAGATATGTCCTGGCCGTGTCCTTTTAGAAATCTCACCCATCCATTTTTTGATAAAACAGCTGTAATAGGTTCAACAGGTGCTGCAGAGGTAACTTGAATTTCTTTTGATGATTCAGCTTCTGAAATTAAAGTCATTCGATCTTTTCCAAATGTTTTTGATATATCTAATAGTTCATCTTTTAAATACGTTTTGAGTTTACTATTTGATTTTAGTATAGATGATATATACTTGGCTTTCCCTTTTAGATCTTTTAACTCTTCAATTATATTGACTTCATGAAGCTTAGCTAAGTTTCTTATTTTAATATTAATAATCGCATCATACTGGATGTCAGAAAACTTAAATAACTTAAGTATTTTCTTTTTAGGGTCATCTTCATTTCTTATGATACTGATAATTTTATCTAAATTATTATATACAACTATATATGCATCAAGTATATGGATCCTTTGATTAATTTTATCTAACTCCCAATTAAGTTTATTTTTAATTGTCGTCAGTCTATATTTAATCCATTCTGATAAAATTGTTTGTAGATTTTTTACTTTTGGTTTTCCATCTAAACCAATCATATTTAGATTGACTCTTAAACTTTTTTCTAAGTCTGTAGTCGAAAATAAATGAGACATAATTTCTTGCGAGCTATATGTTCTACCTTTAGTCTTCAGGACAATCCTAACAGGGTTTTCTTGATCAGACTCATCCATTACGCTATCAAGAAAAATATTTTTTTTAAGATATATCTGTTCCTGTATTTGTTCAATAATTTTTGTAGTATTGGCTTGATATGGAATAGACTTTATAACAATTTCTTTACCATGAACTTCATATGTTGCTCGTAATTTTATATTGCCGGTCCCATCATTATAAATATCATCCAAGTCTGATTCATTTAATAAAATTTCACCTGATGTCGGGAAGTCTGGGCCTTTGACAATTTTCCTTAACTCAGAAATTGATAGTTTATTTGAATCTAGCAGTGCTATGACTGCATCGATAACTTCCCTCAAGTTATGAGATGGAATATCAGTAGACATTCCAACTGCAATACCTGAACTACCATTAATTAGTATGTTAGGAACTCTGGATGGGAGAGTTTTTGGTTCATTTAATGTGCCATCAAAATTAGGTGACCATTTCACCGTTCCCATATTTATCTCATCTAAGAAAAGATCTGAGAATTTAGTTAACCTAGATTCAGTATATCTCATTGCAGCAAAAGATTTTGGGTCATCTTGAGTACCCCAGTTCCCCTGACCTTCAACAAATGGGTGATTGTATGAAAAATCTTGTGCCAACATAACCATTGCTTCGTAACATGCGGTATCACCATGAGGGTGAAATTTTCCTAAAACATCACCTATTGTTCTAGCCGACTTTTTAAATTTAGAGGTATGATTTAGAGACAGCTCATTCATAGCAAATAATATTCTTCTTTGAACAGGTTTTAAACCATCAGATATATTTGGTAAAGCTCTATCTAAAATTACATACATTGAGTAATTTAAATATGCTTGTTCAGAGAAATCCTTTATAGGTAACTTTTCAATTGTTTTATCTGAATCTTTAATAATTTTTTCTAAATCTATTTTCATAATCTAGTCTACTTGTGCTAAATCTCCTTTCTTTTCTAACCATAACTTTCTATCGGAAGATGTTTTTTTCTTAAGTAACATATCCATTAGCTTTTCATCTTTATTGCCTGATGATAATGTTAGCTCAATAAGCTTTCTCGTTTTTTTAGATAAAGTTGTTTCCCTGAGCTGCGATGGATTCATTTCACCTAAACCCTTAAAACGAGTTATTGAGATTCCATTAGTATCTTCGTTAACCTTAAGTTTTTTTAACAAAGAGTTTTTCTCTTCTTCGTCTACAACGTAATAAGTTTTCTTCTTATAATCAATTCTAAACAATGGTGGTTTCGCAATGTAAATATGACCAGATTCAACAAGCGGTTTAAAGTGTTTGTAAAATAAAGCAGTCAAAAGTGTTGCGATATGCAGGCCATCAGAATCAGCATCAGCTAGAACACATATTTTACCATACCTTAGTTTACTTATATCTTGCGAACCAGGATTCACCCCAATCGAAGTAGCAATATCTTTGACCTCTTTTGATTCTAAAATTTTTTCAGGAGTAAGCTCCCAAGTATTCAATATTTTCCCTCGTAAAGGCAGTATTGCTTGACATGATCTGTCTCTTGCTTGTTTAGCTGAGCCACCCGCAGAATCACCTTCCACAAGGAATAGCTCGGTAACCTTGATATCTTTTAATGTGCAATCTGAAAGTCTGCTAGGTAACAAGACTGAACGATTAGTATTTTTTTTAGAGTCACTGCTTGATGATGCTAATCTCTTTTGAGCATTTGCTATAGCGATTGCTGCTATTAAGTCACCAGTTTCTGAATGTTTGTTTAACCACAATTCAAACTTATCTTTCAACTGAGATGTTAGAGATGATAAGATATTATTTGATTGTAATTTTCCTTTTGTTTGCCCTGAAAATTGCGGGTTGCTCATTTTAAAAGATATTACAAAGGAAGCATTTTTCCACATATCCTCAGGACTAAGCTTGATATTTTTAGGGAGCAGACTCCTCCTGAGACAGAAATCTCTCATCGCATCAATTATACCAGATCTAAAAGCATTGACATGAGTTCCACCAAAGATAGTGGGTATTAAATTTACATAACTTTCTTGCAAAACATCAGAGGTTTCATTTAGCCATACCACAGACCATTCCATTGCATAATCATTAAGGTCTATTTTGCCGAAATAGGTATCATGAGGAATGTATTCTCCATCAAGTGAATCAATAAGATAGTCTTGTAGACTGCCATCATGAAAAAAGTTTTGTGTTCCAGTGCCATATTTTTCATCTATGACTCTTAATTGTAGCTTTGGTTGCAGGATGGATTTAGCTTTAATTAATCTCAATAAATCATT
>JAYNVZ010000013.1:0-2656 GCA_038101125.1 Gammaproteobacteria bacterium | reverse complement strand
CCGTAGTTCCATGTTTTTTACTAATTTTATTTTTTTTAGAAGTGAGCTTTTTAGACATGACGCCGTTAGAGAATGTCATGGTGTACTCTTTTGGGTCCCCGCTTCTATGAATTGCTAACTCTAGATATTCAGATAAAGCATTTACAACAGATACACCAACACCATGAAGGCCTCCAGAATATTTATAGTTTTTTTCAGAAAACTTTGCGCCTGAGTGTAGATTTGTCATTATAACTTCCACACCAGGTACTTTATGTTTTGGATGGAGATCTACAGGCATCCCTCTCCCGTTATCATTAACAGATATAGAATCATCATCATGGAGAGTTATAATAATCTCATTACAATAACCTGATATTGCCTCATCAACGCTATTATCTATAAGTTCTTGAACAAGATGGTTTGGGTTAGTGGTATCAGTATACATGCCAGGTCTTTTTTGAACCGGCTCTATACCTTTTAAAACCTCAATATCAGATGATGTATATTTTTTTTTCACTTTGATGATGTATAATTAAAATCATATTACTATATATATATGAGAATATAAATGAATTATGTATTTTATGATTTTGAAACTACGGGTTTAGATACAAAATTCAGCCAACCTATTCAAATAGCGGCAATAGCTGTTGATGAAAACTTTAATATCATTGATGAACCAATCAACGTTAGATGTAAACTCAAAGATGGCGTAATACCCAATCCATCTGCGCTACTTGTACAGAAAGTACCTATAAAACTATTAAAAGATGAACAGTCTTTTTATACCATGATGGATTTCATACATCAAAAGTTCACATCATGGGGGCCAGCAACATTCATTGGCTATAATAGTATAAGATTTGATGAAGAAATATTAAGAAGTAGTTTTTTTCAATCTCTATATGACCCATATCTTACTAATACGAACAACAATTCAAGAACAGATTTATTTAAAATAGTATTAGGACTATCTTCTCTAGATAAAAGCGTGTTAAATATCCCGCTTAACGATAAAGGCAGGCCTTCATACAAGCTCGAAAATATTGCGAAAAACAATAATGTAGAGCATCTCAGTGCGCATGATGCATTAAGTGATGTATATGCCACAATGGGTATAGCAAAAATAATAAAAGATAAGGCACCTGATTACTGGAATGAATGTATGAAGATTCATAGTCATAAAAGTTTGATGGAGTATTTATTGACAGATGGTTATTTTTTCTCTGCTTCTGAACACTCTGCTGCTAATCTAACATTCAAACCAGTATCCTTATTGACTGCAAATCCAAATAATCAAAAAGAACTTGCATTTTTTGATTTAGATAACGATCCTCAAAAATATTCAGACTCAAGTATATCTGGCATAATTTCTTTGATTGAAAGTAAACAGAAAATTATAAGATTATATCAGTCAAATAAATCTCCCATAATCTTAAGTGCCAGCTTTTTAAGGTCATATGATATATTTAGTGAGTCAGATCATGAAATATTTAAAGAGAAGTCTGAGACGATTAAAACTAATGAAGCATTTATTAACAAGCTCAATCATGCATTAGTTGAAAGATATGAGGATTTCCAAGTAACAAGATTACCCTCAGATTTTCTAGAGGAACAAATATATAATGGTGAATTCTATAGTGCAGAAGATAAGCAGAAAATAAATGTCTTTAAAAACTGTATAAGCCCAGAGGAGAAATATAATATTTCTAAAGAATTCAAAGATAGAAGATTGAGAGAGATATGCTATAGGATTCTATTTGCTGAATCTCCAAGTGTTTTTTCAGAAAATGACTTACAAACAAGAAAGAATTTTATTGCAGATAAAGTTTTTTGCGAGGAAGATAAAGTAAGATGGTGCACATTAGACAAAGCCAAAGAAGAGCTTGAAAAAATCAAAGGTAATGAGAAATATAATGATGAGAGTCAATATATAAATGAGATTGAGGATTTTCTTAAATCAGAAGAAGAACGATATAGATCATATATATCTAATTCTTAGACTTCAATGCTTCTATTATTTTATCAGACGAGACATAACCTGGTATTACACTACCATCACCAAAGAATATCATTGGGGTTCCGTTGACTTTTAAATTCATTGCTTTTTTATAATTACTATCTATAGGATTATCACAAGTTTTAGACTCTATAAATGAACCATCGAATAATTCATCTAATGACTTGTTTTTATCATCAGAACACCACACTGAAACCATATCACTATAAGCATCACTATCGTTTCCATTTCTTGAAAAAAGTACATATTTAACACTTATGTTGTTTGATACTAAATTATTAATCTCATTATGAAGTTTTTGACAATATGGACATGAAGTGTCACTAAATATTGTTAAGGTGTGTTTACTGTTAGCAGAAGCATACACAATAACATCATCATCACTTATCTGTGATAAGTAATCTAACCTAGTCTTCTTATAACTGTTTTCAGTAATATTATTGCCTGTAGACATCTCTATTATATTTCCTACGATTAGATGTTTAAGGTCTAATGTTAAATAGTATATCTCTTCACCAACTTTTACTTCAAAGAAGTCTTGATCTATTCTTGTAAGACTTGATATTTGGATATTTGGATATTGGTCTTCTAAAGATTTTCTTGCATCATCTATGGTTGCATCTGATTTAGAACAACTTATTATAAATAATAAAG
>JAYNVZ010000012.1:27702-30372 GCA_038101125.1 Gammaproteobacteria bacterium | reverse complement strand
GGCATTGTGTTACTATTTTACTAGGAAGATGAGTTATTCTCACTGCTGATTCAGTAGTATTTACATGTTGTCCGCCAGCACCGCTAGCTCTATAAACATCAATCCTTAAGTCACTTGGGTTTATTTGGATATCAATATCTTCATTAACCTGTGGATATACAAATACAGATGCAAATGATGTATGTCTTCTGCTTCCAGAATCAAAAGGAGATTTTCTAACCAACCTATGTACTCCTGTCTCTGTTCTTAGCCATCCGTATGCAAAATCACCTGATACTTTAATGGTTGCACTTTTGTAACCAGCAACTTCACCTTCAGATAGCTCAACCACTTCATGTGTAAAGCCTTTAGAATCCAGCCATTTTAAATACATTCTAAGAAGCATTGCAACCCAATCCTGAGCCTCTGTTCCCCCAGATCCAGACTGTATATCTAAATATGCATCATAATGATCCTCTTTTTCTTTGAACATCTGAGTAGTTTCAAGAGAATTAATTTTCTTTTGTACAATATTGGCTAGAACTGACATTTCAGAGATCATGTCTTTGTTTTCTAAAAAACTATTTTCTTCAATTAGCTCTTGCAATGTATAATCTATCAACTCTATATCATCTTTTATCTTTAAAAGTGAATCTAATAAGTTTTGCTTTTGCTTTTGCTCTTTCTGTAGTGACAACATTATTGATTTATCTTTCCAATTTTTTTCTAATGATAACTCAGAGCTTATTTCTACAAGGCGCTTTTCAATCGCAGTATAGTCAAACTAACCTCCTGACTTCAGACAAGCGTTTTGTGAAATCTTTATTTTTTTCAAGAATATCGTCGATTAATTGCATTTTTATAGATCCTCTTCAAATTTTATCAATCTTGACAACCATTTTAACTTATAGTTTTCCAATTCATCCAATGAAATTGATGTTTTTTTATATTGTCCATTTCTGATAGCTAAAAATACAATAATTGACTCAATTTTTGTTTTGTATTGCCAATCATGTGCTTTTGCATATGCTGCTAGTTGCAGGAAATATTCTTCCATTTCATCTTTAGTCTTCATTCTATAAGAAGACTTATAATCTACAATAGATAGTTTTCCATCAATGATACCTATTAAATCAATTGTTCCAGCATATGTATTTTTATATAAGACAGATGCTTCTGTACCCCAAATCTCTTCTATCTCGTCAATAAAATTATCAATAACCAGATGTGCTAACTTTTTGGCAACATCATAATTTACAGAATTATCAAAAAACTTAGTTTCTTTGGACACATAGTAATCAAGATATTTATGCATAAGATTACCTATTTCCATAGAATCGGTATTAAACTTTTGATGAATTAGATTTTGTGATAATGGTGTTGTTTTTCTGAGTATACTAGTGACACTAGGGACATTTATATCAGCTGATATGCAATAATACCGCATATCATTTACTTTATTTACATGGTAGGTCTTATAATCATATTTTTCTTTGAAGGACTGAATCATATTATTTCTTCAAAATAGATAATATTTCCTCTAGGTCTTTTTGTATCTGATTTAAAAAATGCTTGCTAGTAGAAGAGTCTGACCCAACATCTTTGTTAATAATCATATTTTTAGCACCATCAATAGTGAATCCTTTATTTTGCAAAAGATCTTTTATTTGAAGGACAAGAATTATGTCCTTTTGTTGGTAGTATCTTCTATTCCCTTTCCTCTTAATCGGCTCTAAATCCCTAAACTCCGACTCCCAATACCTCAATACATGCGCTTTGACATCACATATTTTGGATGCCTCGCCAATAGTAAAGTATCTTTTATTAGGTATGCTTACGGGTAAAGAATTAAGATTCTGATTTTCCATCATAGGCTTCTAGTTTATTTTTTAATTTTAATCCAGATTTAAAGGTCACTACCCTTCTTTCTGAAATAGTAACATTTTCACCGGTTTTAGGGTTCCTGCCAGGTCTTGCAACCTTGTCTCTTAATATAAAGTTGCCAAAACCTGAAAATTTTATGTCATTGCCTTCTTCTAATGAAGATTTAATCATTTCGAAGAATTCTTCAATAAATTCTTTGGCTTCGCGCTTATTAAGCCCTACTTCATTATGTATAACTTCTACTAGTGAATTTTTTGTTATCGTCATCTCTAATTTCTTATCACAGCATTAAACTCTTTTTCTAAAAAACCAATAATCTTAGACATCTGACCATTCACGTCATCATCTTGCAATGTGCGGCTGTTATCTTGAAAAACCAATTCAATCGTCATGCTTTTCTTATCATTACCAAAATCTTTCTTACTATAGAATATATCACTTATTCTAATATTTATCATATAGTTAAATGATTTTCTTTGAATTGAATTTATTATATCATCACAAGATATATTGTTGTTAACCAATAATGTTAGATCTCTAAATATCTTTGGATAAACAGAAATAGGTTTATATGTGACTTTTTGATTTAACTTCACTAAGTCTATATATATCTCAAAGTAAAAAATTTTATTCTTGATGCCAAATTGCTTATATAGGCCTAATGATGGTTCACCACATAAACCAACAGTTTTTTTGCCCTGTGCAATGACAGCTTGGCATGAATTGGATAAATACGATGTATTTTTAGACTCCTTAAAAAAAAGGTTTGGAAAAATAGACATCAAGTCACCTTTTAGATCATGGAAA
>JAYNVZ010000012.1:20387-27679 GCA_038101125.1 Gammaproteobacteria bacterium | reverse complement strand
CTGAAGCTGCTTTAAGTTATGAGAGTAGTTAGCGCCACTTATAATCCCAGCTAATATATTTTCTTCAGATATGCTTTTATCTTTCTGTTTTTTATATGTTTTTCCAATCTCGAAAATCTTAATGTCTGAATTTTGTCGACTAATATTATATTTAGCTGTTTTGAGGAGACCATTCATCATACTTACACGCATCTCAGATTTATCCTCCGAGATAGGGTTCAATACATCAATTTTTGATTTGTTCGACAAAAATAATTCCTGAGAGTCTTTTGGAAGAAAACTAAAAGTAATCACCTCTAAGTAACCCCGTGAAGATAATAGATCTAAAAAAATATTAGTGTTATTTCTTGATATGTTATTTGAAGATAAATTTGTTGGCGGCAAAGGAATTTCACTAAAATTATTATATCCATAAACTCGTGCCACCTCTTCGATAATATCTTCAGGAATAGATATATCAAACCTATGACTCGGCACAGATACCTTCAATTTATTTTTAACCATAACTGGATTAAAACCAAGATAGGACAGTGTATCAATTATAAATTTATTCAGTATCTTTTCGCCCAGTATCCTCTCAAAATCACTCATATCCATCTTAATATATTTATTTAGGTGCGGCGAAGCTGGTTTAGTGACAACACTATTATATGTATGTTTCTTAATCTTAGAATATTGGCTGACCAGATCAATTACTCTACCTAAAGCAAGATCACTAAGGTTAGGGTCAACTCCTCTTTCAAAACGATAAGATGATTCAGTTTGTAATCTATATTTTTTAGCTGACTTCCTAATTAGATTTTGATTAAAAAATGCTGATTCAATAACAATAGATCTGGTATCTCCTCCAACAGATGAGTTATTAGAGCCTATCACTCCAGCAATCGCCTGTGGTCCATTATTATCAGATATTACTGGAATATCCGTAGATAAAATATATTCGTTGCCATCCAGGGTATTAATTTTTTCTCCTTTTTTAGCAAACCTGACATCTAAAGCACCATTAAGCTTATCCTTATCAAATACATGCATTGGCTGTCCTATTTCTAACATTACATAATTTAATACATCAACAATAAAATTAATTTGACTGATGCCACATAGTTCTAATCTATCTGAAATATTTTTTGGGGTTGCAAGACTATTGTCAAAATCCTCAATAACTAAAATCCTATATACTGTGGATATTTTTTTATTTACACCTTTGATATAAGATTTAGTTTTAGTAGAAAGTTTAGCTACTTTAGGCATCGACACCTTTTTCTTATAAATGGGGCTCAAGTCTCTAGCAATACCCATAACTGACAGGCAGTCTGCTCTGTTAGGCGTCATATCAATATCAATGACAGAATCCTTTTTAGATTTAGTCACAGAATCAACTTCTAAGCCCATTGATGTCAACCTAGCAATAAGTTGATCATTATTTTTTATGTTTCCAAGAAATTCTTTTAACCAATTAAGACTTATTTTCATAGTTATTTTAGCCCTTTAAACTGTGATAAAAACGAAAGATCATTTTCATAAAACATTCTTAAATCTGTAATTCCATATTGAAGCATTGCCAATCTTTCAATGCCTAAGCCAAAAGCAAACCCGGAATACTTTTTGCTATCAATCTTAACATTTGATAGTACATTCGGATGAACCATGCCACAACCAAGAACCTCTAGCCATTTACCATTAAATTTTATATCTAATTCTGCAGATGGCTCTGTGAATGGAAAATAAGAAGGTCTAAACCTTATATCCATATCTCTTCCAAATAACTCAATTATGAATGTGCTTAACAAACTTTTCAAATGACAAAAATTGATATTTTTATCGATACACAGTCCTTCAATTTGATGAAACATTGGAGAATGAGTTGGATCAGAATCAGATCTATAAACTTTACCAGGCGTCATTATTCTAAGGGGCGGACATGAAGACAGCATAGATCTAATCTGTACAGATGATGTATGCGTCCTAAGCAATTTATTATCTGGGACATAAAATGTATCATGCATATCTCTTGCTGGGTGCGAGGCCGGTATATTTAGTGCATCAAAATTATGAAATTCATCTTCAATTTCAAAACCATCGACTGTTTCAAAACCATAGTTCCTTAAAATATCGATAATTCTATTAATTGTTAGATTAACAGGATGTCTAGAACCAAGAGATATATTTGATCCTGGTAGAGAGACATCAATTTTTTCATTAAAATCCTCTGAGGCTGATAATTCTGAAACTTTACCAAGTATCAGTTTCTGAGCTTCATCTTTAAGAGCATTTAATTTACCACCCAATAATTTTCTCTCTTCAGGTAAAGCGGTTCTGAGTTTCAAGAATTCATTAGAAATAATACCTTTTTTTCCAAGATAATGAGATTTGATATTGGAGAGGTCATGTTGAGATGAGCAACTCTCTAATTTCTCTCTAAGTTCTGAAATTAGTGAAGAGTATTCTTTTGACACAGTTTCAAATAATGTTATTTTTCACTAGCAATAGAATTAACGATAGCTGAAAAACTTTCAGCGTTATTCATCGCAAGATCTGCTAACATTTTTCTATTTATATTAATATCAGCTTTCTTTAGCTGATTCATAAATTGACTATATGACATATTGTTAAGTCTTGCCGCAGCATTGATCTTTGTAATCCAAAGAGATCTGAATTGTCTTTTTCTTTGCTTTCTACCTATGTAAGCATATTGTCCAGCTTTAATCACAGCTTGCTTAGCCACTCTATAAACTTTACTGCGGGCTCCTTTGTAGCCTTTCGCAAGCTTTAAAATCTTCTTATGTTTTGCGTGAGCTACTACGCCGCGTTTAACACGTGCCATTATTCATCTCCTAATTAATACGGTAACATCCTTTTCACAACAGCTTTATCAGCTTTGCTAATCAATAGATCATCTCTCAAATGTCTTTTTCTCTTTGTGCTTTTTTTAGTTAGTATGTGTCTACGGTGAGATTGAGCTCTCTTCATTTCACCTGAAGGAGTTTTTGAAAACCTCTTTGCTGCACCACTATTGCTTTTCATTTTTGGCATATTTTTCCTCTGATCGTCCCTAAAAACGTTAAGTATACAGTAATTATTTCTTCGGCGCTATAACCATTACCATTTGTCTTCCTTCGAATGACGGTATTTGTTCAACAACACCATAGTCATCAAGATCTTTTTGCACTCTATCAAGGAATTCACGACCAATTACCTGATGAGCGATCTCTCTTCCCCTGAATCTCATAGTAATTTTAGCTTTATCCCCGCCGCTTAAAAACTTAATTAAACTTTTCAGCTTGACCTGATAGTCAGCCTCTTCGGTATTTGGTCTAAATTTTATTTCTTTGACCTGCGTTTGTTTTTGCTTTTTTTTGGCTGCATGAGCTTTTTTTTGGTTTTCAAACTTAAATTTACCATAATCCATTATTCTGCATACTGGTGGTGTTTGATTAGGAACTATTTCGACTAAATCCAGTTCTTCTTCCTTTGCTAACTCAAGAGCTTTGCTTGTATCCACAACACCAACCTGGTCACCGTTTGAGGCAATAAGTCTGACTTCTTGAACATTTATTCTAGAATTCATTCTTAATCTTCTGTTAATCGCTATAATATCTCTCCTTATGCTATTTATTTAATAAAATACTTTTATCATTTACAAGAGTTTCTACCATTTTAATGAATTTATCAACTTTCATAACACCTAGATCATCACCTGACCTTGTTCTTACCGACAATTCATCGTTTTCTACTTCTTTATCTCCCACAATCAGTAAATATGGAGTTCTTTTCATACTATGTTCTCTTATTTTATAGCTAATTTTTTCATTCCTTAGGTCCACTTCAGTACGTATTTTATAAATATTTAATTTCTTGTATAGATCTGAGCAATATCCTTCTTGCGCATTAGATATATTTAAGATAGATGCTTGTATAGGAGATAACCATAATGGTAGGTCACCGGCATATTCTTCAATCAATATGCCTACAAATCTCTCAAGTGAGCCAAGAATAGCCCTATGAACCATAACAGGTGCCACCTTATCACCGTCTGCATCAATATAAGTTGCATCTAGCCTTGTTGGCATAGAAAAATCTAATTGAATAGTGCCCAGCTGCCAAACTCTGTCTAATGAATCTTTCAGAGAAAAATCTATTTTTGGCCCATAAAAAGCTCCATCTCCAGCATTTAAGGTCCAATCTATGCTGCTTGCATCGAGAGCAGTTTTAAGTGCATTTTCTGAGTTATCCCAAATTTCATCTGACCCAACTCTTTTCTCGGGACGAGTGGATAATTCAACTTTAATATCATGAAACCCAAAAATTTTATAGATATCATATATATTGGCAATAAGCTTTTTTATCTCATCTTCAATTTGATTATGGGTGCAAAATATATGTGCATCATCTTGAGTGAAAGCTCTAATTCTCATCAATCCATGTAAAGTTCCAGATGGTTCATTTCTATGAACTACTCCGAACTCAGCAAATTTAATTGGCAGGTCTCTGTAACTTTTTAACCCTTGATTATAAACCTGAATATGACCTGGACAACTCATTGGCTTGATAGCATATTCTTTTTGTTCCGATGATACTCCAAAAATTAAATCTGAAAATTTATCCAAATGACCAGATTTCTGCCATAGTGATTTATCTAAAACTTGAGGTGTATTGATTATTTTGTAATCATTATCTCTTAAATATTCAGTTATGAAATCTTTAATTATATTAAACAAAGTCCAGCCATTGTTATGCCAAAAAACCATTCCGGGGGACTCTTCTTGAAAATGAAACATATCAAGTTTTTGACCAATTTTTCTATGATCTCTTTTTTCTGCTTCCTCTAATCTTGTTAAATAATTTTTTAGATTCTCTTTGGTGTCCCAAGCAGTTCCATATATACGCTGTAATTGGGTATTCTTTGAATCACCTTTCCAATAGGATCCTGAAACTTTCATTAGTTTGAAATAATTAAGATGTTTGGTACTGACTAAATGAGGGCCTCGACACATATCGGTATACTCTTCATGATAATATAAAGCAATAATCTCATCATCAGGTATTTCTTCTATAAGTTTGATTTTATAATCTTCATTGCGATTATTAAAAACCTCTAACGCTTTTTCTCTACTTACGACTTCTCTTATAATTTTATAGTTCTTTTTAGAAAGTTTTTTCATTACGGTTTCTATTGATTTTAGTTCTTTTTCTGAGATAGGATCAGAATTATATATATCATAATAAAAACCATTTTCTATTGTTGGTCCAATAACCATCTTGGCATCAGGATATATCTGTTTCAATGCATGACCAAAAAGATGGGCACATGTATGTCTTATAATTTCGAGACCATCTGGATCATTTGGTTTAATGAGATCGATTTTAGCATCTCCTGTTATGGAGCAACTAAGATCTACAAGTTTATCATTTAATTTTGCAGCAACAAATAAAGGCTTTTCAAAGTTATCATTAATCAGTTGTTCAACTGTAACACCGTCATCTATATCTATTGTTTTATTTTCTATTTTTACTTTATACATAATTCTATATTTTAGGCACGATTGGACTCGAACCAACGACCTCCACCATGTCAAGGTGGCGCTCTAACCAGCTGAGCTACGCGCCTAAGTCATGTAAAACTAACATGGCATAAGGCTATTCTCAAGCTAATTTACAGCTAATACATTTCAATATTTTTTATTTGCTCCTTTTGTTTTTATTAGGCATATCAAGAAAGTTTTCCTGAATAGTCTCTATTTGATCCCTAATTTTCGCTGCTTTTTCAAATTCTAAATCTTTCGCATGGGAAAACATATGTTTTTCTAACTCTTTAATAACTGATATTACATTATCACTATTTACTTTAGGGAATTTCTTTTTAACATTCGATATTAATGTTAGCTTGTCTAACTTTTTTGCGGATATGTAGATATCCTCATCTAAAGCTTCCTTGATTGCTTTTTTAATACTTTCAGGCTTAATGTTATGCTTATTATTATGCAGAATTTGAATATTTCGTCTCCTTTCTGTTTCATCAATTGCTTTTTTCATGGATTGTGTTGTGGTATCACCATATAAAATTACACGACCATTAATATTTCTTGCTGCACGACCAATAGTTTGTATGAGAGATTTATCTGACCTAAGGAAACCTTCTTTGTCAGCATCTAGGATACAAACTAATTCAACCTCTGGTATATCTAGACCCTCTCTTAATAAATTAATCCCAACCAATACATCAAAAACACCTTTTCTAAGATCTCTTATTATTTCGACCCTCTCAACTGTATTAATATCAGAATGCAGGTATCTAACTTGAATGTTAAATTCATTCAAGTACTCAGTAAGATTTTCAGCCATCTTTTTTGTCAATGTAGTAACTAAGACTCGATTATTATTTTTAATCACTTTGTTAATTTCTGATAACACATCTTCAACTTGATTTGATGATGGTTTAACTGATACCTGGGGATCAATTAATCCTGTAGGCCTGATAACTTGCTCTACAATTTTATTAGACTTATCAATTTCATATGGCCCTGGGGTGGCAGAAACATATATTGTTTGAAAATTATAACCAGTAAATTCTTCAAATTTCAGCGGTCTATTGTCTAATGCTGATGGCAACCTAAAACCATAATCTACAAGAGTTTGTTTTCTCGACCTATCTCCTCTATACATTCCACCAATTTGAGGGACTGTTACATGACTTTCATCTAGGATTATGAGTCCATCATTTGGCATATAATCTAGAAGACACGGTGGAGGCTCTCCAGCTTTTCCCCCAGATATATATCTAGAGTAATTTTCTATTCCTGAACAATATCCCATTTCTGCTATCATCTCTAAATCATAGTTAGTTCGTTCTTTCAATCGCTGTGCCTCTAAAAGTTTATTTTCTTGAGAGAAAAAAATTAATCTTTTTTTTAATTCTTCTTTTATTAATACTGAAGCATTATCCATTATCTCTTTTGGCGTCACATAATGAGTCTTAGGGTAAACAGTAAATCTATTAATACGTTTTAACAACTGTCCTGTCAACGGATCAAATATTGATAAACTCTCAATTTCTCTATCAAATAATTCAACTCTTAATGCTTCTTTTTCTGAGTCTGCAGGAAAGATATCGATTATCTCGCCTTTAATCTGATATGTTCCTCTTCTAAGTTCAAGATCGTTTCTTGTATATTGAAGTTCAACTAAACGTTTTAATATTTTTCTTTGATCTATGATATCTCCACTAACTAAATGTAATTTCATCTTGAGATAAGTCTTCGGATCTCCTAAACCATAAATAGCAGAGACACTTG
>JAYNVZ010000012.1:17747-20377 GCA_038101125.1 Gammaproteobacteria bacterium | reverse complement strand
CATCTTTCCTATATGTTAGAGACTTTGTGGCAGAGAGCCTCATTTGCTCAATATGTTCATTCAAAGACGCATCTTTCTCAATAAATGTATCTGATACAGGGACATATGCTTCTGGTTGATAATAATCATAATATGACACAAAGTATTCTACTGAGTTATCCGGAAAGAAATCTCTCATCTCAGAATATAGTTGAGCAGCTAGAGTTTTGTTAGGCGCCATAATTAGAGTTGTCTTGCCTGTTTTTTCAATGATTTCAGCCATTGAGTATGTTTTACCGGAACCAGTTACACCTAGCAATGTTTGATGCTGATCGCCTGACTTAATGCCCTCAATTAGAGACTTAATTGCCATAGGTTGATCGCCAGCGGCTTTAAATTTTGAAACAAGATTAAACTTCTTCATATAAAATATATTAACATGAAGTTGACTTAAAAGACTCGTTTGAGATAATATTACATATCAAGGAAATACGTTGACGTTCTCAAATAGAATAAAATTAATTAAACCATCTTCGACAATGGCACTTACATCCAAGGCGAATGAAATGCGCCAGAATGGAGAAGATGTAATGGTTCTTACTGTTGGGGAACCGGATTTTGATACACCTAAATATATAAAAGATGCGGCTAAAAGAGCTATAGATGCAGGATTAACCAAGTATACTTCTGTTGATGGCACTGTTGATCTTAAAAAAGCCATAATTTCTAAGTTCAAAAAAGAAAATAATCTAGACTATGAGATGGATGAGATCATTGTATCAGCGGGTTGCAAACAGTCTATATTCAATCTTTTACAAGTGCTAATTCAAG
The DNA here is from genome assembly GCA_038101125.1 of Gammaproteobacteria bacterium. Taxonomy (GTDB): domain Bacteria; phylum Pseudomonadota; class Gammaproteobacteria. The sequence goes on along the minus strand of JAYNVZ010000012.1, from coordinate 19,567 downwards.
ATGGTGATGAAGTTATCATACCGCAGCCATATTGGGTCTCATATTCGGACATGGTCATCTATTCAGGCGGAAAACCTGTGATGCTTAAGACAACATATGAGGAAAATTTTGATATTGTACCATCTAAGCTTGAAAAACTAATAACTGATAAAACCAAATTATTTATGTTAAATAGCCCGAATAATCCTAGTGGGAAATATTTTGACTCAGTGTTATTAAAAAAAATTGGAGATATTCTACTAAAGCATGAAAATATTTTCATTTCATCGGATGATATCTATGAGCATATTTATTGGCATGCCGAAAAATTTCAAAACATCGTCAATGCATGTCCAGAGTTGAAAGATAGGGTAATAGTTCTAAACGGAGTATCTAAAGCTTATTCAATGACAGGCTGGAGAATCGGATATGCTGCAGGGAATAAAGAAATAATAAAAAAAATGAAAACATTACAATCACAGAGTACTTCTTGCGCAAGCTCAATCTCTCAAGCTGCCGCATGTGCTGCATTATCAACAGAATGTAAAGAATTGCCAATAATGAACAGCGAATATAAAAAAAGACATGATTTCGTCGTCCAAGAATTAAATAGTATTGAAGGTGTGGTATGCAAAGAGACAGATGGGACTTTTTATGTCTTCCCATCATTCGTAGAATATATCAGTAGAAGCAAAAATATTACAAATGACACTGAATTAGCAATGCTACTATTAAACAAAGGTAAGGTAGCAGTTGTTCCTGGTAGCGCTTTTGGAATGAACGGTCATCTAAGATTATCAATTGCAATTGATCTTAAATCACTGGAAATAGCCTTGGATAGAATAAAAGATATCCTAAAAGATAACTAAAAATTATGCACTAAACTCAAAGATAGAGTGTTTTCAGTATAATCTGAGGATTTTAGATTAGATTTTGAGTCTATATAAAGGTATGTTATTTGCGATTTCACAGATTCATTAAACTTATACTCATTGGTAATAGAAAAGCTTTTATTTTTATCGCGTCTTTTTTCTGAGATTGATGCTGTATTCTTCAAATAGTCTTTATCACTATAGTTAATACTATATATCATGCGGTTATTCATAGTCACCATATGATTAGATGTTAAAGATAAATTATATGCAGTATAATCATATTCATCAAAGTTTGTATCTTCATCTTCATATTTATATGAAAATAAATAATAGCCATTATCATTAAATAAGAAAAAATTTAAATTTAAACTGTTTGTATGCGAGTCTCTATTAGGATCAGTAAAAAACTTTTTGTTTAAATAATTATAACTACTAGAAAGAAAAATATTTTCAGTCAATTCAAACCCTATAGTAGGAGTGAATGTATGCAAATTTAAAAATTTACTCCCGCCCAATCTTGTATCAGAAAATCCATATAAAAAACTTATATTCTTATCAAATAGATTTAAATCTTTGGATAAAAATAAGTTATGCGAACGTAAATTGAAGTCAGTCATATCAGTATATATATATTGTGAATAAGAATATGATAAATTTATAGGGTTTGCTTCTCCATATATATCTTTATCAAAGTCAAATTCTACTACTGCAGCCACATCCCCGACGCCAGAGTAACTGTCTAGGCTATCTGTAGAAACATTATCATTCCATTCTATTCCATATTTGATAGAAGCATCCCCTCTTGCATCAACTACAAATGTGATGAGCAAGAGAGGAATTGTTACAGCAAGGATATATTTACTGAGTAACTTCATTTATCATCCTATGATTTTTTTCCTTTAGCCGCTTCTTTAGCTGCTTTCTTTGCAGCCTTAGCAGCTTCTTTGCTAGCCTTTTTAGCTACCT
>JAYNVZ010000012.1:0-17647 GCA_038101125.1 Gammaproteobacteria bacterium | reverse complement strand
TAGCAGCCTCTTTGCTAGCTTTCTTAGCTACCTTAGCAGCCTCTTTGCTAGCTTTCTTAGCTACCTTAGCAGCCTCTTTGCTAGCTTTATTTGCAGCTTTGGAAAGAAATTTAGTTTTTTCCCTTGAGGCTTTATCCATAAATTTCTGTGCTTTGATCAAATATTTTGCATTATTTTTCTCATCCGCCTTACTTATGAAATAATCAGCTTTATTTAAAAACTTAGCTTCTTTTTCAAATGCTTTCACGAATTGATTAATTGCATTCTTCTGATAATTACCTTCTACTGCTATCTGAAGGTCTTTTGAGTCCATATCTATTACTAATCCCTTCTTATCCGTATCAGTAAGGAATTTAGAAAAAGCCTCTAGTTGATCATCTGATAACTGAGATATTAAATTTTGTATTTGATTAGCTTCAGCTGCATAACTATCATTTGCTGAATCTACTTGTGAATAAAGTAAATTTAGAGCAGTTGATGCTTCATTTAAAAGCGTTTCAGCTTCTAAAAGCTTAGAGGTTTCATTCTCTAAATTATTTTCTGAAACTGCTAGTTCATTCTGAGCTTCAGTCAACTGATTTTGCAAAGATACTATGTTTTGCTCTTCATTATCAATTTGCGCTTGAAGCGATTCTTGATTATTAACAAGATTTAATTGAGTTGACTCCAAACTAGATAATTCTGTTTCTAGACTAGCTAAAGAATTCTGTAACTCAATAACTTGATCTGGTGATAAATCTGAATCAGCTAGGTTGGTTTGAAGAGAGATAATTGATTGTTGCGTTGACTGAATTGCATCCTGATTACTGTTTATATCAGTAACTAGGCTTGTATATTCATCCGATAAAGTATTAAAAGATGATGTTACATCATTATACGCAGAATCAATATTCTCATATGTTAATTGATTGCTATCATATGTGCTTAAAGCCGAATCATAGTTTACCTTAACATCATCATATGATGACGTAACAGCATCTACATTGGTTTGAGCATCATTAATTGGACTTTCCAATGACGATAGCGTCTCGCTTAATTCTATCTGGTCATCTAAAAGTATTATCTCCTCAAAAGTAGCAGAAATTGATGCTACTGGAAACACACTAAATATAAATAGAAGACCAGAATATATGTATTGTCTTATTTTATTCATTATAAACCTCCATTAGGATAACCCGAAAAATATGTCTATATTTATACATATACACCCATGGGTATAATATACAAGTACATTTATACTTTTTCTAAGGTTTTTCTAATGAGAAATTAGATGCGAATTAGAATTAGAATGACTTTAAAATATGGCACTTTCAGATTAATTAGAAAAACTCCTCGGGACGGACTCGAACCGCCGACCTGGTGATTAACAGTCACTCGCTCTACCAACTGAGCTACCGAGGAATAAGATAAGGCATCATAATTGATAAATAGAATATCATCAATAATATTTTCTATATTTTTAATCTTTTTAGATAATTTTTAAAGTCTCTAGATAATTCTTTGTGTTCCATCGCATACTCAGTAGTTGCTTTCAAGTAGCCTAATTTACTTCCACAATCAAATCTTTTTCCCTCAAAAGCATAACCATACACATCATGATCTTTAATTAATCCTGAAATTGCATCTGTTATCTGTATTTCTTTTCCAACACCAGGTTTAGATTCTTTGATTTTACCAAAAATATTCGGTGGTAATATATATCTCCCCACGACAGCTAAATTAGTCTTAGCTTTTGCATAACTGGGTTTTTCTATGATTGATTTTAAGCTATATAAAGACTGAGACTTGGATGAATAATCTATAATTCCATACTTATTACAATCCTTCTTATTAATTTTCTCAATAGCTACTATTGCCGAATTAATATCACTGTATGAATTAATCATTTGTTTTAAACATGGTGTTTTAGATTTTATTAAATCATCGGCTAAAATAACTGCAAACGGCTCATCATTTATAATATTTTTAGTACAATAAATTGCATGACCAAGACCTAACGGTAAATCTTGTCTAACAAAGACGCAGTCAATATTCTTAGGCACAATGTTTTGAACAAGTTTCAAGAGAGAATTCTTATTTTTGTTTCTGAGGTCAGATTCGAGATCCGGAGCAGCGTCAAAATGGTCTATAATTGCATTTTTAGTTCTGCCGAGGACAAAGATTAATTGCTCAATACCAGCTTGAACAGCCTCTTCTGCAGCATATTGAATAAGGGGTTTATCAACTATTGGCAACATTTCCTTGGGACTCGCCTTCGTCGCAGGGAGAAACCTTGTTCCTAGTCCTGCTACAGGAAAAACTACTTTTCTTATTTTTTTCATGCTTAATATTTTTTATTTTTTATGTGCAAAAACTATAGATATAGTGCAAAATAATACTCTTATGACATATGTTATCACAGAAAATTGTATAAAGTGTAAATATACTGACTGCGTGGAAGTTTGTCCTGTAGACTGTTTCCATGAAGGTCCAAATTTTTTAGTAATCAATCCCGATGAATGTATCGACTGTAGTTTATGTGTTCCAGAATGCCCAATAGATGCAATTATATCAGATGAAGACATAACAGATGAAAATAGAAATTTTTTAGAGCTAAATGAGCGATTATCAAAAAAGTGGCCAGTATTAACAGAATTCAAAGATGCTCCTGAGGATGCTAAAGAATGGGAAAACAAAGAGAATAAATTACAATTTCTGGAAGAATAATTTAATATTCACCGACTCCATCGTAGACTTGTGGGAAGTAGTCTTCAAACCTAGTGCAATGTGGCACAAATGTTAATTTCACAAAACCGGTAGGCCCGTTTCTATGTTTTTCAACACGTATTTCTGCAATATTTTTTTGGTCTGTATTCGGATCGTAAACTTCATCTCTATACAGAAATATAATAAGATCAGCATCTTGTTCAATCGAGCCTGATTCTCTTAAATCAGATAAAAAAGGTCGTTTATCATTACGCGTTTCAACACCCCTATTAAGTTGTGATAGAGCTATTACAGGCAAATCAAGCTCTTTAGCGATAGCTTTTAATGATCTTGTTACTTCGGCAATTTCGTTTACTCTGTTCTCTGAATATTGAGGTATAGACATTAGTTGTAAATAATCAACAATTATCATATCAATCCCTGATTCTCTTTTCATTCGTCTTGCTCTTGATCTTAGATCCATTGGTGATATTGCGGCAGTATCATCAATATAAAAATCACAGTCATTCATCATTTCAATGGCAGACGTGACCTGTTTCGTATCTTTAGGTGATGCCTCATAGTCGCCAGTTCTAATTTTTTGTTGTGAAACAGAGCTTAGAGATGAAAGCATTCTTAAAGCAATAGATTGTGCAGACATTTCAAGACTAAAGAATCCAACCTTTTTTTTCTGTTTAAAGACGATATCCTGGGCTATATTCATTGCAAATGCTGTTTTTCCCATTGATGGTCTACCAGCTATTATTATTAGATCTGATTTTTGTAACCCTGAAACTAATTTATCAAACTCATTATAACCAGTTAAAAGATAATCAACTTCATCACTATTTTTTTTACTATATACGGTTTCAATATATGAATTCACAACCGGGCCAATTTTATGCAAACCATCATTTGCTGCTGATAGAGAGGATATTCCAAAAATTTCTGATTCTGCTTTATCCAGAACTTCCTTAACATCGCCTTGCTCGCTTTGATGAACAGCCTGAACTGTTCTATTACTTATATTAATTAGCTCCCTCATAATAGATTTTTCTTTAATTATATCTGCATATGCTTTTATATGTGCCGATGTGGGTACTTTTCTAGCTAATTGACCGAGGTATGAAAGGCCTCCTATCTTATCTAGAACACCTTTGCTTTTAAGACAATCTTCTAGGACCACAACATCAATAATTTGTCCAGCGGAAGCAAGATCATAAATTTCGTTAAATATAATTTTATGATTAACATCAACGAAATCCTTAGACTGAATTAAATGAGATACCTGGTCCCATGCAGATGAATCCATAATTAATGAACCCAAAAAAGCTTGCTCAGCTTCTAGTGATTTTGGTGTAGATGGTATTTTGCTATCCATGATTTATTTTAACCGAAAAATAATAGATTTTATAGATAAGAGTCTGTGGAAAAATTGTGGAATAAATTAAATGCCAAGGAACTCATCGGTATTTCAGATATAAAAAATTTAACTAGGTAAACCTTTGGCATCATATGAATGATTAAGTAGATTTTATTGTATTTAAATTGGGCGTGTTTATGAAGAAGTATCTATGTCTAGTTCTTCTTCTGTTGGTTCAGAAATTTCTTCTAGTGATTTAGTAATCTTAATGAGCTTAATTGGGACCGTTACCAATACATCTGTGTGTAGGCTGATTGTTGCAATATAATCATCTTTGAATATCTTAATTGGACCGGACGGAAGATTCACTTGTTTTTTTGATAAATCAAAACCATCATCTTTTAATTTATCCACTACATTCTGTAACGTTACAGAACCAAAAAGTTTATCTTCTTCTTGGATATTAACTTCAAAAGAGAGCTCATAATTATTAAATTTCTCTTGCTCTAGCAAAGCTTTAGATCTCATTTCCTCTTCAATTTTTAATAATTCTTGTTTTTGTTCTTCAACTTTTGCTAGGTTTTCTTTTGTTGGCAAGACTGCTTGATTTGTAGGCAATAGAAAATTTCTAGCATAACCTGACTTAACAGAGACCTTAGATCCAATCTCGCCAAGCTTTTTAATATTTTTTAGAAGTAATACATCCATTATTGTTTATGATTATCACAAAATGGCAATAATGCTAGATGTCTAGCTATCTTGATTGCCTTATTAACCCTTCTCTGTTCTTTAGCAGACGTTCCTGCAACTCTTCTGGGTGATATTTTACCTGATTCTGTAATAAATTTTTTCAAAAAACCCAAGTTTTTATAATCAATTTGATCAATTAGATCAGATTTTTTCTTTGTAAGCTCTTCTGCCATAATATTTACGCTCTTTCTCTGTTTTGCATCATTATAGATGGCTCTGTAATCTTTTTATCTTGCGCTATGAACATATGTCTAATTATATTATCGTTGAATTTTATTAAGCTAGTCAATTCAGTCAATACTTCATTTGAAGCCTCAAAATTTAGTAGGATATATCTAGCTTTATTAATTTTATTGATATTATAAGCTAATTTCATTACCCCCCAATCTTCATATCTATCTACGCTACCACCTTTAGATTTGATAAGGTCTTTATACTTATCCACAGTCTTGTTAGTAGACTCTTCTTGGTTTACATTAAACATTAATAATAATTCGTAATTTTTCATAGTTTTATCCAATATGCGAATACTACTTTAGTATCCAGTATATTTCAAATATTCATTTAGTTTTTTTGATAAGTTTTTTGATCTGATAAAGCGTAATACCAGTGGCTACAGCCACATTTAGGCATTCAACAGACCCATATATTGGGATCGAGCAAACATCATCACATGACTCTAGTAAAGACCTACTAACACCCTCTCCTTCTGCGCCAATAATGACTGCAACACCAGACATTATATGCTGCAGATCATATATTGACTTAGAAACAGCATCTGAAGTACCAATTACTCGTATATTATTGTTTTTTAATTTTTTTATGACTGATAAAACATTATTTGTTTCAAGTAATGATAATCCCTGTAATCCGCCTGAGGCTGTTTTATGGACCAAAGGTGATATCTCGCAGGAATTAGATTTCTTCTTAATAATTAAACTAGCACCAGCAGCATTGGATGTCCTTATACAAGAACCAAGATTTCTAGGATCTTGAAGAGAATCAAAGATGACTATAAATGGATTTTTTTCAGTTTGTAAGTACAAATCAAGATTAAATCCTGATGATAACTTACTCGATAACTCTATCACAATTCCTTGATGTTTTGATGATAAGCATAACGAAGTAAGTCGATCCCTTTCAAGCTCCATCATATCTAAACCCAAAGATTCACATTTATCAAAAATTATTTTTAGATGATTATTATAAGGAGGCTTTTTAAAAAATACTTTAGTTATACTATTGGGATCAAGTTTAAGCTGAGCATTACATGTATGAATACCATAGATATATTGAAATGTTTCTTTCATAATTTAATCTATGCAAAAATATCTTCTAGAGTTATGATCTGATCTCTTGATGGACCAGTTGAAATCATAACAATTCTAGTTTTGGAGATTTCCTCAATAGTTTTGATATATTTTTTAGCATTATCAGGTAATTTATCATAATCTGTAATGCCTACAGTTGAGGACATCCACCCATCGATTTCCAAATATTCCATATCTGATGCTTCAAAGCTTTCATAATCGATATCTCCATAGTCAACACAGATTTTAATCTTCTCTAAGTTATCAAGAACATCTAATTTAGTTAAAGCTATTCCATCAATACGATTTAACTCAATTGACTGTCTAAGTATTTTAAGATCAAGCCATCCACATCTTCTTGCCCTACCTGTTGTCGCACCAACCTCGCCACCCCATTTAGCGATATCTAAGCCTAACTGATCATGTAATTCTGTTGGAAACGGCCCATGACCAACTCTTGTTGTATATGCCTTAGTTATGCCTAAAGAATAGTCAACTTTATCAACACCAATACCTGTTCCTGTTATCAAACCTGGCAAAGTAGTATTTGAAGAAGTTACATACGGATAAGTACCATGATCAATATCTAACATGGTTCCTTGGGCTCCTTCAAAAATTATATTGGAATCTTTGTTTAGATCTAAAATTAGTGGCACCACATCACAAACGTACTTCTTGATTCTATCAAATATAGGGATCAGCTTATCAAGAACAGAATCGACAGAAATAGTGTCACTTTTATAATATTCTTGTAATAAAAAATTATGATATTTCATTGATTTTTCGAGTTTTTTTCTAAGAATATCTGTATTGAAGAAATCTATTAATCTAATTCCTCTTCTGGCAACTTTATCTTCATAAGTCGGGCCTATGCCTCTACCTGTCGTACCTATTGAGGACTTTCCTAATGATTGTTCATGGGCTATGTCTAAGGCCACATGAGTTGGCAAAATAACATGACAGGATTGACTAATAAAAAGTTTGTTTTCGATGCTTATATTATTATCCATTAGTTCCTTAATCTCATGCTCGAGGGCTTCTAGAGAGATAACAACACCATTGCCTATGATTGATTTAACATCATCACGTAATATTCCTGATGGTATTAAATGAAGTATTGTTTTCACATTATTGATTACCAGCGTATGACCAGCATTATGCCCACCCTGAAATCTAACACAACCCCCAGCATTCTCTGACAAGACATCAACAACTTTCCCTTTACCTTCATCTCCCCAATGAGTGCCTACTAGTAAAACGTTAGACATGCGCATCTCTCCTTCCTATTGACAAATCAAGGATGTCTTTCACATCTAGACTGAAACCTGTTGCTAATCTTTTTTTGTCACTTTCTGTCATATATGCAGTATATCTTCCGCCTCTAGCAATTTCCTTTCTTAATCCTGGAACATATGCAGAATAAATTAAACCCTTTTGGTAACTAAAACCATGGAGTTCACAAAGATCAATTTGAACTTGAGATATATCGCTGACCTTATTTATTGACTTAGAGATCGATATTAACTCCTCGATCTCATTAGATAAATCCTGTTTGAAAGATTTAGATAATTTCCTTAACTCTGATAGAACAGATATATCACCTGAGATATCAATTAGATTAAGTAGTAAGAGTAACTTTTTATTTGATAGTTTTAAATCTTTAAAAAAATCTTTGATTTCTATTTTTGACTTTAAATTAATCAGATCAATTAATTTTAATCTATTATCTTCGGTTATATTTAAATCAATCAGAAGATTATTTATAAACGAAAGGTCTCCTAATTCGATGACAATTTTTCGTTGTTTAGAGAGTGAAATTATATCTATCATTAATTTAATTATTTCTATGTCTATTTTTTTACTTACATTACCAAAGTGCTCAACTCCAGTCTGAAAAGGGTTAATTCTATCAAAGGGTCCAGGTGATAGACAAAGAATATCACCCATATAAGAAAACTTTGAATTACCTTGACCATTTGTAATCTGGTAATCAACTTTTGATATCTGTGGTGTAATATCAGCACGAACACCAATCTCATTACCATTTGAACGGTCTAAAATATATGCAGTCTTATTATCTAGATCTGTTGAATTGAGATTTAATAGATTCTCTAAACTATCAAAAATAGGAGGTATTATATGTGTATAATCATATTTATTATAAATCTTTATAATTTTTGATTTGATTCTATCAAAATTAGTTGCATTGTCTCCAATATAATATTCAATACCATCTGGAATTAAAAAGTTTTTTGATTTCATAATTGTCCTAAATAATTGATAAAAAAAGACCTAACCCCAATATCATACAGATAAGACCAATTATTCTCAAAGACTTATTGCTTAGTTCATTAAAATAAAGGATCGCTTTTTTTGTGTATTTAGGAGAGATGAATAGCAGCATACCCTCTAGGATGATAGTAATACAAACAGCTGTTAGTATTACATGCCAAATATCAATTATTTTTCACCCAAAGGATTGTTGAAATACTTAAAGAAGTCCGATTCAGGATCAATTAGTAGGATATCTTGTTTTGTATTAAACGTACTTTTATATGCAGAAAGACTTCTATAAAACGAATAAAACTCAGGGCTAACATTATAAGCAGCAGCATAAGTTTCAGTCGATATTGCATCGCCTTCACCCTTTATAACTTGAGCTTCCTTATAAGCTTCTGCGACAATTGTAGCTGACTCTCTTTCAGCAGATGCGGTAATACCTTGAGCTTCTTCTTTACCTTTGGATCTAAATGACTTAGCAACTGTAGCACGCTCTTTAACCATCCGAGCGTAAACAGAATTACTAACTTCATCGGGTAAATCAACTTTTTTAACCCTAACATCTATAACCGTGATTCCAAGTGCTGCAGATGCTTTGTTTGCCTCTGTTCTCACTGTATTCATTAATGCAACTCTATCGCCTGAGACCACATCATTTATAGTTCTCTTACTAAATTCACTTTTTGTTAGGTCATTAATTATTTGTGATAACCTATTTATACCAATTCTTTCATCACCCTTGGAAGATCTATAGAAATTCTGAGGATCTGTGATTTTCCATTTAACATATGAATCTACGATTACATTCTTTTTTTCACTGGTCAAAAATTGTTCAGGTTTAGAATCCATTGTCAGAAGACGTGAATCATATTTCTTAATGTTATTTATGAAAGGAATCATCAAGAAGATTCCAGGTTCATCATAAGTTTTAACAATTTCACCAAGTCTGAATTTAATGGCAATCTCTCTCTCGTCGACAATAAATACGGATGAGGATATTATTATTAAACCTGCAAGTAATATTGTTGCTATATTTCTATTATTCACTGTATAAATCTCTCTTTCTTGAATTAAAACTATTTCTGTTATTCCTAATTTTGTCGGATAAAGAATTAATTGTTTCTCTGTTCAAATCCTGATTAGGTGAAGTATTTGAATCATCTAGATTCCTTGATCTAGATTCCATTATTTTATCTAGAGGTAGATATAAAAGATTATTTCCACCTTCTACATCAACCATAACTTTTGATGTATTGGCTAATACAGATTCTACTGCTTCCAAATAAAGTCTTTCTCTTGTAACCGCTGGAGCTTTTTCATATTCTTCATATAAATTAGAGAACCTTAACGCTTCACCTTCCGCAGATTTAATAATCTTGACCTTATAGGCTTTGGCTTCTTCTAATATTTGTTTAGCCTCACCACGCGCAAGAGGAATAATTTCATTTCTATATGCTTCAGCTTCATTAATATACCGTTGTTCATCTTCCCTAGCTCTAATAGCATCAGAAAATGCGTCTTGAACTTGTTCTGGAGGTTGAGCTTCTAGAATATTAACAGTTTGTACATTAATACCAGACTGATACTCATCAAGCAATCTCTGAAGCAGATCTTTTGTATTAGAAGCAATTTCTTCTCTGCCTTCAGTTATTATAAAATCCATGCTATTTTTACCAACCACTTCTCGAATTGCGCTTTCACCTGCCGCACCTAAAGTTTCATCTGGGTCTCTCAAATTGAAAATGAAATCACTTGCATCTTTAACATCATATTGGATTGCAAAATTAACACTTACTATGTTTTCATCTTCAGTTAACATAACTGCTTTTTGTTGGCTCGATCTTATTTTTGAAACATCTACGATTTCTGCTTTTTGAATTAGTCTAGGCACCCAATGAGGGCCAGGAGAAGTCATAGAATGATAACTACCAAATTGAAGAACAACTCCTCTTTCACCATCATTCACGATATATATACCGCTTAATAAATAAAATACGGCAATAAGTGCTATAAAAATTGATGTATTCTTTTTATTTCCGCTTGAGCCACCACTTGAGCCACCAAGTAGATCTTTAAATGATTTTGAAAATTCATTAATCAGTTTGTCTACTTCTGAGTTACCCTTAGGTTTGCGACTCCAAGGATCTTTGCTGCCGCCAGGTTCATTCCATGCCATATTAATACTCCTTTGAATACATCATAATATAAAGACCTTTACTCATCAATTTCTATTTTACTAGATTGATTTGGAACAATTGTTGAAATTGCATGTTTATATATACTCTGAGTTATTTTGTTTTTGAGCATAATAGTATATGGGTCAAATGCTTCTATAACACCATCAAGTTTAATACCATTCATGAGAAAAATTGAGACATGAATTTTGTCTTTCCTGAGCTTATTCAGAAACTTATCTTGAAGATTATCTTGCATACTAATACCCTACTAAACATAATGCTCTTATTGATCATTATATAGTTAATATTGACACTATTTGCTTAAATTGCAATGACTGTCAACTAGCCTATGAATAATATTGGGGTCAAAATTCTTAATATCAACCTCAATATCTGAGGGAAATTGCTTGAGCCATGTGATCTGTCGCTTAGCAAGTTGGCGGGTAGCAAAAATACACTGATTTACTAGATCTTCAAAATTTCCACTATTTTCCAAGAACTCTAATACTTGCTTATAGCCTATAATTTTCATGGATTTAGATCTAAGAGTAAGATTATATTTTCTAGAAACAAATTCTACTTCCTCTATCAAACCTCTCTGAAACATTTCTCTTGTTCTTGATTCAATTCTCTCATGTACAAATAATCTTTCTTTCGAATGCATTTGTATAGTTATTACATCATAAGCATCGAGGAAGTTTTTTTTGTTATCAAAGAATGAAGAAATTGGTTTACCAGTTGTCAAATATACCTCAATTGCTCTTTGTATTCTCTGAGAATCATTTGGGTTAATTTTATTGTATGATGTCAAATCAATGTGCTTCAAACAGTAATGTAGATCTCTTAACGAATATTTACTTGCTAAATAATCAATTAACTCTCTTTCTGTGACATTTTTATCCGGAAGATCTGATAGTCCCTTATACAAACTATTAAAATACATCAGGGAGCCACCTACGAGTAGAGGTATTTTATTACGCATATGAATATCTTTGATTAAGAATTCCGTATCTTTATAAAAGTTTCCAACATTATAATCTTCATTTGGTTTGCGGATATTTATAAGATGATGTTTAACGGTATTAAGAATTTCATTAGAAGGTTTATCTGTGCCAATATTCAATTCTTTATATATCATGGCTGAATCAACACTTATGATCTCAATTGGAAAACTTTTTTGTAAACTTATGGCTAGCTCTGTCTTGCCCGTGCAGGTACATCCCATTATACATATTATCGGTAATCTACTTTTCATTATTAACTTCAACCGTGATTAATCTTGAGCTGTGAAGAATGAGAAATGAAATATTTATATCAGGCTTAGGAAGATAATTTAAAAACTCTTTAGACCATTCAACAAAGTGAATACCAGGCTGATCGAGATAATAGTCTATGCCTATCTCAAATAATTCATTTTTATCTTTTAAACGATAAAAATCATAATGATAAATTTTTTTTTGAGAAATATCTAAGTATTCGTTTACTATTGTAAACGTTGGGCTTGTAGCATCATTATCTGCGCCTAAAAATGATAGATACGATTTCACAAAAGCAGTCTTGCCGGCTCCTACATCACCATTTAAAAAGATAATCAATTTTTCTTGAGAGATTTTTAATTTACTAATTATTTTGTAATAAAGTTTTTCATCATCGATATGATAGTAATTTTTTTTCATTGTATATTGTTAAAGTGTTATTTAATCATTTAATAATTTATTAATTTCAACTATTACATCGCTGGCTAAAATTCCAATTCCACCTTGTCTGGATAAGACATTATCTGCAGCAAGAGAATGGGCGGCTACTGCATATAATACAGCATTATTATAATCTTTTTTATTCACCAAAGATATTAGAGATATAATGATCCCAGCCAAACAATCCCCCATGCCTGCTGTTCCCATACTACTATTACCATGTCCACATATAAATGTTTGAGTCTCTGTCTGAATTATAGTCTCATGACCTTTGATAATAATTATTCCCCCATATATCTTTTGAATTTGTTTTGCGGAATCAATCTTATTCTTTATGATATTTTCTTTACTTATGTTTAAAAGATTGGCTGCTTCTCCAATATGTGGAGTTAAAATCCAATTATCATTTTTAAATGGATCTTTAGATAGTAAATTCAGAAACCCTGCATCAACAACGATATTTTTGTCAAATTTATTATTGAGAATGAAATCTTTAAATAATAAAAATATTTTGCTTGACCATTTGTCATTAGCCATGCCTGGACCTAGAAGCAAATTTTTATATGACACAAATTTCTCCTCTAATCCATCAAAAGCTGATGATGAAATCAACTCTGGTTGATATGTAGATATTAAGGAAAGATGTCGTTCAGTTGAAAATATTTCGACGTATCGCGATCCTGATCTTAGCGCGGAAATTCCAGAAATCAACACGGCACCAAGATAACCATCAGATCCTCCTAAAATCAAAGTTTTGCCAAATGAACCCTTATAAGTATTTACCGTATTTTCTATTGTAAATTCTGCTAGAAAGTCATTTTTGGAGTTTTTCTCTAATGAGATATAATGTGTTTTATCTTCCAATATCTTCGAGAAGATTTTATAGAGCATCACTAATATTTAATACCAAAGATTGTGTTAGATACATTTAGGGTTGAATTTAATAATTCTTTAACTATATCTTTTTCTTTATTATAAACAATCAATGGGTTGTTATTAAAAAATTTCTCACTCACATCATATGTAGATAATAAATCATCGATTAGGCCAATTCTTTTAGCCTCTATACCTGTCCAGAACAAACCAGTAAAGACATCTTCAGTTATTTTGTCGCCTCTAGATGACTCAATATCTTGTATAAATTGATTATGAATATTTTGTAAAAGTCTTTCCAAATGAATACGATGTTTGGGTGTTAATGGCAAAAAGGGATCTAGCATTGTTTTATCTTTACCAGATGATAGCGTCTGAGAATCAACACCCAATTTATCCATTAATCGAGAAACATTAAAACTGTCTAATCTTACTCCTATTGATCCAACGATACTAGAAGAGCTTGAGAATATTTGATCGGCACTAGCTGCAATGTAATATCCACCGGAAGCTCCTACATCATCTATAACAGCATATATTTTTTTATCTGTTGTTGACCTAATTTTTTTTATTTCATCAAATATAATCTTTGATTGAGTTGCACTTCCTCCTGGACTATTAATTTTGAGGATAAT
This sequence comes from Gammaproteobacteria bacterium, assembly GCA_038101125.1. Taxonomy (GTDB): domain Bacteria; phylum Pseudomonadota; class Gammaproteobacteria. The sequence goes on along the minus strand of JAYNVZ010000012.1, from coordinate 3,877 downwards.
CCCAACACAGTTATCATTCTTAACTGCATTCTGTATGTGTGGAAGAATTACATCAGGGTGCACTGGCCCAGCTGAAGAGATCATTCCAGTAACCTCTACTACTGCGACATGTTTATTTGTTTGATTTATATTATCTGTTGTAGAGAGTGTGATGGAAACTACTAAAATTAGTGTAAAAACAAAAAATATAGATCTTGTTAAAAATTTGAATTTTTTATCTGATTTTCGCTCTTCTAGCAGAGAATCGACTATATCTTTTAATAACTTATCATCACTCATTTCTTTAAACTCTCATTATCTAAATATTATATTATAATTGATTTTTAAGTTTATCAATTACTAATGATAGGTCTTCAGGAGTTGGAGACTCAATAGTATGTTTTCCATTATAAAAAAAAGAAATTTTTTTTGCATGAAGGAACATTCTACCTAGACCAAAATCTCTCATTCTTTTATTAACACCTACATCTCCATATTTAGTATCGCCACACACTGGTTGATTGATGCTCGAAGCATGGACTCTAATTTGATGCATACGTCCTGTTTCTATTTTAATATCTACAAGACAGCATTCTTTATACTGTTTAATCAATGTAATATACGAAAACGCATCTTTTCCGTTTTTAGAAATTGAAACAGAATTACTTCTATTATTTTTATTACGAATAATTGGTTGTTCTACAGCCACTTTGTCCCCGCTTAGTGAACCAGATAAAAGTGACAGGTAATTCTTTTCAACCATTCCTGATTGAAATATTTTTCCTAATCCGGAGGCAGACTGATAATTTTTAGCTAAAATTAGACATCCACTCGTATTTTGATCTAACCTATGAACCAAGGACAATGATTTATATTTTTCAATTGATCTTAAACTAGACATGATATCGTTTTTAATTTTTGATCCTGAGTGAACAGCTATACCAGCAGGTTTATCAATTACCATGAAATCGTCATTCTCATATAATATAATTTTTTTAATATCTTTAATGAGTGATTTTGATAAAGATTGAGGTTTTAGATCAATCGAAACCGGTGGGATTCTCACTATATCTCTATTTTTTAGTTTGTATAAAGGCTTAATTCTTCCGCTATTAACTCTAACTTGTCCATCCCTGATGATTTTATAAATTAGGCTATTAGGGACGCCAGGCAACATCTTTCTTAAGTAATTGTCCACTCTTTGGCCTTCTTGATCCTTGTCAATGGTGACTTTTCTGACAGTAATTTTATTTGAATTAGACACGATATTATTTGAAGATAGTGTAAATCATTGATATATTAATTCAAAGATTTTTATATTGTTTAATACGAACTAGTCATTTTAAAGGCTAAATCATTGAAAATAAAGAAAAAGTACTGTTGAACAAGTTATATTAGGAAATAGCAACAGTAATTAACGAAAAAATGTTAATTAATGGTAGGTCATCGAGTCTAAAAATAATTTAGAGCCCTACCCTTTTAAAATATAATAAAAATCATACAAAAAAGAGAGAAAATGAATTACAGGATTCCAAATGAAACAAATTTTAATAAATGCTTCTCAGAGAGAAGAGTTGCGCTTGGCTATAGTCGAAGACAACAAATTGGCAGAATTAGACATAGATTTACCATCGAAAAACATCAAATCAAATATATACAAGGGAACAATATCTAGAGTAGAACCTAGTTTAGAAGCTGCATTTGTAAATTTTGGTAGGTCACGACATGGCTTCTTGCCATTTAAAGAGATATCACAAGATATATTCACACCGGGTAAACAAAAAACATCTCGTGACTGCATTGAGTCAGGCAAAGAGATTGTAGTACAAATAGACAAAGAAGAAAGAGGTACCAAAGGTGCGGCTTTAACAACATATTTGAGCCTAGCAGGAAAGTACCTTGTCCTATTGCCCAAAAATCCCAATACAGGTGGAGTCTCAAGAAGACTAGAAGGGAATGACAGGATGGCCGCAAAAAAATTATTAAACGATATGAATATACCCGACGGTATGAGTATTATCATGAGAACTTCTGGTCTCGATACAAATAAAGAAACACTTGAATGGGATATGAATTATTTGATACAGATATATGAATCAATACTTGAAAATTCTGTACTAAAAAAAGCACCTTTTCTTATTTATCAAGAGAGCAGCATGCTTGCAAGAGCTATAAGAGATTATGTAGATGAATCGATCAATGAAGTAATAATAGATGATAAAAAGTTTTATGATGATTTCATGAATGCTAAAGAACATTTTATACCTCACTCAAAAGTAAAGGTTGAACATTATACTAAACCTGTTCCAATATTTAGTAACTTTGGGATCGAAACACAGCTACAGAGTGTATATAGAAAAAAAGTTACTTTACCATCAGGCGGAAATATTGTTTTTGATACGACCGAGGCTTTAACAAGCATAGATGTTAACTCAGCTAAATCTACAAAAGGTGGTGATATAGAGGAAACCGCATTAAACACAAATCTTGAGGCAGCTGCTTCACTATCTACTCAATTGAAGTTACGTGATATAGGTGGTCTCATAGTAGTTGACTTTATCGATATGATGTCAATCAATTCTCAAAAATCAGTCATGAAGAAAATGGCTGAACTAGCTAAGATTGATAAAGCTAAAATTCAATTTAGCAGAATATCAAAATTTGGTTTGATGGAAATCTCAAGACAAAAATTAAAATCATCTATCATAGATAATAATAATCAACAATGTCCTACATGTGGTGGAGTTGGTCATATTAAATCACTATCTACTCTCTCTGTAAATTTAGTAAGGATGTTAGAAGAAGAAGCTATGAAAAATAGCAAACCTCTAACTGTTTACTTACCGGTAAGGTTAGCTACATATCTCTTGAATGATAAGAGAGAATTAATACAAGGAATAGAGTTAAGACAGAAAGTTACAATCAAGGTTGTGCCTGATAATACGATTGAAGGCGCTAACTATCATATTGATAGAGAAAATAGAACTAGCGAAGAATTTAAGGCATCATTGAATAAAATAAATGAAAAAAATACAAAAACATTGAATGAAACAAGTTCGCATTATGAGGAAGCAATTGTTAGCGCAGTAACTCCAAAAAGCTCTCCTCCAAAACCTGTTGCTATTAAGAAGCCTCCTCAAAAGAGAAAAGTTGGTTTACTCGCAGGACTAATAAATAAAATTAAATCATTATTTGGCATAAAAACGAAAAAAGTATATAAGCATAGATCCTATAATGGTCGCAGGAGATATAATAAGAATAACTATAATAAATATAATAATAAATTTAAATCTTTTAATAAGAAGAAGGGTTATCAAGGTAAAAATATTAATCACAAAAAGCCTATGAATGCCTCACAAAATAAAGCAAACAATAGTGACTGATGCTGAACTTCTTATCTAGAATATTATATCTAACATTTCTTATTTTAATCATTATAGGAATATCTAAACTGTATTTACCCTTGAGTGAGAACGATTATGAAAGAATTCTTAATAAGGATGAAATCGTAATTGGAATAAGGACGAGTCCAGCATCATATTATGAAATAAAAAATCAAAAAATAGGATTTACATATGAATTAGTTAAAGAGTTATCCCAGTACCTAAACATTAATCTAAAAATAATAACTATTAATAGTATTGAAGATGCAATTAACGATCTTAATAAAAGAAAAATAGATATACTCGTGGATGTTGGTCTTAGTGAAAGAAAGGGGCTAATATACTCACATAGACAGACAGATTATCACTTAGTTTATAATAATAAATATTATAATAAACAAGAAGATTTAGATAAAATATTCGAACATCCTATAAAAATTATAGATTCTCCTAAGATAGAAAATATTATTAATCAGTATTTCACGCCAACTAAAGCTAATTATAATATTCTAGAT
>JAYNVZ010000036.1:3032-6156 GCA_038101125.1 Gammaproteobacteria bacterium | reverse complement strand
TAACTTTGCATAATGTTTTGTGCATCTTAAATGGTGAATTACCTCTTCACTGTGGTGCTACGCGATATGTTGTAAAATTTGATGAAAAAACTGATCAACCTTATATTTTTGATTCTTTTATCAAAGCCGATGACATGGGCAGGGCTACATTAGAGGGAGATACACCAATGTTTTATGGGACAGAAACTGGAGCGTTCGCATGTTTAGATGGATTTAGTGAACATGCAAAAATGCAAATGGAAGGAAGAGAAATCGGCTACAATAAACATTCTGGAACCAATGCAAGACAGATTGTACCTGTTACAGATTATTCAGAAATATCAACTGGTTCTGAGTTGGATATTCTTCTATATCTAAATAATTATGAATTAATTCAGCCGGGTGATTCATGTATGAAGACTGATATGAAACCTGATCAAGCTCTAGAACATTTTAGAAGCGGAGCAAGAGTAGCAGCAGGAAGTACTCAAACTCATCGTGGAGATGTTGAAATCAGTTATTGGGCAAACCCTTTCCCATTACTCAAAGATAAAGAATGGAAGGACTTACCACAACATGCTGATCTTTGTGACAAATTTGAAAAAATAGAAAAAAAATTCTGGGATAATTTTAAATCTAGAGCTAAAGAAGGAAAAATGAAGATAGGTTTGGCGCATAGTATGTTGATGGCCGGGGTCTACAAAGATAGTAGCGATAAACTTCTTAAAGAATGTGGTTTTGAGGATAGAGAAATGGTCGAACATGAAGGACCTGAACGAGCTGCCCATGACATGATAGAATTAATCAAGAACACTGCATTAGAGAAACGCAAAGCTATAGGGAAAAAAGATCTTAAAGAAGTAGATGTCACTGTAGCAACTATTGGTGACAGCAGGACTGGAAAATCTGAAATGGCTGAAAAGATGGAAGGCGTGCTAAATATGAGTTTAATCTAAATAATAGTTTAAGAATTTAATAAACTTAGCTTATCTTGCTCTCTATCATACTCGGTTGACTCTCGGACGTCTAGAATTGTGATTTTGTATGTCAGCATTTTCCCACAAAGGTAATGGTTTCCATCCATGGTTATCTCATCACTGGATATATCAATAACCTTGAAGTCTTTTTTATCACCATCTTTATTTACAAAAGCTATTGTCTCGTCAATCTTCCTGAATTGTTGCGGTACGTTAGAAATATCATCTTTAATGACCAAAGCTTCATCATAGAAACCAAAACCCTCTTCAGGCTTAAGTGTAATTTCAACAATATCTCCAGCTTTTTTTCCTAACAAAGCCTCTTCTATTTTAGGTAACAGTTTTTTTCCTTGCCCATGGATTAAAGTTACCGGATTTTCAACTTGTTCAAGAATTTCAGATTCTTCATAAATTTCATAAGTTAAAACAACAAACATGCTTTTTTTAATTTCGTTCTGGCTCATAGATATCCTTAATTAGTTTGTACTATATTAGTATTGTATAATAGAATTAACAATAGTTTACTGGAATCAATTTAAATGAATAAGTTTAACAAAGTAGTTATATTAGGTGGTACGGGTTTTATTGGTGCACAACTGGCTACTAAGCTATCCCCCAAATCTAAAAAGATCATCATTCCAACTAGAAACATAGAATCTAACCTAGGGTTAAAAATGATACCTAACCTCGAGATAGTCAGATCTGATATTAAAGACGAGAGGTCTATTAATCTGCTTTTCAAAGATGCTGACCTAGTAATAAATACAGTAGGCATACTCAATGAGATCAACGAGGATAATAGTTTTGATAAAATACATTATCAACTACCTAAAAAAATATCTAATAGCATTAAAAAAAACATGGTCAAAAGATTTATGCACATTAGTTCTCTAAATGCAGATCCAAAATCAATTGGTAAATATCTCAAATCTAAAGGTAAGGCAGAAGACTTTTTAATATCAGAAACATCGTCATTCTGTAACCTAACAATTTTTAGACCATCAATAGTTTTTGGTGAATCAGATTCATTCTTTAATAAATTTGCTAGCCTATTAAAGTTTCTTCCTGTATTTCCATTAGCTTGTCCAAACGCAAAATTTATGCCAGTTTATGTAGAGGATTTGACTGACTTTATGATTAGTACAATTAATAATATTGATAGTTATGGTAAAAAAATTGATGTAACTGGCCCTGGTGAATACACATTCAGAGAATTAATAGATCATACATTAGCGGCATTGAAAATCAGAAGAGTTATTATTCCCTTAAATAGTTTTTTATCACGATTGCAAGCAAGTGTGTTTGAAAAATTACCTGGAAAATTATTCACAATGGATAATTACCAATCCTTACAAATTGATAGTTGTAGTGATGAAGGCTTCAAAGGATCTTCATCATTAGAAGACATTATTCCACAGTATTTAAATATAAAATCTAAACAAGAACGTTTTGAAAAACTAAGAAAAAAGTCAGGCAGAAAATAATGAAGATATATCTGGTAGGTGGTGCCATTAGAGATCAATTATTAGGTATTCCAGTAAAAGATAAAGACTGGGTTGTTGTAGGGTCAACTCCAGAAGAAATGCGTGCTAAACAGTTTAAACAAGTTGGTAAAGACTTTCCGGTGTTTATTCATCCTAAAACAGGCGAGGAATATGCTTTGGCGAGGACGGAAAGAAAATCAGGTCATGGCTATACAGGTTTTGAATTTGATACTAATCCCAATGTTACTCTTGAAGAGGATTTAGCTAGAAGAGATTTAACCATTAATGCAATTGCGCAAGATAAAGATGGAAAAATTGTTGATCCATATAATGGGCAAGCAGATATAAAAAATAAAAAGCTTAGACATGTCTCTGATGCATTTTCTGAAGATCCTTTAAGGGTATTAAGAATTGCAAGATTTCATGCTAAATTTGATGGTTTTATTGTTGTGCCAGAAACAATTGATAAAATAAAAGAGATTCTTCAAAGCGGAGAACTTGAACATTTGACACCTGAAAGAAAATGGCTAGAAATATATAAGACTGCTGAGAATTTAGATGAATTTTTTAGTTTTCTAATCACTCATGGTGCTAGAGATATATTATTCCCTGAGATTTTAAATGATAATTTTATAAAGAAGTCTCTTTATCCAAATGATGCAAACAAAGTTGAAATTATTTCGT
>JAYNVZ010000036.1:0-2997 GCA_038101125.1 Gammaproteobacteria bacterium | reverse complement strand
AAAATTCCAAATGAATACAAAAGTTTAGCTCTTCTATTTTCTAATTGTCTAAATTATTATATTGATTATGTTCCAGATAGCATTGAAGATTATGATAGACTTTTATCTCTTATAAAGAAAATGGATATTCGTAAAAAAGATAGATTAAATTCATTTATTAGGTGCATACATTATTCTAATACCGATCTTAAGCAACATAGAATTTTTTTTGAGAATCTAATCAAAAGTATAAATAATTTTAAACTAAGTGATGAAGATCAAAAAAAACCTGGAATTGAAATCAAAAATATTATTGGAGATGCATATAAAGAAATTGCACAAGATGCGATAAGAAGATTCTTAAATCAAAAATAATAAAGCGATACCCAATATTATTCTATAAACAATATATGGAGTAAACGATATTTTATTTATAGTAGATATAAATAAATGAATAGTAATATATGAAAATATAAAGGACAAAAACATCCCTACTATATGTTGATTTAATATTTCTATATTACCTACTTCATATAATTGAATTGATTGATATACTGTTGCCATAAAAATTGCAGGTATTGATAATAGAAAAGCTATCTTAATAGAGTCCTCTCTACTAAAGTTTGCTAATAATGCGGCAGTAATAACAATACCTGATCTAGATACACCTGGCATTATAGCTAATGTCTGCATCAATCCAATAAAGACAATAGTATAGATACTAATGTTTGCAAACTTGGCAATGACTTCTTTTTTTTTAGTATCCGCCAGATATAGAATAACCGCGAACAATAATGTCATTGAAGCAATTGATATAACAGAACGCATGTTTTGAGAAACAATATCAATGAATAATAGACCTATGATTGGTAATGGTATAGAGCCAATAATTATTAGTTTAAGATAATTTACTCCCTCTTCATTCAGCAATAGTAAACTTCTAATTTCTTTTCTATAGTAGATTAAGATTGCAATTAGCGATCCAAAATGTAGCGCAATATCAAACCCTAAACCTTGATCCTTTAGCCCTAATAAATAAGAAGTCAGAATCAAATGAGATTGACTAGATATAGGAAGGAATTCAGTTACACCTTGAATAATTGACAATATGAATATATGTATAAAGTCCATTCTATAACTTGTTCATTTGATTAAATTCTCTCGTCGACTTTAATTTTATATCTATATTCTTTTGCATGACAAGAACCTTGAATAACTCACCCATTGTATTGGGCAATAGAATATTTTTCAATTTATTTGATTCTATCAGAGCCTCATCATATTCCTCCGATTGATATATACCTAATATGTTCAAATTAATCAAAAAAGAAGACTGTGATAAAAATCCTGAAACAGTTAAATCTGTATCAACGGATAGATTTTTCAAATGAGAAAAATTAACAAATGAGGATATGTCTTGATTTCCTATATTTGAAAGTGGATCAAAATTTGATTTATGTTGATGTATACATACAAGCGTACCATCAGATCTATCTTGTAAGAAGTATTCTTGCGAATGATATCCGTAATCAGTAATAAATAAAACCCCTGACTCCATAGATTTATCTATCAAGTTAATCCATTTTGAATTATTTAAATTCAATTCACTTACATATCCATCAGAAAAGTCAATATTATGATTATTTTTTGCTCTAGATAATTCGTTTGAAAAATCGTCAGATGATTCATCCCATATATAATTAAAAGATTGATTATTTGATTCTATATATAAAGTTTCAAGTTTTGAGTTTTTCACCCTAAACCTTTCAGTTGGTATTGCATCAAAGAACTCATTTGCGATTACAAGTCCATTTATTTTTACCTCTTCAAGATTAGTGACCCACTTGAAAATATTATAATCATTAGGAAGCTCTTTTTTAACTCTTTCTTTCTGATAATTAATTAGATTTTCTGAGATCTCAAGAATGATATATTTATCTGGTAATGATTTATTTTTCTTCAAATACTTAAGTATAGAAATGGCTAAACTACCATCACCTCCACCAAGTTCAAGAATAGAAGATGTTTTTTCGTATCTAGTGATATTAATAAATTCATTGGATATACATTCTCCGAAGATTGATGATGTGATGGGGGATGTTATAAAATCACCCTGATCACCAAATATATTTGCTTTATTGGTATAATATCCATAATCAGGATGATAAAGAGACTGGTTCATAAACTCAGAGAATAGAATCTTTTGATTTAACTCAATTTTATTTAGCAAATATTCTTCTAAATGATTTTTCATAACTTATACTCTTATTATAGTGTACATTTTTTCATTTACCCTTAATATATATCTATGACTAAAAATAAAACTATTCTGATTACAGGTGGAGCGAAACGCATAGGGCTTGCAATCTGTCGCTATCTACATGATCGAGATTATAATCTAATAGTCACATATAACAGATCTAGCAAGGAAGCCAACACTCTTAAAAAAGAGCTTAATGAATCTAGAGGTAATTCGTGCGATATCGTGAAGATGAACTTTACAGGGGCTACAGATTTTTCAAAATTCTATAAAAAAATAATGCAGTCTTTTGGAAGAGTAGACGTACTTATTAATAATGCATCGAAATTTTATCCAACAAAAATGCCAATGGTTAATGAAAAAAATTGGAATGATTTGATTAACACGAACCTTAAAACACCCTTATTTTTGTCAAAAGTATTTAAAGATGAATTAAAAAAACGAAAAGGGTCAATAATAAATATTATAGATATTCATGCTGATCCACCATTAAAAGATCATATTATATATAACATCAGTAAAGCGGGGCTTCTATCGTTAACAAAAACATTGGCTAAGGATTTAGCGCCTCATATTAGAGTCAATGGTGTATCGCCAGGTGCAATAATGTGGCCAAAACAAGATTTATCTAATCTAAAGAAACAGAATGAAATTTTATCAAGAATACCTCTTAAAAGAGCTGGGGTACCAAATAATATAGCAGAAGTAGTTTTATTTTTAATAGAACACTCTGATTATATAACAGGCCAGAATATTGA
>JAYNVZ010000011.1:958-30662 GCA_038101125.1 Gammaproteobacteria bacterium | reverse complement strand
CGCCCCCTGGTATTGATTTCACAAGTCTTTCCTGAGATTTATTTATTTTCATATTATTTATTAATATATTTATTAAAAATTTGTTCTACTAAAAAGAAATCTAATTCTGTATCTATTTCATATGATTTCCATGTAGGAACAATATAACCCATTGTTTTTTTATGATAAAAAGATTTATATTGCATCAAATCATTTATCTCAGATATATACAAGCTCCCATCACAAAAATATAGTTTCTCTAAGTCTTGTCTTCTGGACATTTCGATATTCTGATTACTATCAAGCGGTGTTATTAAATTTTTATCATTAACTTTGAAGCAGTATGATGGATGTGTTGAACCTATTTCAGATATACTAACTAATGATGATAGGTTGTTTTTATTAGTTAAAAGATTCTCAATTGCTGAATCAATATCAACTGATTCAGTTAATGGTGAAGTAGGTTCAAGCAAGATCACATAATCATATATATCATTTTTAGCATGAAAAAAATCAATGGCATGTATTATTGCATCAGAAGATGTGCTTTTATCATCCGCTAAGGTATCTGGGCGTAAAAAAGGAGTAAGTGCACCATGGCTCATTCCTATTTTCGCATATTCTTTTGAATCTGTGCTCAATACTGTTGTATCAACATATTTTGATTTCAAAGAGGCATTAATAGGATATGATAGTAGTGGTTTCCCGCTAAAATTTTTTATATTTTTATTCAGTAAGCCTTTACTATTTTTTCTTGCAAGAATAACTGATAATATTCTTTTATTATTTAACATTTGATAACTCTCTTTTATAATCTCTTACCCAAGATGCTATACCAATATCTATATCTATTTTAGGTTCCCAATTATAATTATTACGAAACTTATTGGAATCTAAGACCAGCATAGTATCATCTTGTGAGACTGATTTGACATGATATGCTGTTTTATTGATATTAAGTTTAGCAGCAAAGATATCACATAGATCTTTGATTGAAGTTGCCTCTCCTGTTCCTATATTATAAATACCAGATTTCATATCTGTTATGTAGGTTATAATGGCTGAACATATATCACTAACATGTATGAAATCTCTAGTATTTAGAGCGTTATTAATTTTCACTATATTATTCTGGCCCATGAATTCTCTATAGATGTGATTAAAAATATTATTAGTCATTCCAGCGCCATAAACATTTGATAGTCTTAGTACGCCTCCTGAATTGTTAATAACGATCTCCTCACAATGAGCTTTCTTTCTTGAATAATTATTGATTGCATCTAGGCTATCTGATTCAGTAATAAGTGATTTATGATTTTTATCATATACATAAGAACTGGAGATATATACTAAATTAGAACCAAATAAATCAGACAAATATTTTGTGAGTTCAATTTCACTATCATCCATTGAGCTTATAATATTATTACCAGCAAGATGTATACAGATCTGATTCTTGTCTGCTTTTAAACCTATGTCCATATAATCTTTTGTCCATTGAAGATTATTATAATTCTTTTGTCTTGAAAATCCCATAAAAGAAATATCGAGAGATTTTATAAAACTCATTAGTTGAGAGCCAATAAAACCCGAGGCACCAGTAATAATCAAGCTATTATTCATCGATATCAATATCAGTAGTATTTTTTTTGGAATTTCTTGTATCTAAAAGTGTAATTTCTTGCTGTAAATCTTTTAATTCTTTTTTTAAATTATTATATTCTGTATTTTTTCTTTTAAAAAACTCAAGTGTTAGTTTAGCTTTTTCATTGAAACCATCTGCAGTAAGATAGTAGGCATAAACACTTTTATTATTATTATTTTTAAAGTTTTTAGCTTTTACTATACCCTTCTTAATTAATGCTTTTAGTATAAAATTAATCTTGCCTAGGCTAATACCAAGATCCTGAGACAACTCACGTTGACTTATCGTTTGTTTATTTTCTAAATATCTTAACACAGCAAGATCTGTATCAGAGTTTTTAGAGATAGGTGTGTTTTTTTTATTAGCCATGAAATTTATAGGACTTGATATAACCTGTCAATCTACTCATGTCTATTATTATTCCAACAATTGGGATAGTAAATAATAGAAATGGTTCTCTAAATATTGCTAATGTTCTAGATTTAATAAAAGGGATTATGATGCCACGTATAACACAATAAATAATTATGGTGTAATAATGTATATTAAACACATATGATATAATGAAAATAATCAAAGTCATTAGATAAATATATGGCTTAAGATCACCTTTAGCATTCCATGCGTTTAATGAATAACTATATACTTTTTTTGAACCTGATATTAAATTATCAGCATAGTTGATGCCAAAGTAATTTATTATTGTTTCCTTGTTAATGACTCTTTCAATATTGTTTTTTTTAATTTTGTTTATAAAATCTACATCGTAACTAGCTCGAGTTTTAGTTATAAAACCTCCTACTCGTTCTATCAAACTTTTCTTTATTAATGAGCCCGGCAAACATACTGTGTATGATGAAAGACCATAAGTTTGTGCGACAAAAGATTTATCTATAAGTGAAGTACCATTAGTCTTAATTTGCAATGAAACGATACCACAATTACAGTTTTCCATGACTTTATGACTTTCATGCAACCAATTAGGTGGTATATTCAATCCACAGTCAATATATGCTATTAATTCTGAAACTGATTCTTTTATGCCTTTATTGAGTGATGAACTTGGGCTCATTTCACCACAGTAAATCACTCTATAATTAGTCTTATTATGCAAATCAATATGAGTATTTATGATTTCTACAGTGTTGTCAGTCGACCCAGAATCAACAAATATGACTTCAGAGGGAGGGAATTCTTGATTATCTATACAAAAGAGCGTTCTATGAATAGACTCAGACTCATTATAGAAGGGTATTACTACAGAAATGGTCATTATTATTAGTATTTTTCCACGCTACCGCTACATCTAACAGGATATTAGACGTTTGAGAGTATAGTTTTGTTTATCCGTATACTCTTTGTATGTCCAAAAGGTCTACAAAGACCTCTCGTTTTGTATTAATCAAATCAATTAATAATCTAATTCTCGATTTGCCTGATAGTTCAATCACAGTTCCAACGATATTTGATAATGAACCTTTCGTATAAACTACATTATCACCCACATTTATATTATTGATATTTAATGATTTATTCAAATTATTTTTAATATCATTAACGATATTATCTGGTAAGATCGACGGGTAACCAGAACAAGAATCCATTAAAAGCTTGGATATTCCTAAAGTATTATTGATTTTATGTGACTTATTAAAACATGAATCAAGGTTAATAAAGACATATCCAGGAAAAAGTAATTCTTGATAAGGGCTCCAGGTATTATTTTTAAACTTCTTTGATTCAAAACAAGGCATAAAGACCTCAAATCCCTGATTATTAAGGTTCTTGTATGCCCTATTTTCTTGATTTACCTTTGTTTTCGCAACTACCCACATTATGCGTTCACCCCATGAACATATAAATTTAGCCTAATTATGCTCCGTAAGCAAGTATTTATGAACTATTATGGGGTTTTATTGCCACGTCCAATGCCGTAATAAGTTATACCAATTTCTTGCATTTTAACTGGAGAGAATATATTTCTCCCATCAAATATTACAGGGTTAGTCATGTGTTTTAGAAATATGTTCAAATCCACAGACCAGAACTCCTTCCATTCTGTGCATATGACTAACCCATCGATATTTTTAAGTGCTTTTATTGCGGTGTTGACTTCTTTGTAGTTAGTGGATTTACTTTTAAGATTTGTTTTTATCGAAGCGATGGGGTCATATGCTTGCACCGTAGCTTTATTTGCAATCAGATAGTCAATAAGATTAATGCTAGGCGCATATCTTACGTCATCCGTGTTTGGCTTGAAAGCTAAACCCCATACTCCAAATTTTTTTCCTGAAAGTCTATTTTTAAAGTGTGAAGATATTTTACATGATAAAATATTTTTCTGCGCATCATTTACCTCGTCAACTGATTTAAGCAGTTTAGCATTGTATTTTTTATCTTTAGATGTAGATATTAGAGCCTTAATATCTTTTGGGAAACAAGATCCGCCATAACCGCAGCCAGGATATAAAAATTCACTTCCAATTCTCTTATCTGCGCCAATACCTTTACGGACATTTTCAATATCAACACCAAGCTTATCTGCAATATTAGCAATTTCATTAATGAAGCTGATTTTGGTTGCTAACATTGCATTTGCAGCATATTTAGTTAACTCAGCAGATTTTATATCCATATATTGAATTTTGTCGAATTTTCTGTTGAATGGTAAATAAATTTCATCAAATATAGATTTTAAATTATCATTATCGATACCTATTATTATTCTATCTGGCTTCATAAAATCAGTAATTGCTGATCCTTCCTTTAAGAACTCTGGATTAGACACAACATCAAAATTGAGTTCTTTGTTATTATTTATTAGATTTTGAGAAATGATCTTTTTTATTAAATCAGATGTTCCTACTGGTACACTGGATTTTTCAATAATAATTTTATCAGATGTCATATGTTTACTAATAGAAACACATGTATTCTTGATGCTTGTTAGATCAGCTGTGCCATTTTTATTAGATGGAGTATCTACACATAAAAATATAATATCAGAATGAGAAATTGCTTGTTTATAAGATGATGTAAATGAAAGTCTTTGTTTCTGAGTGTTTAAGGCAATCATTCTATCTAGCCCATCCTCATAAATAGGCATAATACCATTATTTAAACTATTAATTTTATTTTTATTAATATCAAGACACATAACATTGTGTCCTATGTCTGACAGACATGTGCCAGAGACTAGACCAACATAACCACATCCAATTATTGTAATATTCATTATTTAATCCTTTTTCTCATGAGCATTAGAATATGACAATCCAGCTAATATTGCCAATGAAAATGTCATGAATAATATTGATTGCTGATGAGACAATACTGTGTGATAAACCATATATGACACATAAGATGTTAAAACTATTAAACCCATAAAACCAGATATGTTATTTCTATTGTTTTTTAAATTGTTATAAAAATAGTAATAATTTGCCATTATAAAATACATTAAAGTTAAAAAACCAATCACACCGGTTTTTGCAAAAATATCTAAATACTGACTATGTGCATGATTCATGCCAGCAGTATAGTTCGATGGATCTTGTCTAATAGGCTTGATGTTTCCAGAAAGAATTTGATCATTTAAAGCATTATTATAATTTGATAGTCCTACTCCAACCATAGGATTATCATATATCATATTCAAGGAACCTTTCCATAAGCTCATTCTTGGAACTATGCTATCTTTATGTTTCCAATGATGAGGAGAATCACTATAGATATAATTGTAAGTAGATTCATATGCATTTTGCATTCTTGTTAAGGATCCAGACTGATAAAAAATTAGACCAAAAACAAAAGTTATTATTATCGTATATTTAATATTAAAAAAAAGATATTCACTCCTCAATGTTTTATTAAACATTATCAAAATTAACAAAAAGAATAATGCAATTATACTTCCTCTTGATCCAGTAGCACTCCAAGCTATCAGGGCAAATATTGCGCCAACAATGGATATGTAAGCATACCGAGATCTAATTGCATAAAGCTTTTTGATAGTGCATAAAGACAAGATAGCAAACAATAATGAAATATTTGAGAATATAGCAGATGTACTAGTAAAACCTGTTACCCTAATATCGTTATAAAATAAATAATAATATAGAGCTGATAATCCAATAATTATCGAAATTAGGTTTATAGAAAATAAAACGTCAGTATCTCGAACGACGAGTGACCTCGACAATAAATATATTGGTATAGCAAAAAGAAACCGTAAATAATTATCAACCTCAGCAAGCTGAGATGAAATATATAATGAATGATAAAAGGGATATAAAAAGATCATAAGATATGATGCTATGAAAAAGAGCTCGTATTTTTCAAGTTTAGCATCAAAAAAGAAAACATAATAATATATAGAAATCAGGAATAATATTAGAGCTAAAATATTGTACAAATAGTTTGTCGATAGATAAGCAGCAAAAAACATAAATATTATCAACAATATTTTATTATCTGATATTTTATAATTTATTTTATTATCAACATTTATCAAAGGGATCATTATTAATAAAAGTATTGCAGATGTAAAAACTAGAAGGCGCAGATGAGTGTCTGGCATCCTAAATATAGTTTGAGAAGCAGTAAAGATATCAATTAATTGACTGATATCCAATGAAGTAATAACTCCATAAACTTTTACGGTTGGGGGACCTAATAACGATATTAATATCAGGGTGAATGATAATACTAATAGATAAAGTCTCTTATATGTTGATAAAGACGAAAAGACCACTTTTAGAACAAACCAACTATATTCCCATCTTTGTCTAAATCAATTTTTTCAGCTGCAGGTATTTTTGGTAAACCTGGCATTGTCATAATATCTCCGCAAACCATTACTATGAATTCTGCGCCTGCTGCTAATCTAACTTCTCTTATAGCTATATCATGGCCAGATGGAGCTCCTCTTAATGATGGGTCCGTAGAAAATGAGTATTGAGTTTTAGCTACACATACAGGATATTTTCCATATCCATTTTTTTGTAGATCATCTATTTGCTTTTTGATATTACTTGGAGCAGATATGCTGGAAGCCCCATATATCTTTTTGGCTATAGTTTCCATTTTAGACCATAAATCCATATCGTCTTCATATAAATATTTAAAATTATTTTCTGCTTCTTCGATAGTTTTTACTACAGTTTCTGCTAATTTGACAGCTCCTGCTCCTCCATCAGCCCAGTGTGTAGATGAGACTATTGGAACATCAAGTTCTTCTGATTTATCTTGTAAAATCTTTCTTTCAGCATCAGTATCAAATGTAAAACCATTTATACCAACAACTACAGGCAAACCATAATGATTTTTCAGATTTGTAACATGTCTTTCTAAATTTACTAGTCCCTTTTTAAGATAATCACACCCCTCTTTGTTTAAATCTGCTATTTCGCATCCTCCATGAAACTTTAGCGCTCTGATAGTCGCAACTAAAACAACTACAGAAGGTTTTAAACCTGCTTTTCTACATTTTATATCTAGAAATTTCTCAGCACCCAAGTCAGCGCCAAAGCCAGCTTCTGTAACAACATAATCAGCTAATTTAAGGGATGCTTGAGTAGCAATAACTGAGTTGCAACCATGAGCTATATTAGCAAATGGGCCGCCATGTATCATCGCAGGATTATTCTCTAATGTTTGCACTAAATTAGGTGCCATTGCATTTTTCAAGAGAACTGTCATAGCGCCATGAGCATTTATATCTCGAGCTAAAATAGGCTCCTTGGCTCTATTGTAGGCAACTACAATATTGCCTAATTTTTCTTTTAAATCATCGAGTGATGTGGCTAAACAAAATATTGCCATTACTTCTGATGCTACAACTATATCAAATCCATCTTCTCGTGGATAACCATTGCCAACTGAACCAAGCGAACAAACTGTCTTTCTCAAAGCTCTATCATTCATGTCCAGAACTCTTTTCCAAGCTACTCTTCTAACATCTATACCAAGTTTATTTCCATGATGAATATGATTATCTAACATCGCTGCCAAAAGATTATTGGCAAGTTGTATCGCATTAAAAT
Organism: Gammaproteobacteria bacterium; assembly: GCA_038101125.1. Classification (GTDB taxonomy): domain Bacteria; phylum Pseudomonadota; class Gammaproteobacteria. Next base: position 22,994 of record JAYNVZ010000011.1, on the reverse strand, counting down.
CACCTGTGAAATGTAGATTGATATCTTCCATTGGGACAACTTGAGCCATTCCTCCGCCAGCTGCACCACCTTTCATTCCAAAAACTGGACCTAACGATGGTTCTCTAATTGTAATTAGAGCTTTTTTGCCAATCTTGTTAAGTGCATCTCCAAGACCGACAGATGTTGTGGTTTTGCCTTCTCCTGCAGGTGTAGGACTTATAGCTGTGACTAGAATTAATTTACCATCTGACTTATCACCTAAATTATCTATATAATCTAGAGAAATCTTAGCTTTGTAATGACCATAAGGCTCTAGTGCATCTGACGGTATATCTAGCTTCTTTGCTATATCTAGAATTTTTTCTGGTGTTGAAGATTGTGCTATTTCAATGTCACTTTTCATAATGATACCCCTTAATTCATCATCCTTAATATAAGCCTAAATCTATATTTTTTCAAGATTATGCTGTTCTTTTTAGTTTTAAAACTTCCTTCGATCAAGTAATTTACAATCCCCAGTGCTATCAGGCAAACCTTTCTTAGATATTATAATTTTACCAGAAACTCTATTGATTAAAATATCCTTGCTATTAGAAGCATATATATGTGTTTCAGAAAACTTTAAAGATTTATACTCTATAGAATTTACCCCAATTGATTCAGTAAATATATTATTAGACTCATTAAATGTATAAGTATGTTCTTTATTGTCAACATCACATAAAATATATGTTGTTAAATTACTCTGAGGAATATCTTTGTATAGCTTCAGGGCTGGGTCATCCATTTGATCTATCGTAATATCATCGGTTGTATCTGGCACATCTTTTAAAAATATTGTGTTTGACTCATTCCTCTCAACACAAAGTTCAAATGGTATTTTTAGTAATCCTGAGTCATAAAGATGAAGCACAATCTTAGAATCTTTGATTAGTAATAGATGATTTTTGAAGCCGACATACAATCCTTTTTTATTTTTATTATTTATTGATAGGCAGACCCTATAACCCAAATAATTATCTCCTAAATGATCAATAGATATCTTTGATGGTTTGTTAACAAATTCAACTCGTGCATCCTCGTGACTTGATAAGTTTTCCTGCAAGTAATCTTTGAGAATTTTCCTATAGTTTTCGGGAAACTGACCATAATCAGCATCTATTTGGACGTTATTACTTCTCTCAGGAACAATACTTCCAGGCATTGGTATTAGACTTTTAGCGCAACTAGTCAGTAAAAACGCTCCCACAAGTATTATTATTATATTTTTCATATTCATGCCCAGGGCCGGAGTCGAACCGGCACGAGGTTGCCCTCGAGGGATTTTAAGTCCCTTGCGTCTACCAATTCCGCCACCCGGGCGAGTGTTTTAGGATGTAGACATTTTATAATGGCCATATAGACCAACGAAATCAGTATTTATCTTATCACTTAGAAGTTATATTGAAAAATGATATTTTTATTACTTTATAATCATAAATAAAATAAAGAGAAAAAATAGGCTAAGGTCGGAATCGAACCGGCGTTGACGGCTTTGCAGGCCGCTGCATTACCACTCTGCCACTTAGCCAATATAGTGATTGTGAGATTGTATCATGTTTATATAAGAAAATAGTAATGGTATTGCTAATTTATATTTTGAATTTATTTTTCACTTGAGAAGCATAAAATTTCTTTATTTGATGCACATCCATTCATTTTGTATCTAATAATTTTATGAGATTTTATCACAAAATAATTATAATGCATATATGATAAGATATTATTAAATATATATTAAAGAGATAATAGATCATGAGTCGAAAATCTGTAACGATGGTTTCAAATAACTACTGGACATTATATAAGTTTAGATATGATATTATAAGAATGCTTGTAGATGAAGGATATATCGTGCACCTTATTGCAAAAAATGATTCATATCAGAAATATTTTAGGTATAAAAATATTCATATACATTTTTTATCATTGGAGGAGCGAGGTAAAAATATTTACAAAGAACTAAAAACTTTTATATCAATTTATAAACTACATAAAAAGATTAAACCAGATTTAGTATTTAATTTTACACTGAAACCAAATATATATAGTAATCTATCTGCAGCCATACTAAATATAAGGACGATCTCTATGATAACTGGGTTAGGCTATATATTTATTAGAGCGAATGTTTTGTATAAAACCATTATCATTCTACTCTTACGTCTTTCATTAAAAAAATCACAAGAAATCTGGTTTACTAATAAACATGATGAAGAATTTTTTAGAAAAATAAAAATTATTTCACTACAAAAAACAAGTATCGTTCCAGGCGCAGGAGTAAAAATAAAGAATAGAAATTTTATACGTAAGAAAAATAATGGTCACTATATTTTCCTCATGGCATCTAGACTACTTAAAGAAAAAGGAACATCAGAATTCTTAGAAGCTGCAAACTTTTTTAAAAAAGATCTATCTAAAGATTTTATCCTCGTTGGTGCACATACATCAGATAAAAATCATATCTCAAAAGATTTACTAGATAATATGAATAAGAATAATGTAATAACTTATATCCCATATACAGATAATATTGAGTCATTATTTGAAAAATCTGATTGTGTAATTCACCCTTCTTATAGAGAAGGGATGTCCACTGTTTTACTCGAGGCTGCATCTCTCAAGATTCCAATAATTACATCCAATGTTCCAGGCTGCAATGATATTATATTAAATGAAAATTATGGCTTTCTATGTAATAAATCTGATCCAGAATCACTGATCGAACAAATAATAATGTTTACCCAGATCAATAATGAAGATCCAAAAAAAATTGACAAAATGGTTGAAAGAACGTACGAACATATTTCTAAAAATTTTAATAGATCCGATATCATTAATAAATATAGAGAGATAGTAAGATTATGCTAAATTTCATAAAAATAGTGATGAGCGAGAAACGGGGCTCAAACCCGCGACCTCAACCTTGGCAAGGTTGCGCTCTATCAACTGAGCTATTCTCGCATCATTACTTAATGATAACATTCCATGAGTTTTTTACATAATAAAAAAAAGATATCAATGTTAACAAGGCAGAGATTTGCAGGAGCACAGTCCCAAACCAGTAGACATTATATCCTAGAATAGGAAATTTATATAATAAAAATAATAAAGAAACTAATTGTAAAGTTGTTTTAATTTTAGAAATTAGTAATACAGATAATTTTTTTTTATCGCCGACTTCCGCAAGTCTTTGTCTAATAGCAATTACCAAGAATTCTCTTGTAATAATCACTAATGTAGGAATGAGAAAAAAGACATCTTGATTCTCAGAGATTAATAAGATCAATGTAATGATAACCAATAGTTTATCAGCTATAGGATCAAGAAACTCGCCAAAATTTGTTTGTTGTTTCATATATCTTGCTATTAGTCCATCAAGATAGTCGGTAATAGATGCTACAAGGAACAAAATGAATGCAAGAAAGCGACTAGAATCATCACCCGAAGTAAACAAGAGTACAATAATTGGAATTAAGGCAATTCTTAATACAGTCAAGGTATTAGGTAAATTAAAGTTCATTCTGTATGTAAATATTTATATATAGTATCAGCTAATTGTAAATTTATTCCACTAACATTCGCTAAATCCTCAACAGACGACTTTAGGACGCCCTGTATGCCGCCAAAATGTTTTAGAAGCTCTAGTTTTCTAACTTTACCAATACCTGGTATAGAGTCAAGTTTAGATTCAAATTGTCTCTTTAAACTTTTATTGCGTTGGCCTGTTATAGCAAATCTATGAGCTTCATTTCTAATTTTTTGTAATAAAGTAAATGAGTAATTAGACAATGAGAGAGTAATATCTTTAGCGTCTATATCCAAAATCCTATCATTTTTTGTCTGGCGCTTCTCTCCCTTAACAACACTCAATAATAAAATATTAGAAATCTCCAGTTCATCTATTACCTCCCTTGCTTGAGAAATTTGCCCTTTTCCACCGTCTAAAACAATTAACTCAGGAAGTGAATTTTCTTTTTTAAGCTTTGATAATCTCATAGTTAGCACATATCTCATAGCAGCATAATCATCAGACTTCTTTATGTTAGCTAGATTATATCTCCTATACATTTTTTTATTAGGACCAGTAAATGAATACCATACAGCTGAGCCTTGCATATTAGAGCCACTCATATGACTTATATCAAAGCAAATTGCATTACGAACTGGAATTTCACAATTTAAATCCTTATTTAAACAGGAAAATATATCTGACTTCAATTTAGTCGACAAGACAAGATTGAGTCTTTCATTGGTATTCAACTCACAAATTTTAAACCAATCTTTAAAAGGTTTTCGGGAGGGGTAAATTAATGTAGTTTTTGTATTATATTTCTTGAATAAAACATTTTTTAAAGGACCTATGTTAGTTATATAATCAGGTATTACGATTTTATCAGGCGGATGATTATCAAAGTAATATTGATTAATAAATGACTCGATTATATTATTTTGTGAATCATTATTTTTAAAATCAAATGTTTTATTTCCTAGATTAATATTATCTCTGACCATAAAAACATCTACGCAATGATAATTCTCTGATGAGCTTATGGTAATGATGTCTATGTTCTTTTGGCTATTAATTATATTTTTTGAGCTTATGATGCTCCTTATGGCTGATATTTTATCCCTTATTTCAGAAGCTTCTTCAAAATTTAGTTCAGATGAAAGTTTAGTCATTTTTTTTGTATAGTTCTTGATTAGATAATCATTTTTGCCTTGCAAGAACTTCAATGCATTATTTACTAATTGTTCATAATCAGAAGAGTTTATTTTTTTTACACATGGAGCATCACATCTATTGATTTGATATTGTAAACATGGCTTTTTTCTATTTGAAAAGTATATATCATTGCAAGATCGAATTTTAAATATTTTTTGAACAAGATTTAACATATATCTAACATGATTGACTTGAGTATAAGGTCCAAAGAATAAGTCTTTAGATCCTCTACTCTCGCCTCTGAAAAATTTGATAGATGGGAACTCATGTGATTTTCTGATTAGAATATAGGGGTATGATTTATCATCACGTAACAAAATATTATATTTTGGTTTAAATTCCTTGATTAATGTATTTTCAAGCAACAAAGCCTCCTCTTCGTTTTTGGTTATGATTGTTTGGATATTACTAACATTTTCAACCAACTTACTTGTTTTAACTGATGTGGCAGATTTGCTAAAGTACGATGAAACTCTTTTCTTTAGATTCATGGCCTTACCTATGTATATAATATTTGAGTGTTTATCTTCAAATTTATATATACCAGGCAAGCTTGTTATATTTTCTAATATTTTTTTGATATTTTGATTCATCTATTTGATACAGCTAGATTTAATATATTAATCAACATTACTAACGTCAATTTTTTGGTATTAATATTTATTTTACTACAATGATAAGAATCAATTAAGACTAGATTTCTATTAATTCTATGAACGAATGCATGTGAAAATTTATATTTTTGTTTGGCAAGAGAATAAGACTGTATGATTGAATTATGTGAGATAGATCCTAGTGCAATAATTACCTTTAAATTATTGAGCGATTCCAATTCTTGTTTTAGAAAAATATTACAATTATTAATTTCTGAAATATTCGGTTTGTTATTCGGAGGATAACATTTAACGGCATTAGTTATATATGGCTGCAAAAGCCTATTTTCAAAGTTAATTCCCGATAGTTTTATTGCTTTATTTAGTATATCTCCAGAAAAATCACCATTAAATATTTGACCAGTTCTATTAGCGCCTGTAAGACCTGGAGCCAGCCCCACTATTGCAATTGAAGATTCTTTTCTTTTGATTGGTATTATTGGTCTATTAAGATAGCTAGGGTAAATTTTTCTGAGTTTATCAAGGTTATTAACAATTCTGGGGCATTTCTTACATGATAATAAATCTTGCATATTAGAATTTAAGAAGCGTTGATCCCCAAGTAAAACCAGCTCCAAATGCTTCTAAAAGAACAGTATCTTCTTTTTTTAGATCTCCTGTTTCAGTAGCATAGTCAATTGCTAATGGTATAGAAGCAGCTGATGTGTTCCCATGATTTCCGACAGTGATAATAATTTTTTCACTTGGTAGTGATAATTTTTTTGCAATTGCATTTATTATTCTACTATTAGCTTGATGAGGTATCAGCCAATCAACGTCATCAATTTTTAGATCATGTTGATCGAGAGTTTCACGAGCAATCTTGCCCATAGTATTAACTGCTATCTTAAAAACATCATTACCTTTCATTTCAATAAAGTCTGAATCAGGATTTACCGTAAGCAAGTCTTTATAGCTCCCATTAGAACCAATAGTACTTGAAATAATACCTGGGTTATTCGATGAACTTATAATTACTGCTCCTGCACCATCACCAAATAAAACACATGTGTTCCTATCACTCCAATCAACTAATGCGCTCATTTTTTCAGCACCAACCACTAATATGTTATCTATAGAATTATTTCTTATATATTTATCAGCAATATCTAAAGCATAAATAAAACCTGTGCATGCCGCATTAATATCAAAGGCAAAACAATCCTTGATATCTAATTTATTCTGAAGGAGAACAGCTGTGCTCGGAAAAGCTCTCTCTGGGGTAGTAGTAGCAACTATAATCATATCTATATCGTCAACATTTATGTTAGATTTCTCTATACTTTTCAGAGATGCCTTATATGCCATATCAACAGTTGATTCGTTTTCATCTGCTATATGCCTTTGATTTATACCTGTTCGTTCAAAAATCCAATCATGAGAAGTATCTACCATTTTTTCAAGATCATAGTTTGTTAATATTTTTTCAGGCAAATAACTTCCTGTCGAAACTATTCTGGAATATTTTCTACTCATTAGACAACTCTGTTTGTATCAATGACTCTATTTTATTAAGTAATTCATTTTTAACTTCATAATATGCAGTATTTATGGCTTGGCTAAAAGCATACGAATCTGCACCACCATGACTTTTTACTACTACACCTTGAAGGCCAACTAGGCTTGCGCCATTATATTCTCTAGGATCAACTCTTCGTTTCACTGATTTCATAACTGGCAGACTAATCAGAGCAGATAATTTTGTAAATATATTTTTGTTAAATTCAGTTTTAATAAAGTGACTAATTACTTTTGCTACTCCTTCTATACTTTTAAGCGCAATATTACCTGCAAAACCATCAGCAACAACTACATCGAATTTTCCGCTAAACATATCATCCCCTTCAACAAAACCCGCATAATTAAGATTAGATTTGCTAATCATCTGGCCTGCAGCTTTGATTGTATCATTGCCTTTAAATTCTTCAGATCCAATATTTAATAAACCTATAACTGGCTTATTATTCAATTCTAATGATTGTACTAAAGCTGAGCCCATTAGAGAAAACTGATACAAATGCTTAGCATTACATTCGACATTTGCTCCAAGATCTAACATATGAAATTGACCTGACTTTGTAGGAAGTGATCCACATATTGCAGGTCGATCTATGCCAGGCATCGTCTTTAAAATTATTTTTGACAGAGCCATTAATGCACCTGTATTGCCAGCACTTACGCATGCATCAGCATCTTTGTTTTTAACAGCATTAATACCTAACCTCATAGATGATTTTTTCTTACCGCGTATTGCAGAAATAATTTCATCATCCATATTGATAGATTCTTTTGTATGAAGAATTTTGTAACGTATGTCTTCATGTATTTTTATCTTATCGGATATCAAAGGATTGATTTTATCTTGGTCTCCAATCAAAATAAGAAACATGTCATCAAATTTTTCTATAGATTCTATTGCAGCTGGCACTGACGAGGAAACTCCATGGTCCCCACTCATCATATCTAATGCTATGGTAATTTTTTGATGCATTATAATTAGTTTACTAAGAATTTATGATGTTTGCGAATCTTCTTGTTTTTCTTTTTTGACTTTAGGAGTAACTATTTCTGACCCTTTATAATAGCCGTCTTTAGCTATATGATGTCTTAGATGTCTCACGCCAGTTGTTTTATCTACGGACATTGCTGGACCTGATAAGCCATGATGAGATCGTCTCATACCTTTTTTTGACTTAGATTTTCTACTTTTTTGAACTGCCATATTAGAACACCGCTAAATATTTTAAAATATACGCTATTCTAAGCAAAAAAGGCTTATCAAGCAATTTATATCTTTACTTTTCTACCAAATATACAAAAAATTCATATAAGATTTAAAAATATTAAGCTTTCTGCTAGTATTTACCTGAATTAATACAATTAATCAGATATTTCATATGAAGAAACTAATACTAGCCTCAAGCTCAATACATCGAAAAAAATTACTTAGACAACTAAAATTAAAATTTACTGTAATAAAGCCTAATATAGATGAATCTAGAAAAAAAGGAGAGGAGATAAATAAATTTGTCAAAAGGTTGTCATATGAAAAAGCAATGAAAGTTGCAGCTAACAATTCTGATGCAATTGTGATTGGTTCAGACGAAGTTGCTCTTGTAGGTGGAAAAATTCTTGGGAAGCCTAAAACTGTTAATAATGCCAAGAAACAGCTAAGATCTCTATCTGGGAAAAAGATTATTTTTAAAACTGGTATATGTGTAATATGCATATCTGAAAATAAGATCTATAAATCAATAGTCAATTATAGTCTAAAAATGAAGAAACTTAGCAATAGTCAAATTGAAAACTATATTAAAAACGAGGATATGCTCAATTGCGCAGGAAGTATTCGTATAGAAGGTCTAGCGATAAGTTTGGTTGAGAAAACTAAAGGAGATGACCCAACATCAATTATCGGACTACCACTGATCCGACTCACAACTTATTTGGAAAAACTTGGCTATAATGTTATTTAAGTTATGCTGAAAAATGATCAAAACCCTTTAGGTTTATTTTAATTTCTTTGTCTTGATCATAGTACTTAAGATCTCTCTTGGTTATAGTTCCAATTTTTGTAATTTTAATTTTATGCTTCTTTGATAAATATTTTATTTTTCTTGAGTCTTTGCTATTGGCGGTAAAACAAAGCTCATAATCTTCTCCACCACCTATAATAGCTTCATATAATCTATTCTTAGGTAGTGCTTCTTTTATAATTAACTTGTGTGGTATTTTATCAAGGTATATTTTTGCGCCACATTTACTCTCTTTAATAATATTCGATACATCTTTTGCGAGACCATCTGAAACATCAATACAGCTAGTGGCAAATTTTGAAAGATCTAATCCAAGCTCTACTCTAGGTGTTGGTGTATACAAAAACTTTTTCAAAGCAAGGAATTCTTTTTTTTTATCTTTTATACTTTTAAATATTAATGCTGATCTAGCTGATCCTAAATCACCAGAAACATATATATCATCTTTTAGTTTGGCTCCATTCCTATATAGTACCTTATGCTTGTTAACACCTATTACCTGTATAGATATACTCAGCGGTCCTTTATTTGTATCACCGCCAATCAGAGCGACATTATGTTTAGTTGTTAGTTTTTTAACACCTTTATAAAATGATTTTATCCAAGAAGAATTTAGATTTGGTATAGTTATGGCCATAAAGATATATAAAGGTTTACAACCCATTGCAGCAATATCACTTAAATTTGTTGCTAATGATTTATAACCAATTTCATATGGTAGATAATCTTTCGAAAAATGTGGTCCAAGCAACGAAGTGTCAGTTGTTACTACGAAAGACTTTGACTTATTTATCTTTATTACGGCACAGTCATCTCCTTTACTTTTTAGCACATCTTTTGATTTAGTTTTAATATTTGATTTAATATAATCTATTATATTTTCTTCATTTTTTATCATAATTATGTAATAAATTTATATATTTGATCTAAGATATTATTAATAAATTTATAGGAATCATCGGTTGAGAATTTCTTGGCAATTAGGACACTCTCGTTGATAGAAACCTTGCCTGGGATATCATGACGATATAAGAACTCACATATCGCGAGCCTGATAATCGCTTTATCAATGGGCGTCAAGTTGTCAATGTCAAGATCAGTATTTTCTATAATTAAATTATCTATAGATACTAAATTAATATCCAGTAAATCTAAAAGGTTTTCGAGATATTCATTATCATATTTTCTTTTTTCAACAAACGAGTCTGAGATTTCATCAAACGAATAATCAGTTAAATCTCGTTGATACAAAATTTTAACGATACATTCTCTAGCTAGTCTTCTTTCTTTTTGATTGCTCACTGTTTATCGAGACTCTCAGTGAGAGATAGCATCTCCATTGATGTCAATGCAAACTCTTTTCCTTTTCTGTACTTCTTTCCTGCTCGCTCAATTGCTTGGTCAAGATTATTAGTAGTTAATACTCCATTAATTATAGGAGTCATATGTTGAAGACTGATTGAATGCATATTATTAATAATAGAATTAGATAAGTACTCATCATGTTTAGTATCACCTTTAATAATGCATCCAACCGCTAATATTAATTTAGGTGAAAATTTATCTATGACCTTCTTCATGGTATAGACTAACTCAAATGCACCGGGAACTTCAATTATCCCTACTGAGTAATTCATATTTTCTGATTTTATGGTTGTTATAAAATCTGCTATCAGACTATTATTAATCTCTTGATGATATTTTGTTGTAATAACAACTATGTCTCTAGAACGTAGTTTTGATAAGTCTTTAAAATTATCAATGTCATCAAGTTCTAAAAAAAGATTATTTGTAGGTATTGTGTTTTTTTTCATTACTTGCTGATATATTTTATTACATTCAAACCAAAAGCATTTATACCATGATAAACCTTTGGAGTACTTAATAATATCATATCTTTAACACCAATATCGCTTAAGATTTGTGCTCCAATGCCTACTGTTCGATAGTCGTCGATTTTATGACTTTTGTTGACACGTCTTGTTTTTGTGGTTTTCAAATAATTAATATGACTTGATGATAAATTCTCTGTTATGAACACCATGGCGCCTTGTTTTGATTTTGAAATCTTTTTAAGAGCACTATCAAGAGGCCAGGTTGATAAATTAGTTGATTTGATTGTATCTGTTAAAACATTTTGAACATGGACTCTTACAGTTGTTGGCATAGCGCTGTCAATCTTATTTTTTATTAATACAAAATGTATAAGTGATGTTAGAGTGTCCTCATAAAATATTGATGTAAATTCACCATAATCTGTAGTAATAATTTCTTCGCTCACTCTCTTGATAGTCTTTTCGTTAGCAGTTTTGTACTTGATTAAGTCCTCAATCGTGCCAATTTTTAATTTGTGTTTTTTAGCAAATGTGATTAAATCTTTTTTGCGAGCCATAGTGCCATCTTCGTTCAAAATTTCTACGATCACAGCTGACGGCTCAAGTCCTGCTAATTTTGCCAGGTCACATCCCGCCTCAGTATGACCTGCTCTAACAAGCACACCTCCATCTTTTGCCATGAGAGGAAATATATGCCCTGGCTGAATAAGGTCGCTAGACTTTGCTTTCTTGGCTACAGCTGTTTGGATGGTTTTGGCTCTATCAGCAGCTGAAATTCCCGTAGTAACTCCTTTAGCAGATTCAATCGATACAGTAAAATTTGTCTCTTTTGATGTTTCACCAGTTTTCTTGATTAAAGGTAAGCCGAGTTTTTTACATTTCTGACTAGTTAATGTTAAGCATATTAGACCTCTCCCTTTTGATGCCATAAAATTTATATCTTTAGCAGTAACAAATTCTGAAGCCATAACTAAGTCGCCTTCATTTTCTCGATTTTCATCATCCATGATGATTACCATCTTGCCTTTTTTTATAGAATTTATTATTTCTTGGGTTGTGTTAATCATTTTTCAGTTTCTCTAAATGCTTAGTTATATAGTCTACCTCAATATTTACTTTTTGTCCGATCTTATAGTTTTTAAAGATTGTGTTTTCAAATGTATGAGGAATTATCATCAAATAAACAAGATTATTATCTAATTTATTAACTGTTAAACTCACACCATCTATCGTAATAGAGCCTTTATGTATGATATATTTCAATATATCTGATTTTACCTCTACAGTGACCTCCCATGAATCAATTATTTTATGTAGAGATTTTATTATTCCTATGCTGTCAACATGACCCGTTGTAATATGGCCGCTAATAAATTTATTAAGTGTTAAAGGATATTCAATATTAACAGAATCATTCATAGATAAATCTTTAAGAGATGTTAACGATAATGTTTCAGGTGACAAATCAAAATAAAATAGATGATTTTTAATTTTTGCAATGGTTAAGCATACACCATTTATGGCAACGCTATCCCCTATTTTTAATGATAAATTAGAATCATCTATCGCTATTGCTATATTGCTTTTATGACTGCTTACTTCAAATTCATGGACTTGAGCTAATTTTTCTATTATTCCACTAAACATATTTACTCTCTAATGTTAATTTAAGATCATGATTAATTGCAATCATATTGCTTATAGAAAATTTGATCTTCTTAGATAATTTTTCAATATCTCGAATACCAGAAAAAGCAGATGAACCTAGCATTCTTGGAGAAAAATATAATATTAGTTCGTCAACTAATTTTTCTCTTAGGAAAGAGCTCATGAGATTTGATCCTGATTCTAACAGTATACTATTAATATCTTGCTTAGCAAGAAACCGTAAACATTCTTTTATATTTATTTTATTACTATCTGATGATGTTTTAACTAGGATTACATTGGATCGAAATTTTTTTGATGATTGTTTTCTACTGGTAAAAATATAAACCAACCTACTCTTGTCATTAAATATTTTACTATTAATTGGGATTCTAAGATTTCTATCAATTATAGCTATATCTGGCTGTTTAATTATTTTATCTAATAGAATAGAATCTCTTATAGTCATTTGAGGATTGTCTCTAAGTACTGTTTTAGATGAGGTGAAAATCAGGGAACGTGAAGCTCTTTCTTTTTGCGCGTCTTTTCTGGAATCAGGAGACGTAATCCATTTACTTGTTCCATTTAACAATGATATTTTACCATCCAGAGATATACCAAATTTAGCAGTGACATGTGGCCTTTTTTTTATAAATTTACTAAAAAATCCTTTATTCAATTCTAGTGACTCTCTTTTTAGAACTCCTGTCTTAACTTTAATTCCATATTTCCTTAATTGTTTCACACTTTTTCCATTCACCAGTGGATTTGGATCTAACGAAGAAATAACAACCCTCGATATCTTGCTTTCTATTATTAAATCAGAGCATGGTGGTGTCCTGCCATAATGACAACATGGCTCTAAATTTATATACAAAGTTGCATCTTTTGATTTTCTTCCCGCTTTTTTAATGGCAACTTGTTCAGCATGGGGTGTACCTGGTTTTCTATGATAACCAGAACCTATTATCTTATTATCTTTAACGAGCAGAGCTCCAACCATAGGGTTAGGTTGAACCGTATATTTTCCTTTTGTAGCTAGCAAAAGAACTTCGTTCATATAAAATTTATCAGTTTCGTTGTTAGTCATCATCTAGTAACTGTTTTTGACGTTTTCGCATTTCTGGAGATAAATCTTTTTCTAAGTTTTTTATAATTTTAGTAAAGGAATCCTTGTTTTCAAAATTAAGGTACACAGAAGCAAACCTTAGATATGCTACATGGTCAAGCCCCAGCAACTCATTCATGACAATTTCGCCTATGTGTTTAGATGAGATTTCTTTTTCAGTAAAAGTTAAACATTTCTGGAAGATATTTTCAAAAGTATTCTCAATATCCTCTATTGGGTTAATTCTTTTCTCCAAGGCTAAATTAACACCTTTTTTAATTTTTTCCTCAGAAAATAGTTCAGATGACTTGTCTGATTTTATAACTCTCGGATACGATAACTCAGAATGCTCTGTAGTATTAAAACGTTTCTGACATGAAATACATTCTCTGCGCCTTTTTATAGCATTAGTTTCAGAGCTTAGCCTCGAATCAATAACCTTTGTTTCAGGCTCTCCACAAAATGGACAGCGCACTTTAAGCCATCCTTACGCAACAGCTTTTTTGTTAGTTGCATATACAGGAAACTGCGATGTTAAGTTCAATATTTTCTCTTTTACAGAGTTAATATTAGACTCATTTTCAATGTCATCCAGTACATCACATATTAGATTTCCAAGAACTGTAGTTTCAGCTTCCTTAAAACCTCTTGTGGTTATAGCTGCCGTGCCTAACCTAATCCCGCTTGTGACAAAGGGGCTTTGAGGATCATTAGGAACTGAATTTTTATTAACAGTAATATTAGCTTTATGAAGTGCTGCATCAGCTGCCTTGCCTGTCAGTCCTTGCTTGACAAGGCTTACTAACATCAGATGGTTTTTAGTTCCTCCAGAAACTATATCAAAACCTCTGTCCATTATAGTTTTAGCTAAAACATTTGCATTAAGAACTACTTGTTGCATGTATTCTTTAAACTCAGGTTCTAAAGCCTCTTTGAAGGCAACCGCCTTAGCTGCGATAACATGCATTAGTGGACCACCTTGAGTTCCTGGGAATACAAGAGAATTAAATTTCTTTTCTAAATCAGGATTTGATTTACAAATGATTATTCCACCTCTTGGGCCTCTCAGTGTTTTATGAGTAGTTGAAGTAACAACATCAGCAAATGGTACAGGAGAAGGATAAACACCACCCGCAATTAATCCAGATACATGAGCCATGTCTACCATGAAGTATGCATTAACTTTCTTAGCAATTTGCGCCATTCTTTCCCAATCTACTACTTGTGAGTAAGCAGAAAAACCAGCTACAACCATTTTTGGCTTATGTTCATCAGCTAATTTTTCTATTTCATCATAATCAAGCATGCCATTATCATCTATGCCATATTGAACTGCATTAAATAATTTACCAGAAAAGTTAACCTTAGAGCCATGTGTTAAATGTCCACCAGCATCTAGACTCATTCCCAGTATTGTGTCTCCGGCATTTAGTAGCGCAAGATATACTGCAGCATTTGCTTGAGATCCAGAATGCGGCTGAACATTCGCATAATCAGCACCATAGATTTCCTTTAATCGATCAATTGCCAATTGTTCAGCAATGTCTACATTCTCACAGCCACCATAATACCTCTTATAAGGATATCCTTCTGCATATTTGTTTGTGAGTACAGAGCCTTGAGCCTCGAGGACCCTCGGACTTGCATAATTTTCTGACGCAATCAGTTCTACGTGCTCTTCTTGTCTTATTATCTCTTTTTTGATGGCATCATTTAGCTCATCATCAAAACCAGCAATTTTCATATCTACGTCAAACATAAGGTCTCCTTTTTCCAAAAATACTATGTGAATCCAAATGAAATATTAACATTTTCTATTTTTCTTGTAACTAAGTTTCTAGCCCAAAATTATCATCTTCTAGTAATACACGTGGTTGCTTTATATCGGCTAAGTCATAGTATTTTATGTCACTTAAGTATTCTCTTGTAATATCCCATATCGGCTTACCTATCTCTTCTGAATTAACACTAGCCCATCCACATACTATATATTTCTTGTTATTTATCAATTGTTTACCGTCTTTTGTTCTTATATCGCTTAATCTTTTGTTTATCTTATTTCGTGGAGTTATTTTATAACTAATACCGGTGGTTCTAACCATATCACCGCCTTGTTGAAGATATGGGTCCGGATTGAATATATTATCCGCAACATCTTCGAGGATATTCTTAATACTCTCTCCCGTTAATTCTCTTCGATAGACATTAGGATAAGTTATCGCGGTATGATTATATATGTCTGACATTTTAATTTCTTCGTTAGCCAAGACAGTAGGCCCCCACCTAAACCCTGGAGAGAGTGAAATCTCGGCATCCAGGATATTTGTCATTGAATCACAAATTAATTTATCAAATGATCCATTGAAGTTCCCTCTTCTATAAAGATCAGTATTAGCCTTACCTATTACCTCGTTTAGATGATGGGAATGAGGCTTACTATAATTCATGATAAGTTTATTCATTTCTTTAGATGGATTAATCTGATTAGATAGAACAGGCAGTAGCTTATAACGATAATTAAACGTTGTTCTTTGTATATCCAAATCAAGGACGGAGACAAACTTACCGTTGCAACCTGAGTTTATTACTAAGGTTGAATTAAGGTTATTTTTTACAATTATAGGCTCTGGCAAGACATCGTGTGTATGTCCACCAAAGATTATATCTAACCCGCTTACTTTCGATGCCATTTTTTTATCTACATCTACACCATTATGAGAAAGTAAAATTATCACTGATGGTTTTTCTTTTTTCTTAACATTATTAATGAGCTCCTGTAATTCAGCATCTCTAATGCCAAATGTTAAGTTGGGAATTAATCTTTTTGGGTTTGCGATAGGTGTATATGGAAAAGCTTGTCCAATTATAGCTACTCTTGCTCCATTTATTACTTTAATGACATAAGGTTTCTGAAAATGATTATCATCATCTTTAGGCTCTAAACCATCGAATATTGCTTCTTCAGTAAGTGAAATATTCTGTGCAACGAAATCTCCATTAAAGTTTTTTAAATTATCTATAAAGGTTTCTTCTCCATATGTAAATTCCCAATGGCCAGTCATTACATCAACTCCTAATAAATTAGAGGCAGCAACCATGTCTCTACCATTTTCTAAATATGATAAACCACTGCCTTGCCAAGTATCACCACCATCAAGTAATAAGCAATTATCATTGACTTGAGATTTTAATGAGTCAATTAATGTTTTAAGGTGTGCATACCCTCCAAATTTACCAAACTGTTTTGCATGTTTATTAAAATCGAGATGTGTATAAGCATGTTTAAGTAGTGAGCTATCAATTGAATAAAAGTTAAGTAATTTTTCACCAACAATATGTGGCGGTCTATTTTTATTTTCACCTACGCCTAAATTAAAATTTGGTTCTCTAAAATACATTGGCTCTAACTGAGCATGAGTATCTGTTATGTGCATTAACCTAAGATTCCCAAAAGGTTTAAGGTTATAATTTACTGTAGCATTACCAAAGCTCGGTCTTACTATACCTGCCGCGCAACCTGCTAATAAAAATTGAACAAACTCTCTTCTATTCATTAGAGATAATCCTTTTTTTTAGAATCAATATTAAAATAAACATTATTAGATAAATAAAGAATAATAAATAATCTGCTTTAATTATCAGATAATAATGTATAAATGATAGTGGAATAATTATGTAAATCAACCGATGAATTTTGAACCAATTATTCTTTAGAGCTAATTTAGCCTTAATTGTTGAAGTAAAAACAAGAGGCAAGAACAGCAAAAAAGCTATATAACCAACTTGGATATATAATAAGCTAGAGAGATCAGCATACAAATACTTCAGGGAAATATTATTATCTATAATATATAGTAAAAGATGAACTAAAGTATAGCTAAATGCTGAAAGTCCAAATATTTTTCTATCAAAAAAGTCCTTTATTGGTTTAAACAGTGGTATAAATAATACCATTATTAAAAGAGACATAGAAATGTAACCAGTAGAAATTATTAAATAAGAAAAAGGATTGATTATGGCGCTATTAAATAGGATGTTAAATATTATAAATACAAGCGGCGTGATAACAAAGGTATAAGTTACAATTATTTGATACATCTTAAAAGAATTTTTCTAGATCCATGCCAGTATATAGATTATTAACAAACTTGCTGTAGCCATTAAACAATAAAGTATCTCTTTTGCCAAATTCTCCAATTCTTCTCTCTCTCTTTTGGCTCCATCTTGGGTGATCAACATATGGATTAACATTTGAATAAAAACCATATTCATCAGGAGCTTGTTGATTCCAGGTGCATATTGGCTCATCTTCTACAAACGAAATCTTTACGATTGATTTAATACTTTTGAATCCATATTTCCATGGAACAATTAATCGAACAGGAGCTCCATTTTGGTTAGGCATAACTTTACCATATAATCCAACAGAAATTAGTGCCAGTGGGTTTAAAGCTTCATCCATTCTCAAACCTTCTCTATAGGGCCAATTCAAAACATTCCTTTTTTGACCAGGTAAGTTTTCAGGATCAAGAATAGATTCAAAAGATACATATTTAGCATTATAGAGAGGTTTAACTTCTTTTAATATATGCCTAAGCTCGAAGCCTATCCATGGAACAACCATCGACCATGCTTCTACGCATCTCAATCTATATATCCTCTCTTCTAATTGATATCTTTTTATTAAGTCATCCATACTTAGAACAAGTGGCTTTTCTACTAATCCATCTATAGTTAATGTCCACTCATCAGTTTTTAGTTTATCGGAGTTAAACATAGGATCACGTTTCCCTGAACCTAGCTCGTAAAAATTATTATAAGAAGTGATTTGTTTTATTGTATTTGTCTGTTCATTAGTACTAAATTCAGTATCTTTAATAAAAGGTAAATTTTTTTGGGTTGAAGCAAATAGACTAGAATTTAGCAGAAAAGGGATACCTAGACTGGATGACATTATTTTTCTTCTATTTCTGAAATAGATTTCATCAGTTATAGAATTTTCTTTATCTAAATTATACTTTGACATTATTTTAACCACTCACGCGCATTAATAAAAAATTTCGTCCATGGAGATATCTGCCAATCTGATGAAATATATGAATATTGACTTATCTCATACAACCTCTCGGGGTGAGGCATAAGAATGGTCACTCTTCCATCATTATTTGTGAAACCATTTGAGCCATTTAATGACCCATTAGGGTTAAATGGATACCTCATAGAAATCTTATTATTTTGATCCACATAATTAATTATACCTTTTTTACTATCTTGATTATTCATAAATATTGCTCTACCTTCACCATGCGAAACTATCACGGGTAGGATCGATCCCTCCATACCTTTAAAAAAGATAGATTTTGACTTATTAATCTTGATTCTAGATAATCTAGCTTCAAATTGGTTTGATACATTTCTTACAAACCGTGGCCAATGTGATGTTCCAGGTATTATTTCTTTAAGTTGAGATAACATCTGACAACCATTACATACACCTAATGCAAACTTATTATGACTAGAAAAGAACAATTCTAAATTATTCCTAATTTTATCATTATATAAAATCTTATTGGACCACCCTGTTCCTGCGCCTAAAACATCCCCATATGAAAACCCTCCGCATGCGACCAATCCTTCGTACTTATTGATATCTATATCTCCACTGATTAAATCATTTATATGGATATCATGGGCATCAAATCCAGTTTGTATAAAAGAATGCGCCATTTCTTTATGCCCATTAACCCCTTGCTCGCGTAGTATCGCAACTTTGGGTTTTCTTGCAAATTTCTTCTTAACTTTTAGAGGGTCTTTCAAATTAAAGCTCAATTTATCTTTTTGTTTGATCATTTTTTTATGCAGATTAATTTTACCCACATACTCATCTTTTGCAGTCTTAGGATTATCTCGAAGCTTCTGAATATCATAAGATAATTTACTCCAATAGCGCCTTATCTCCGGAAGAGATATAATAATATCTTTATCCGACTTAATAGTTATACTTGGTTTAATAGTATTCTTTGTATCTCCTAGATCGATTATAAGATGTTCTAGTTTGTAGCTTGAAACTATACTCATAAAATCTTTAGCTCTTTTTTTATTTATTTCAACTACAGCTCCAAGTTCTTCATTAAAAAAGAATTTTTTCATCAAATCATCTGAATAATATCTTTCTAAACTCTTGTTGATAATAATTGATTTATTTCCCGCGAGAGCCATTTCAGATAATGTAACAAAAAGACCTCCATCAGATTTATCATGATATGATTCAATTAATTTATTTTTATGAAGTTTTTGAATGAATTTGAAAAAATTAACTAAATTATCTTTATTGTCCAGCCTGGGTACGTCATGACTAATAATATTATGTATTTGATGGAATGATGATCCGCCTAATCTATTTTTACCATCTCCTAGGTCAATCAAGAATAAATTACCATTTCCTTTTATATCTGGAGACTTATAATCATTAATATCATCTATTGAACTAAAAGCAGAAAGTATCAAACTCACTGGACTCTCAACTTGTTTAATAGATTTATTTTGAGACCATGATGTATTCATAGAAAGGGAGTCCTTTCCTACTGGTATAGTTATATCAAAGTATTGGCAAAGCTCTGAAACTTTTTTTACAGCACAATACAGGCCTTCTATTTCATTTTTATTTTTTGATGACGCCATCCAATTGGCTGATATCTTTATTTTAGATAAATCTTTAATATGACTACTAGAAATATTTGTGATTACCTCACCAAGAGATATCTCTGCCGATGCCTCAGGATCAGAGATAGCGATCATTGGTCTTTCCCCTATTGTCAAAACTTGACCGTTTTTAGATCCAATATTTGAAGATGTGATACCAATATCAGAGACGGGGATCTGATGTGGACCAATCATTTGATCGCGAGATACTAATCCTGTAACAGATCTATCGCCGATTGTGATTAAAAAGCTTTTATCAGACACAGAAGGTAGCATTAGAATATTTTTAGCGCTCTCCAAAAAAGATAGTGATTTTACATTTTTTTCAGAATTTTCTTTCTTATAACCATTAATATTTATTGATTCGATTGGGGGCTTCCCTAACAAAAAATTCATTGGCAAATCAATTACTTTCGTTTTATCATCCAAGTCAAATACTTGTAGATATGGTCTTTTTGTAACATGGCCAATAGTAGAGTAAGGGCAATTTTCTCTTTTACATATACTGTCAAATAACGACAGATTATTCTTGTTAACAATGATTACATATCTCTCTTGAGATTCATTACACCATATCTCTAGGGGTGACATTGAGTCTTCACCCAAAGGAATACTGGACATTTTTATATTTGCGCCCATTTTTGATTCATGAACAATTTCAGGTACAGCATTACATAGCCCACCTGCGCCTATATCATGGATACTCTTAATCGGAGTACGGTCATTTAGGTATACACATTGATTGATAACTTCTTGGCATCGTCGTTCAATTTCAGGGTTGTCTCTTTGAACAGACGAAAAATCTAAATCTTCTGTACTTGAGCCAGATGATAATGATGAGGCTGCGCCACCACCAATACCAATTACATATGATGGTCCACCCAGAATTATGACTAAATCACCATCAGATAGTTTCGATTTATATGTATGGTTGTATCTTATGCTTCCTATACCACCAGCAAGCATAATAGGCTTATGATAGCCAATAGCTTTAATATTTTTATTTTTATTAGAAATACTGAATTCACAAGTTCTAAAATATCCAAAAATATTTGGTCTGCCAAATTCGTTATTATAGGAAGCAGCTCCAATAGGAGCTTCTATTATTATGTCAAGAGCAGACTTGATTCTAGATGGTTTGCTAATAGAAGATTTTTCCCAAATATTTTTCTGATCAGGAATATTTAAATTTGATAATGTGTAACCTGTGAAACCAACTTTCGGGAGAGATCCTAATCCAGTAGCACCTTCATCTCTCAATTCACCACCCGATCCTGTAGCTGCACCAGCATGAGGTGATATAGCAGTTGGATGATTATGGGTTTCTGCTTTGATTATATATAGACCATTTTCCGAAATATATTTATATTTTTTTGTAGAAATATCTGTAGACAAAAATTTAGTCTTATCAGATTTTATAATTGAGCAGTTATCTGTATAAGCTGATACTACATCATTGTTGTTTTTTTTATATGTACGTTTGATTAACTTAAATAACGAAAGTGGTTTGATAGAATTATCAATATTTAACTGTGAATTGAATATTTTATGTCTACAATGCTCAGAATTAATTTGAGCAAACATCATTAACTCAACATCAGTTGGAGATCTTTTCAGCTTTATGTACATTTTTTTTAAATACTCTATCTCCAAAGCACTTAAGGCTAAGCCCATTTTTTTATTATAATTAGCAATTGATTGTAGTGATATATAATTAAGAGCTGATTTCTTTTTAAGATTTTCGTTGAAAAAAAGATATCTAATAATATCATTCTTTTTTAAAAATAATACCTCAGTCATTTTATCAA
>JAYNVZ010000011.1:0-948 GCA_038101125.1 Gammaproteobacteria bacterium | reverse complement strand
CTGGGCAGGCTTTAACTTTAGCTAATTGGTTCTTGTCAGTAATATCATAAAGTCTTAAATGATCTATTTTTAAAGTATCATCGAAACCACAATTTAGGATTATTTGTCTAGCTTTTTCTGACCATGGAGATTTATAACTTGATCTGTTACCAACAATTATAGAATTTTTTGATATATCCTCTTCGGATAATTGATTGTTGCATCTTAGAAGCTTTTTTAAAGTTTTGAGCTGATTTTTAGTTAATAATGTTTTATATGAGAACTTATATATATTCTGATATTTTATAGACACTTTTCTAGAATTATTGGCAACCAACCCTGCTTTGCTATCTCTAATAAGTACTGAATCTATAAATATGTATATGTGATCGGGCATAATTTACTTATATTTTAGTATAAATTTACTTTAATTAGTATTGCATATTGCTAATAGATCATATTGAATATAATATAACGGAACATTTACGGGGGCGACCTGGTTTCGACGTGGGTTGCAAATCCTGAGGTGCATGTCGAGCTTTTAGTTACTCGTTAAATAACTAAAAAACTATAAACGCTGAAAATAAACCTTTAGCTCTAGCAGCCTAACTGCCGCTAGCTTCACTCAGAGTAGGCTTATATGCTTTGTACTGAAGTCATAATGATAAGACCGCAGTGTATATTCTTGTTATTACACTGTTAAATTAAAACAAGACAGTTATTAAGTAGATTGTTTGTCGTCAGCTTAATAATTAAATTAAAGATAAACTAAACATGTAGTACCAATGGCTGAGTTCTCTCGGACGCGGGTTCGATTCCCGCCGCCTCCAATTGATTATAAATCATCTAATTCTTTTTTCTTATTTTCCTTAATATTAATAACAGCGTCTTTGAAGAAGTTTTCTTCATAATATTGTACATACATAAAAGCATTTCCGCCGCTTACAGGTAGCAGGTGTAGTCCAATGT
>JAYNVZ010000035.1:0-6780 GCA_038101125.1 Gammaproteobacteria bacterium | reverse complement strand
AAAACACCCCCCTTCCCTAATGATAAAAGTGAAGAGATTAACTGATAGCCAATTCCTGATGGATCATCCCATGGATTAAAAAAAGAAAGAACCCTTCTTAGTCTATATGGCTGATATAAAATAAGTGGTACTGCAGCAATAAGGATAAGAATAAAGTATGATAAGAGTTTTTTCAAATTTAAACCAGATATTAACATCAATGAAAAGAAAGTAGAGACTAAAAGAACAGTACTGCCAAAATCCTTCTGCAAAAGAATAATCATAGACAAAATAATAATCATAAAAAGACATTTATTAAAAACTTTATTTACATCTGATCGACTTATAAAACTACATACCCAAAACATTATAAATAATCTTGATAGTTCTGATACTTGAACAGTCATAAAACCTAAATCTAGCCATCTTCTTGCTCCGTTAACTTCTTTACCAAGACCGGGTATAAATAGATACAATCAAAGATAAAAGTAAAAATATTTTACTATAATCATTATAAAAACTCAGTTTAATTCTTGATATTATAAATGATAACGTTACACCCATAATTAAATATATAGAATGTTTTATAATAAAATAAAATGAGTTACCTCTTGTTTGATATGCATGATCTAATGTTGCAGATGTAATCATGATAAAACCAATAGCGGTAAGAGCAAATAGACATATGACTAAGGTATGATCAATTCCTTGACTATCACTCATTAGAATATTTTTTCTTAAGAATTCAGTTAACATATTTATTAATTGCTCGTTTGAAAGCATTGCCTCTTTCTTCAAAGTTATTAAACATGTCGAAGCTTGGACTAGCAGGTGATAACAATATTTTACTACCATCATCTGCATGATCATTGGCAATCATTACTGCATCATCCATAGAATTAGCATTAATTATTTTAGTGCTAATATCTAGCTGATGATTAATATATTTTTTATTCTCTCCAATAAATATCAATAATTTTACTTTTTGATCAATTAAGGGAGATAGTGGTTTATAATTTATATCTTTTTTTGCGCCACCCATTATCAGGATGACATTATTATCTAAATATTCTAATGCTACTTTTGTGGATGCAGAATTGGTAGACTTTGAATCATTATACCAATCTATGTTTTTATAACTATGGACTAACTCAATTCTATGCGGCAAGTGACTGTAGGTCATTAGCGATTTCAAACATTCTATAATATCTATATTTAATATTTCAACCACAGAACAAACGCCCACTATATTTTCTAGATTATGTCTACCTCTATGTGGTAAATTAAATGTTTTATTGAAATATAGTTTTGATGAATCATATGAAACCTCATTGATGACTTTATTGTTTATTAATACATTAGTATCAGTTAATCCATATATATATTTATCTTCTATTCCTATCTTATTCTTATAGCCCTCCAGCAAAGATTTATTTATTATTGAAAAATTAGATGATTTAAATATTTTCAATTTAATGTTCAAATAATCGAGCATACTTTCATGTCGTTCTAGATGATCTTGATCTATATTTGCAAAAAGGCTTATATGAGAATTAAAGTCACACATGTATTCCAATTGATAGCTTGATAACTCCAATATTATGTAGTCATATAAATCTGTATTTACACTTAGGGGAGAAATCCCATTATTCCCACAAGCTATAGCCTTTCGGTCTGAATGGCATAATACATGTTCTATCATTGAGACAATTGTAGTTTTGCCATTTGTTCCAGTTACAGAAATAATAGGTTTGTTGCAATATTTTTTAAAAATATCAATATCTGTTAACTGCGGTATATCTCTAGCTGCAGACTCCTTTAAAATTTCATGATTTTTATCAAACCCTGGGCTAATAACCATCTCATCAACTTGATCAAAAATACTATCATCATATTTTTGCAGATATAATACATTTGCATTATATGTCGATATTGGCTGGTCAATATTTGATGCAGGTCTAGTATCAAATATTCTGAATTCTATATCATTCTTTATAAAATAATTTACACAAGAGGAACCAGTAACACCAAGTCCTAATATTAATTTAATACCACTCATTCTATCTAATTTTTAATGAAGCTAGTGCAATTAAAACAAGAATAAAAGTTATAATCCAAAACCGAACTATAATCTTAGGTTCTGGCCAACCTTTTTCTTCAAAATGATGGTGTATTGGTGACATCAAAAATATTCTTTTTTTATATAATTTATAATATGACACTTGCATAATTACTGATAAGGCTTCTACCACAAATACGCCACCCATTATTGCATATACTATCTCTAGTCTTAATATGACTGCTATACTCGCTAAAGCAGCACCTAAAGATAAAGAGCCAACATCTCCCATAAATATTTCAGCTGGATAAGAATTATACCAAAGAAATCCAAGACCTGAACCAACAATATCACTTGCAACTATAGCTACTTAAGAAAATACTTGAAGATAATGTATTAAGAAATAAGTGGATATATTTAAATTCCCCTCAACATAAGCAAATAAAAAAAATGCAGCTGCTATTAAAATACAAGGTAATATGGCTAAGCCATCTAGGCCATCAGTGAGGTTTACTGCATTGCTTGACCCTGTTATCACAAAAATGACCCATGGTATAAAGAATATACCTAAATATAAAGCGAAGTCTTTAAAGAATGGAGCAGTTAGCATTATCTCCATTTCATTTGAAGAGGTGTAGAATATATATGAGGCGACCGCACCTGAAAAAACTATTTGATAAAATAATTTAGTTTTTCCTTTAATGCCATCACTAGATGATAGAATGAACTTCTTGTAATCATCATAAAATCCAATCCCACCGAACGATAAGATGACGAATAATAATATCCAAATATTCTTATTGAGAATATCAGACCATAATAAAGTACTTAAAACTATTGATATTATTATAATAATGCCACCCATTGAAGGTATATCTGCCTTATTAGTA
The DNA here is from genome assembly GCA_038101125.1 of Gammaproteobacteria bacterium. Classification (GTDB taxonomy): domain Bacteria; phylum Pseudomonadota; class Gammaproteobacteria. The sequence continues at coordinate 3,852 of JAYNVZ010000035.1, read as the reverse complement.
ATATGTGACTTAGGGCCATCAGTTCTTATACTTTGATAAAGTTTTTTATCTATAAGTTTTTTTATAACAATAGGCCCTATTATTAAAGAAATTGAAAGAGCAGTTAGCGCAGATAATATAATCCTTAAAGTTAGGTACCTAAAGACATCAAATCCAGAATAAAATTGAGTAAGATATTCAAAAAAATAATAAAGCATATAAATATTGTAGTATTTTTATAGTTTTAAATCATCCACAATAGTCTCAAAGTGCATAAACCTCGAAGCCTTTACTAAGATATTTGTATCATTTTTGACTAATGGTTTAATGAAGTCAATCAGATCAGAAGTACTATTAAAAGCATGAGCATTATCCCCGAAAGCCCCTATTACTGCTTGATTATGTTCTGTTATTATAAAAAGCTTATCTATATGATTTTTAGCCGCATAAAGAGCGAGATCCACATGATATTCCTCAGATTTCTTGCCGAGCTCACCCATCTGACCCATAACGACCCAGTGTTTGCCTGTACAGCTTAAAAGATCATTAATCGACGCCTTGAAAGATTGTGGATTAGCATTGTAGCTACTATCAATTATTCTAGAGTTATTAATGCCTTTATAAACCTTTGATCTACCTTCAACGCCATCATAATCAATCATAGCTGATAAAATATGTTCAGATCTAGCACCTATTTCGCTAGCTAGTGCAATTGAAAATAATATATTCAATATATTATGCGATTCAGTATTAACCACTCTAAGGTTAAATTCTGGCTCATATGGTGTTTTAACAGATAATTCCTTATCACTGACTTTCACAGCAGAATAATCAGCTGTTTGATCATCTTTTGAAATAGTTATGATATTGTTTAATTTATTTTTCTTAACCCACCGATCAAAATATTGATCACTTTTATTCAATATAACTTTTTTATCAAAACCCTGATTAAGAAAAATTTCTTCCTTAGTCGATAGAATATTCTCTAAGGTGCCAAATGTATCAAGATGAGCTGGCGAGACATTAAGTAAAGCAACAATATTTGGTTTGGCAATATTCAATAATTCCTTTATATCACCTTTCTTGCTTGCACCCATTTCTAAGACAAATATCTCACTATCAATTTTAGATTTTAATATTGATAATGGTAAGCCAATATTATTATTAAAGTTTCCAAATGTTTTTGTAGTATGTTTATAGTGTCCTGTAATTTTTGCGGTAAGGTCTGTAACAGTTGTTTTCCCATTAGTTCCTGTGATCCCAATGATATTGGGTTTTATCATAGAAGAATAATATAACGCTAAGTCTATCAAAGCCTTATGTGTATCCTTAACTTTTATATATGGAATATCTGTTAAATCAACTTCTGATAGAACTGCCGACGCTCCTTTCTTAATTGCTTCGTCAATATAATCATGACCATTAAAATTTTTTCCATGCAGCGCAACAAAAATATCATTTGGATAAACTATTCTACTATCTATAGATACGCCACTAAAAACAGCATCAGAATGGATTGCTGCTGATGGAAATATTTCTGATAAATCTGAAAGTTTAATTCTCATTTAATAAATATGATAAATATTTTATATCATTATGTTCGACAGATGAATCTCCATAATTAATAGTGTCCTCATTTCCTTTACCTAGAATCATAACAATATCATTCTTTTGTGATATTTTAATAGACTTTTTAATAGCATCTTTTCTTTTTGGTATAGTAAATAATTTATTTTTATTAGTAACGCCTCTAGATATTTCATCAATGATCTTTTGCGGATTCTCTTTTCTAGGATTATCATCAGTCAGAATAATCACATCGCAATATTTATCAGCAATTTTTCCCATTTGTAACCTTTTGCTCTTATCTCTATCACCTCCACACCCAAAAACAATAATAATTTTATTCATATTTTTTGAATAAATAGCATGGATATCATCTAGCAGGATTCTCATAGAATCGGGTGTATGAGCATAGTCTATGATGAATTTCGAAAAATTCTTTTTTGAAAGTATATTAAGTCTTCCCTTAATTGGCTTTAACTTTTCAAAAACGCTGATGATTTCTTTATCTTGCATCCTGGATTGTTTAAGAAGACTATATATCATGGATAGATTGTATTTAGTTGCAGTATTATTAAAGAGTTTAGTTTTGTGTCCATCTGCTTTATAGACAGTATTATAATAATTAACTTTAGCTTCACTGGAAACCATCTTTATAATTTTTCTAGAATTCTTACAATCTTCATTTATGAAAATCATATTTTTAGTCATCTTGAGTAAAATAGATTTAGATCTCAAATAGGAGGCATGTGTTTTATGATAATCAAGGTGATCTTTACTGATTTTTGTTATAATAGAAATATCAAAATTAATATGATCTAGTCTTCCTTGATCAAGCCCTTGCGAGGATGCTTCTATTATAATAATATCAACGGATTCTATTTTAAATGAACTAAAAAAATTAAATAATAGATCGCTTCTAGGTGTTGTGTACATAGTTTTAGTTATTCTTGGATACACTCCGTTCCCCTCTGTTGAAATTAAGCCAACCTTTTTGCCAATCAAGGTATATGTTTGTGCTAATAAATGAGCTAGAGATGTTTTACCATCTGTACCAGTGATACCGATAACTTTCATTCCACTTAAGGGGTTTTTGTGCATATGTGAAATAAATAAATTCAAATTATCATATAGATATTTAGAATAAAATATAGGAATATCTTGTGTTAAATTAATATCAGTAATTTTTATATCGACCACTACTCCTTTTATCCCTTTCTTATGAGCAACTTGAATATACTTTTCAAAATTATCCAAAGTAAATTTGCTCAGAACTAAAATCTTATCTTTACATATTTCATCGGTATGAAAAATAAAGTGAGATAGAGTGGCTTTTTTAATATCAAGTATATTTTTTGCAAAATTTAATATTTTATCTATTTCAATATTATTGCTGTTCATATCTATTTTATCTTCTGTCAGGATAGACTTTTAATAAATTTAAAGAATGATTCATAAAATCTCTAAAAATTGGAGCAGCATTTTTACCACCTGATGCTGCACCGTTTTTTGGGTTTCTAACAACGACTGCAGTGACATATTCTGGATTAGTGGCTGGTGTGATGCCTACAAAAATAGCTAAATGGTTATTTTTTTTATATTCTCCTTCTTTTATCATTCTAACAGTACCTGTCTTGCCTGCCACAGTATATTTCTCTAGCCTTGCTTTCTTTGCAGTTCCGTTTTCGACTACAGACTGCATCATATTAACTACTCTCTTAGAAACACTTTTATTCAAAACATCTTCAAAAAATATATCATTATTATCAACCCTTTCATAAGTTAACTGAATTTTTTTACCATGATTTGCTAGAATTGTATACGCATTTGCTAAATGTAATAATGTTGTAGACAATCCATAACCATAACCTATAGATGCATGCCGTGTATCGTCCCAGCTAGAGTAATGAGGAAGTCTCCCTTGTTCTTCACCATGAAAGTCTATATATAAACTCTTACCAAAATCAAAGTTTTCTAATGTTGTATAAATATTCTTTTTATTATTCCCTAAAGATATTTTTGCTGCACCTACATTACTTGATAATCTAATAATATCTTCTATAGATAAATCACCAAGATCTTTATAGTCTTTTATTTCATGTTTTCCTATCTTCATCTTGCCAGGTGATGTGCTTATAAGATCTTTTTCCTTAAATGTGTTATGTATCAATGTATTATATACTGTGAATGGCTTAATAGTTGATCCTGGTTCAAACGATATACTGGTGACGCTATTTTTTATTTTAGGTCCAAATAATTCTTTTCGATTGTTTGGATTAAATGATGGATAATTTGCCATTGCCAGTATTT